>NZ_SGTU01000405.1:0-428 GCF_005435195.1 Halorubrum sp. SP3 | reverse complement strand
AGTCTTCTTTCATCGTTCCGTATTCCGTCGCACCCACATTGAACTCGTCATTCACCTCGCTCTCGTCCAACGTGAACATCATCTCGATTGCCCGAACGAGATCGTGAACGTGGAGTAATTGATACTTGTTGTTTCCCCACCCGACCATCGGGATGTTCGCCCCACCCTCGATCCAGTCGAACAGGACCTGAAACACGCCAAGCCGCTGTGGTCCGATGAACGTCTTTGGTCGAATAATCGGGACGCACATCCCCATCCGACGGAAGTCTCGACAGATGTTTTCGGCTTCGATCTTTGCGTCTCCGTATGGACCGACACCGTCTAACGGCGATTCCTCGGTAATTGGATGCGTATCATGAGTGCCGTAGACGGCTGTGGACGAAATATAGACCACTCGTTCAACGCCGTGCTCTTTCGCGGCCCACAAT
>NZ_SGTU01000039.1:265-3437 GCF_005435195.1 Halorubrum sp. SP3 | reverse complement strand
CCGAACTCTCCCACCGCCAGGAGCAGTCGTTGCTCGAGTCGGTCAAGAGGATGCGACAGAACGGGTCAGAGCGGTATGGAGACACGCAGAAGGTCCTGTTCCTCAAACCTGACCTCAAACTGAACCGGGCCGTTCAGAATGACAAGACAGCCAGTGACTCGAACCGAACAGTCGCGTTCGTACAAGGACACCGGTACGTTTCGTTGTCAACGCTTCGAGAAAACCCAAGGAATACAACTGAGTTAGAGGATTAGTGACTGCGCCTTCCTTTAGGTGGTCTTCACTTGGGATGGGTTTCTACCCAGAGTTCGCCCATAGTTCCAAGCGCTGTTTCTGTTCGATTCCCGACCTGATGTCGGTTGACGAACCCCTTTTCTTCGAGTTTCTGAACGTTGTACTGTACTTTACTCTTGAAAGAACCGCCATCTACCTCTTCGTCTAACTCGGCAGCAAGTTCTCTGGCTAGTTCGGATGTAGATTCTACAGCACCGGCGTCGTACAGGAAGCGGAGGACAGTCTTCTCAAAATCGTGTAAATCAGCGGCGGGAACTGTGGGGAACTCCACGTGTATGCCCCCGTTCATCTTCTTGGCGCCTTTCGTGACCCCGTTTTGGTCAATCTCATCAATTAAATCACTAATACGCTGCTGGCGTTCCTTCACTTCAGAATCGCTGACGTCCAAGTTTTGGAGGAACTCACGTTCAGTTCGTAGCTCCTTAATCATTTGAGTGACGAGGTACTCCTCAGGAGACACGTAATAGGTGTGGACGCTGTCGCGTAGTTCCGGTTCTTCAATAATAAGAGAATTCGCAGCACTGGCGAAAGCAAAGGCAATAGTACGCGGCATTGATGAAATATTGACCCAGACCTCGTTGCCTTGTTCTACTTGATCTTGTATCATCTCATACGCCAGCGGATACGCTTCTTCAAATTCGAAGATATTCCCGACTGAGAGCCGTTCTACCTTCTTTCCGAGTATCGTTCCGAACGTCTCTTCCAGCCGTTCAACCATCCGCTCAGCGAGCTTCTGGGCTTCCTCATCGCTTGACTTTCGAGACGAGTATAACAAATAAACCTCGTCTGCTTCGAGCGTTCCCTGGCTGATCGGTTGAACAAGTCGCTGGAAGTCGAAACCAACTGGAATTAGATGAACGGATTTTCCCATGCTATCTAGTACCCCTTGTAACGTTCTTTGTCGTGACCGCTCCTAAATAAATGGATTTCCAACGACCGTCTTCGAGAATTTATTTTGTTCGTAGGATACCTTGAGCAGCGAAGCGTTTATTTTCCCGTGTGACGTAGTAACTATCGTCAACCAGCAGCCCAGATTTAAATCCAAGAATGATCCCCAATGAAAAACACCAGGGATCCCGAGGTAGCGCAGAATGGCCGAGAGGACTCATTCGTCGCGTTCAACCACAGCGGGCCCACGAGAGATTCATGGATAGCTTCCCATATTCAGACGCCGTCATGATGAAAATAACTGACGTAGAGACACTGCTGCGTCACCGTGGCGAGGTCCGAACTACGTATATCCCTGAACGGTTCTCTGTAATCACTGGCGGTATCATCCACGACGACGACCTCAAAGAACTTCGGTGGACTCGGGAACGAAATGCCGTACAGGCTTTTGGTTCAGACTTCCACATCCCTACGGACTATCCGGTTTACGGGGATATGGAGAAGGCCCAGCGCAAATCTAATATCAAGAAGATGATGGACGGAACTCGCTGGATGCACGACAAACTTCTGTCCACGTCGATCCAGATTATCCCGCTTGTTAAGGGATACACCACTGAAGAGCGAGCAATTTGTTACGAAACCCTCCGGGAGCTTGATTTACCGTACTGCGCCTACTACGGTGCTCAATACTTCGGGGGGAAAATGGGGAACGGTATCAACAAGCTCAACGAGGATGTCCGAGAGGTCATCGACGAACTCGGTGTTGACGGGGTACTACTCATCGGCCTCCAAGCAAGAGACGGCCTGTCCAAGATGCCGCCGGAAGTTGTTGCAGCTGCTGGTCAACGGTGGATCAGAAAGTCCGACCTGCGAGACGTACCAATGGGTACTGCACAATCCCAGTATCTCCAGTGGAGACAAGACGTAGAGGAGACGGTTCTGGGGGCCGGGCAAACGACGTTAGGATCCTTCTCCCCATCCCCCAGCGAGGTGGTAGCTCATGGGTAACACCCGAACTGTCGGAGAGTACCAGCAAGGTGGTGATGGGAGTAATCGATCACCAGCCAACTCAAATAATTCTGACGTTGGTGACTCATCAAGGGATGCGGAACGTGAAATCGAAGAATCACATCAAGAATACGCTGAGGAAGCCCAGATAACCGACAAGCAGGCCAAGGACATGCAGCAGCGACGTGAAAACGTCGTTGACAATTTGAAGGAAGAAGGTCTGTCGATTGAAGAAGACCATATCTACGGTTCAGTGATGCAAGGGACGATGACCGGACCACTCGACGAGGACTGCGACATCGATGTAATGATCGTCCTCGATGCGGACGAACACGGTCAATGGGCCACTTCTCGTAACGGTCCACAGAACGCGCTTCGTGCTGTCAAAAGACGGTTGGAACAAAAGTACCCGAACCAAGAGGTTCGCATCGACAGAAACGTGGTGGCAGTGAAGTTCAGTGACTTCACCGTAGAGGTTACCCCGGCATTCCGTTACAGCGATACTCACAATCCCGAGAGCCCGACAGACCCCGTAACCATCGGGGGGATGGAAACTCCTATCCAACCGATGGGCGCTGACGACCCGAATAACGGCTACGCGATCCCTGACACCTACGGTGGGCAGTCTTGGGTGGGTACGAATCCCCGGAAATTCCAGTCAATGTATAATGCCGTTAACGAAAATAATGGGGGCAATCTCCAGCGAGTTGCCGTATCAGCTAAGAAGTGGAATGAGGAGAACGGGAAACCCGTGAACTCCTATCACATGGTGATGATGGCTTACAAATATTTCCGGAATGACGCTCCCGCTGGTGCCTCTACTCATGAGCATATGAGTAACTTCTTCCGGAATCTTCCCCAGTACGTCAACGACGAAACGCGAGAACCGGTCTATCAAGAGCGGGTTGACAACGGGATGAGTTCGAAGGAGAAGAAGCAGGCCGCTCAAAAAGCGTACCGTGCCAGTGAGAAGATCGAGGAG
>NZ_SGTU01000039.1:0-224 GCF_005435195.1 Halorubrum sp. SP3 | reverse complement strand
CAAACAGGAAGGCAAGACGCAAGAGGCGAAGGAGAAATACCGAGAAGTCTACGGTGACGATTTTAAATGAGATTTTGATTCCTATGACTGATGAGGAATTCGACTACGAGGCGCACGAACGCCTACGTGAACGCGTTGCTAATGAAGCAGACAGTGTTCTGTGGACTTTCAAAGCGTACTATGTCGGCGCCGATTGGTACTCAATGGTGGATCGGCTTCTCGAT
>NZ_SGTU01000404.1:0-429 GCF_005435195.1 Halorubrum sp. SP3 | reverse complement strand
AAGCCCAGACTGCGGAACTCTGCCAACGCTTCTATTGTGAAGCCGACAATTGCCCCGTTGATACCCCCGTATCGGTTGAACTCTACGAGATCACGATTGTGGATCAGATAGAGGACGTGATTACGGACCCATTCTGGAACCTCCAACTGCTGGAGGCATGTATCCGCTAGACGGTGCTTGTATCGAGCAAAGCTCGAGACAATCTCGGTGTTAACTGAGCTATCCGCATAGTCATCGAGGTCGTCGCCGAGCGAGGGATCGCTGGGGTCAATATCTTGCCCTCTGTCGATCCGCCATATCCGTTGGAAGAGTTGTCGGCGCTGCTCTGAAGCGTTTTCTTCCAAGTCATCGGCAGCAAACCATGTCATCGATATTTTCTCGCCAAGCAGGAGCTGCCCGCTATTATGTTCGCAGTGGTTCTCCTTCGCA
>NZ_SGTU01000403.1:0-429 GCF_005435195.1 Halorubrum sp. SP3 | reverse complement strand
GGGTCTGCTTTTGATGACCGAATCGTTACCGTCTCCGACAGTCTCCATGAGAACCTGAAAAACCGGTTCGGGGACGTTCGGTATCTCGTTAACGTAGCTCCGGTTGGCGGAAATGAGGGCCCGGTTAATGTGGCGGCCACACGGGCCGACTTCAACGAACTTACCCTCGGCGGTCGTGCCACGGTCAGTACGAGATCCGGGGAGGAGGAGTTCCGCCATCTGCGAGTCCACGACACCGAACCGCGAAATCAAGCGATATCTGAAAGTAATGTTAGATCCTTCGATCTCGAGTCAGCAATCGATTCCAACTGAGTAATTGCTGCCTGTATTGACTACTCACCGCCATTCGCTGACTTCCCACTACGTGTTGGCTCTGCGCTCTGTAGTCACCCGAGAGCTGAGGCCATGTCGCCGTTTGAGGATCTCAAC
>NZ_SGTU01000402.1:0-429 GCF_005435195.1 Halorubrum sp. SP3 | reverse complement strand
GACCGCGATCTCCGTGAGCCCGAAGGGGTTCTGCCACCCCGGCTCGGCGACGAACCGCGAGTGGGTCAGCCCGTACAGCGCGTCCGGGTCGAAGGGGTCCGTCTCCACGAACTGCCCGACGTAGACGTCGAAGTTCTGGTTTATCAGCACCTTCCGCCAGAGGTCGGTCTGTCCGACGGTGTTGAGTCGGACGTCGACGCCGACGGCGGTCAGGTGCTCTTCGAGCTGTCTCACGATGCGGATGCCGTTCGGGTCCGCGTCCGCGGGCGTGGTGTTGATCTCTAAGGTCAGCTGCGAGTGGGGGTCCCGTCCGGCGATGTTCTCCGTGCGACCGAGACAGCCGGCGCTGGCGGCCGCGAGGCCGAGTCCGGTGAGCGCGGCTCGTCGGCTGATCGGTCGCGCCATCGGTTCGTCTCCCCCTGTTTTCCG
>NZ_SGTU01000401.1:0-429 GCF_005435195.1 Halorubrum sp. SP3 | reverse complement strand
ATCGTCGGGAGGGTGAGCTGTTCGTACAGCTCGGGATCGACGGCGTCGATGTCGCCAGCGAACCGGAGGAAACGCCGAAGGGTTGCCAACTGACTCTTGAGAGTGACGAGCTTGATCGGCTCGCGCCCGTCACCTTTGCCCTCCCTCCGCCAGGTCCGGTATCGGTAGAGGTCGCGGCCGGAGAGGTTGTTCAGGTTCTCGATCCCGTCCTCGTCGCAGAACTGGATGAAGGCGCGGAGTCGGTGGTACTCGCTCCGGCGGGTGGACTCGGAGTGCTCGTCCTCCATTGCGCTGTGGAACATCTCCACGGCGTCGACCGGAGAGATCGGTTCGAGGTCGTCGCTCACAGGAACCCCTCCGGGGCGTCGAGGATCGGATGGTCCGGGTGGGCCTCAGCGAAGTGGTCGAGGTAGCCCGCGACCTGTCGGG
>NZ_SGTU01000400.1:0-430 GCF_005435195.1 Halorubrum sp. SP3 | reverse complement strand
CGCTCGCCGGAACGCCTTTCGACCCCCCGGGCGTAGCGTGAGGCATGTCATCCGACCGAGTCGTCGACCTGCTCCGAACGGCGTACGCCGACGAGATCGAGACCGTGATGAACTACCAGACGAACGCGATCGTCCTCGACGGCGTCCGCGCCGAGGAGATCAAGGAGAGCCTCAAACAGGACGTTCAAGAGGAGCTCGGCCACGCCGAACAGCTCAGCCAGCGGCTCAAACAGCTCGACGCCCGGCCGCCCGGCTCCGCCGAGTTCACGGCCGGCCAGGAGTCGCTACAGCCGCCCGAGGACTCCACCGACGTGCTGGCCGTCATCAACGGCGTGCTCGACGCCGAGGAGGACGCCATCGCGACGTACCGAGAGCTGATCGACGCCGCCGAGGCGGCCGACGCGAGCGCGGTCGCCTACCGCTCGCGCGG
>NZ_SGTU01000399.1:225-432 GCF_005435195.1 Halorubrum sp. SP3 | reverse complement strand
CGTTGAGAGGGTGATTGAGTACTCGGGTGTTTTTGCTGCCGTAATTCCCTCAGCTGAGTCCGTCTCTGACTGCTAACCGTTGTCGTTGCTACCATCCTCAGGTTCGATCTGTTCGGGGTCGATGCTGACGACCTCATCCGCCTCATCGGGGTCATCAGTGACGCTCACGACTTGGTCTACCTCATCGCCTAACGCTTCGAGCTCTTG
>NZ_SGTU01000399.1:0-215 GCF_005435195.1 Halorubrum sp. SP3 | reverse complement strand
ACATTCGAGTGGATCTCACCCTGCTCGGAGAGCTGCGTGTTACGGTTGTCTATCCATAATTCGATCCGGCGTTCAACCTCTTCTTCATCATCGAGGTCTTCCAGTTCTGCCGCGAGATCCTCCATGAAGATGGTATCAGCATACTCCTCCCGGTGGTGCTCGATCCACTGTTTAAACTGTTGATCAAGTTGAGTTCCGACCTCTGTGTTGAACAC
>NZ_SGTU01000398.1:0-433 GCF_005435195.1 Halorubrum sp. SP3 | reverse complement strand
AAAGTATCGGACCCAGGCTGAACTGGAGGACAGAGAGAAACGGCTTAACCTGTTTTTCGAGGAATCCCCGATGGGAGTCGTCGAATGGGACGAGAATTTTGATTTCGTCCGACTAAACGATACCGCCGAGGACATTCTCGGCTACAATGAGACCGAACTCAAAGGAAAGTCTTGGGAGAAGATCGTCCCTGAGTCCGATCAGGATCCGGTCGAAGAAGTGGTCTCAGACCTCCTCGAAGCCGAGGGCGGCAACCACAGTTTCAACAAGAACGTCCGGAAGGACGGTCAGCGAATCATCTGTGAGTGGCATAACCGGGTTGTAACTGATGAAAACGGCGAGGTCGTCACAATCTTCTCGCAGTTTCAAGACGTTACTGAACGCGAACAGCGCCGAGCAGAATTACAAGAGTACGAGACGATCATCGATTCAGTG
>NZ_SGTU01000397.1:0-433 GCF_005435195.1 Halorubrum sp. SP3 | reverse complement strand
CGACGACCGAGATCGACCCGACGCTGAACTACTACAGTGAGGACTTGATTGCCCGGCGTGAGATCGAGCAGTTCCTCGAGGAAGAGGAGGCTGCGACCTACACCGAGATCCAGGAACACCTGGCGGATAACTTGGCGTCCCTGCCGGAGACCTCACTCGGCGATATTCTGGAGGATGCGTTCATCAAGGAATACGATCGCAGTGATCGTGAGCACAAATGGCGGATGCCGGAGACGCCGGAGGAGCGTGCTCGGATCGAGCGACAACGTGAGGGGCAGATGGAGTCACGAATTGATTCCTTCGTGCACACTCTCCGTGAGGACGAGTATATCGATGAGACACCGCCACTCGAGGTGCTGGAGTACGGGACTCGGTACTTGTTGAACGAGGAGCGGCATGCGGACGCGCTTCTGCTGTTCGACTACATTGATAT
>NZ_SGTU01000396.1:0-435 GCF_005435195.1 Halorubrum sp. SP3 | reverse complement strand
CCACCGGATCCAAGTCAAAACCGCGTACGACAGTAAACGCGACGGTGCGGTGGAGTTCAGAACCAGAAGCGTCCGCGCAAAAAGCGACGGGTACGAGCGCTCGGGATACGAGGGCGAGATCGACTACTTCGCCGCTTTGAACGTCAGAGAAGAGGATGTCTACCTGATCGCGATCGAGGAGGCCGGATCGACGACGACGGCGATCCGGTACGAACCCGCCGCCAACGACAACCGCGCGAACGTCAACTGGCACGCGGAGTATCGGCTTGAGACGGTTCTCGACGACCTCCGGTCGGGGTAATGCGGTAATCTAAAGAACGTCGCTCGTGTACCCGAAATCGACGCGGGCCTTTAGCTTAGTCTGGCTCAAAGCCCTCCGCTCATAACGGAGTGATCGCCGGTTCAAATCCGGCAAGGCCCATCAGTTCCAGCCTC
>NZ_SGTU01000395.1:0-436 GCF_005435195.1 Halorubrum sp. SP3 | reverse complement strand
CAGACAGCTATTTCTCGTTATCACGCGTACACGTAGCATGTCTACGAAGACCGTGCTTCAGGCGTTCACCGCGGGGATGCTCATGCTGGGGTGCCTCGGAATCGCCGCGTCGTACGCGCCCGCAGTCCCGTTCTTCTGGGCAGGCGAAGAGGCGCTGTTCGTCGGCGCCGGCCTCCTGTCGATCGGGGTGGTGATGTTCGCCGACCTGCGACGCCGGAACTGGGGCGAGGACCCGGCGACGGAGAGCGTCTGAGCGGCCGAACCCGGAGCGTCTGGCGAGTCCGTAACGTCGCCGCACGGCGGTCGACGGTCCAGCCACGTCGCCGGGCGCACCGCATAAAGCATATGCCGCGCTCGCCCGAATCCGTCCGGCGCGATGGACCGCCGACTCCTCGCCGTCCCGGGCGCCCTCCTCTTGCTCGCCGCCGCCGCGGAC
>NZ_SGTU01000003.1:0-247743 GCF_005435195.1 Halorubrum sp. SP3 | reverse complement strand
ACGCGGCGAACGCGAGCGGCGAAGCCGCGAAGCGTGAGCCGCGAGGCTGGGGAGGCGTGAGGCTGCGGTGCGATCGCGGTCGGGTGGGACTCAAAGGGGCAGCCGCGAGGCCGACGTAGGCGACACAAGTACCGCAAGGAGGGAGCGTTAGCGACCGACTGAGGAACGCAGCGAGCGTACGTCGGCCTCGCGGCTGGGGCTTTGGTGGTGTCCACCGAGGATCCGAAATCAACTATTTATAAGCGAGCGGCTGGGGCTTTGGTGGTGTCCACCGTCTATCTGCTTTTCTGACACTTATGAATGAACGAGGGATCTTCGGCGGTGCCCGTGGCTGCCGTCAATCCTCCCGGACATCATTGATCCGCATGCTGACTGTACCTCTCCGATCGCCCCCCTTTCGGAAGGATTAAAAGAACGAGCGGCCTTCAATCGAGTGCGGGCCGGTGGGGTAGCTTGGTATCCTTCGGCCTTCGGGTGGCCGTAACCACGATTCAAATTCGTGCCGGCCCACTTCCCGCATATACTTTTTCCAGCCTCTACTGACAGGTATCCGCGGCCACGTGGGTGTCTCAACGGGCCGCCCCGAGGCGTCTCAGTGGATCGTTTTGAAGCCGAGACGGAGCGCTATCGATCGACGCCCCGTTCGCGATCGGTCACCGAGCGTCACCACGACACGCGGCGACCGAGGACGAACACCACGAGCGCGACCAGAAGGGCGCCGAGGAACGACTCTAAGCCCGCGAGGAACCGAGACAGCGTCCCGACGGGCTGGATGTCGCCGTACCCGAGAGTGGTGAACGTGACGATGCTGAAGTAGAGGTTCTTCACCATGATGTCCGCGCCCTCGGGCGTCGCGAGCTGCGAGAGGCCGTCGAGTCCCTCGGTGGTCAGCCCCGCCGCGTCTCCGGACGTCCCCTCCGTGAGCGTCGCGTACATGAAGCTCCATCCGACGACCACGACCACGGAGGCGTAGATGACTCGCCACAGTCGTTCGCCGTAGCCGCAGGACTGGTGCAGCAGGTAGTTTCCGAACCACTTGCCCGCCGAGACGAGTCGCACATCGGGGTCCTGATCCGGGTCTCGAACGAACCGGTAGTTTTTCGCCCGCCTGTACTTCATTTCCTGAACGAAGAACTGCGCGGCCACGTGTCGGTCGCCGACCTGATCCGCGCCGTTTTTGGCCTTCAGGTAGGTGTTTTCGAGGTCGGCGGCCGTCGTCGTCTCACGGAACTCCTCGTCACCGGTCATCTCGTACAGCGCCTCGCTGCTCGGCATCTCCGAGGCATCCTCGGCGTCGGCGATCTCCTTGATGACTGCCCTGTCCAGTCCGGTCTGTTCTTGGAGCATCCCGACGTGATCGACCTCGTCGAAGAGCTCCCCGTCCAGCTTGTCGTCGACCTCGTCCAGCTCGTCTTCAACGGCGAGCGCGTCGATGAGGTCCTGTCTTCCGGGGTTCACGAACTCCGCGTCGTCAACGGTGGTGTGTAGTTGCCAGTTGGCCTCCGCGAGTTCCTGTTTGTAGTTCCCGAAGTCGAACCCGTCGAAGCTGGTGTTCGCGAACCGGAAGTACTCGAAGAGGTCCACGTCGCTCGTCTCCCCGAGGCCGTCGGAAAGTTCGACCGCGCCGAGCTCCGCGTTCGCGAGGTCGTAGGCGACGTCGCCGTCGTCCGGGAGCGCGATCGCCCCGTCGGCGATCTCACAGTTCCGCATGTCAACGACCGACCCGTCGCCGGTCCGCGTTCCCAGACACGTGAGATCGGCGAACGTCGACCCGAAGAACGCGGCCCCCGACTCGAAGTTCACGCCGTCGAAGTTCGCCACGCCGCCGACCGTGATCGTCTCGAAGGAGGCCGGCCCCTCGACGACCGTCTGCGCGAACGACGCGTCTTCGGCGAACTCCGCGTCGTCGAACGCACACGCGTCCCGCAGTTCGCACAGCTGGAAGAGCGCGTCTCGCCCGAACGTCGCGTTGCTGAACGTCGTCGGACCCCCGACCGACGTGTCGACGACGTTGACGTCGTCCTCGAAGCGGGCGACGTCGCCGTCGAACTCGCCCTCGACGGTCATCGAGAGTGACAGCTGCCCCTCGAAGCGGCTCGACGAGATGTCCAACCCGCCCTCGATCGTCCCCTCGAAGAACATGACCGTCCCGCCGAACGTGACGGAGGAGAGGTCGCAGTCGCCACCCACGTCGAGGTGGACGAAGTCGGCCTGTTCGCCCACGGACGCGGAACTGGCCTCGAGCGAGCCGCCGACCTCGGCTTCCCGCAGCGTCAGCAGCTCCTCGAACGTCCCGAGCGAGAGGTCCATATCGCCGTCGATTTCGGCCCCCTGGAACGTCGTCACGTCCCCGAAAGAGACCCCACTGAACGCGCAGTCCCCGGCGACGCGCGTCCGCTGGAACGAGAACCGCTTCGCGACCGAGGCGGCGTCGAAGTCGACGCCCCCCGCGGTCAGGTCCTGGCAGAGTACGTCCTGCCGGACCTCTGCGCTCGAAACCGACAGCGTTCCACCGACCCGTGCGTCCGAGGCGTGGATCGTCTTCTCGACGGTCAGCTTCGACGCGGAGACGTCGCCGTCGACGTCGGCGTCCGACAGTCTGAGATTCCTGACCCGGCCGCCCCGGATTTTGATATCGTCTTCGGCCTCGATCGCTCCCATTTTGAGGGAGCGATCACAGACCACGTGTCCGAGGTCGAGTGTCCCCGCGGCGTGTGCGTGCTCGAACGACGCCGAATCGAAGACGGTCCGAGAGAACTCCGCGTGGGCGCCGAACCGCGCTCCCTCGAAGTCTCCGCGATCCGTGAACGTCGCCCCGGTGAACAGCGCCTCTTCGCGGATGGTCGCGTTGTCGAAGGAGACTCCGTCACGGAACTCCGACTTCCCGAACCACGCGTGTTCCATGGTCGTCCCCTCGAAGGACGCCCACGTCTTGAACGTCACCACGTTACAGTTCATCCCGCCGGCGACCCTTCCCCCCTCGAACCAGAGCGGTTGCCCGAACTCTGCCCGCCGACAGTTGATCGACCCCTCGACGGTGGCGTACCTGAGATCGATCGGGTAGTTGTCGGGCCCGTCTACGATGTCGAACGAGAGGTTCAGATCGCCGAACCGAGCGCCGACGAACTCCTTGGGCCCCCGTCCCGGCCGTTGAATCGCTTCGAGGAACGCGTCCCGAACGGCCTCGTCGTCGGTGTCTTCGACCGGGGCGTGAAACAGACAGTACTCGCCGCCTTCCCGCGGACTCCGGTGACAGGTCCAGACGTCGTCGTCCTGCTCCCGCGCGTGTTCTCCGAGGTCGCGTCCGTACGAACAGCCGTCGTCCGGGCGAGCGGCGGGGTCGACGCGCGCGTCCTCGTCCCAGCCCGTCTCGATCGCACCGACCTCGCCGTCCGTCGCCGGGTCGGAAGCCTCGCGGCCGTCTCCCCCGTCGATGTCGAGCGCGGTCCGAACGGTCTCGCGCATCTCCGCGAGGTCGCCGGCGTCGACGCCCGAGACGGCCTCGGCGTCGATCGAGTCCGTCAACGTGAGGAACTCCCGAAGCATGTCGTCGTCGAACGTGGCCAGCGTCTCCGCCCCGGCCGTCTCCATCACCGCCGCCAGCTCCCGGAGCTTCTCGCCCGCTTCGTCGGCCACCTCGTCGCCTGCCGGCGGCTCCGCGTCCGTCGCGCTCGCTCCGTCGGCGTCCTCGGCGACCGCCTCTATCTCTCCGTGAACGGCGTCGACGCTGCTCGTGTCGAGGTCCTCGTCGCGGGTACTCGCGAGCACGTCGGCGATCTCGTCGGGGTACGCGTCGGCCAAGCCGTGGAGCACCTTCTTTGCGTCCACCCGCGTCTCCCCGCGAGCGTCCGCGAGCAGGTCGACGAGTTCGAACTGCGCCGGCAGCACCACGTCGGGGTACTCGGCCACGAGCGCGCGACACGCGCCGACCGCGTGGGCACGGACCTCGTCGTTACTGTCGGTGAGCGCATCGGCGAGCGCACCGCTCGTTTCGGTCACGGCCCCGGGAGCGTCTTCGGATACGGACGCCAGCGCTTCGCTCGCGAGCGCTCGCACGTCCGCATCCGGATCGTCGAGGCGGTCGGCCAGCGGCTCGACGGCCTCGACTACCAAGTGCGGTTGCCGTTTGGCGATCCGATTCAGACACAGCGTAGCGTGGTACCTGACCACGTTGTCCTCGTCGTCCAGCCGGTCGCGGAGCGATTCGGTGTGCGTGGCGACTTCCTCGGGATATCTCAG
The DNA here is from genome assembly GCF_005435195.1 of Halorubrum sp. SP3. Classification (NCBI taxonomy): domain Archaea; kingdom Methanobacteriati; phylum Methanobacteriota; class Halobacteria; order Halobacteriales; family Haloferacaceae; genus Halorubrum; species Halorubrum sp. SP3. The sequence goes on along the minus strand of NZ_SGTU01000003.1, from coordinate 243,504 downwards.
CGCGAGGCGTGTGAGCGCCAGTGTCGCCTCGTTTCGCTCGGTCGACGTCTCAGCGCCTGTCCGGTCGGCGGCGTCTTCGACAGCTCTCACGCTCGCATCCTCGATGTCGCCCGCGGCGTCGGGACCGAAGTTGTCGAGCGCTCTCCCGCATTTCTCACGGACGTCGCCGTCGCCGTCCGTGAGCCCCCTGACGAGGGGTTCGATCGCGTCTCGACACGCCTCCGGGCGGTTTTCCACGAGCCGGCTGAGCGCGAGCGCGCTGTTGTGTCTGATCACGCTCTGATCGTCGGCCTCGAGCCGTTCGATCAGTGCCGGAAGGGCGTCCAGAACCGCGTCCGATCGCGTCTTTGCCACCCGGCTCAGGACCGTCACCGCGTCGTTTCGAACCGTTGCGTCGTCGTCGTCGAGAAGTGCCACGACCTCCGGAACGTGTTCGACGACCGCGTCCTGATCGCTCGCGGCCGTCTCCGCCCACTCCGAGAGCGGTGCGTCCTCGCGCATGTGTGCCCCGTTCAGAGCGAGCAATATAAGCGTGGGTGAGCTTCGACGACCGCCCGGGGTCGGTCCGGGCTCGCTGTCACTCGATCTGACACGGTTTATTACCGACACCGCCGACGGTGACGACATGCCAACCGAGACCGTCGCGGGCGTCGACTGGGCGGGCGGGGCGTGGCTCGCAGTCGCGATCGACGAGGACGGCGAGCCGGAGTGCCGCCTCGAACGCGACCTCGAAGCGCTGTGGAACGGCGACGACGGCGTCGATCGAATGCTGGTCGACGTGCCGATCGGACTCCCCGACGACGCGGAAACCTTGGCGGCTCGCGAGGCCGTCGACTCGGCCGCGCGGTCGGCGGCAGAGCGCCCGAGCAGCGTGTTCCCCGTTCCGTCGCGGGGCGCGTGCGAGGCCGCGAGGACCGGCGCGGACTACGAGACGGTGAGCGAGCGAAACCGGGTCGACCTCGACAAGGGCCTCAGCCGCCAGTCGTACCACATCGCGCCGGCGGTCGGCGAGGTCGACGCGTTCCTCCGGGAAGACGAGGCGGCGCGCGAGAAGGTGATGGAGGCGCACCCGGAGGTGTGTTTCCGCGGACTCGACGGCAGCCGCCTCGAGCGCTCGAAGACGACGGCGCCGGGCGTCGGGGAGCGGTTGGACGCGCTCGACGGGCACCTCGACGACCCGGGCGCCGCGCTCGGGCGGATCTGCCGGGATCTGGCCGGCGACCCCGAGGCGATCGGTGGCGGGCGCGAGGCCGACGCCGCGGACCCCACCGTCGACGACGCCGTCGACGCGCTCGGGCTGGCGGTCGTCGCGCGCTACCCGGTCGACGAGCTCCGGTTCCTGCCGGCCGGCGCGGAGTACCGAGACGCCGAGGGAATTCCGATGCGGATGGCGTACTGGAGCGCGGCGCCGCTGGCGTGACCGCGCCGACATCGACGGATCGAAAAGCGACCGGAGGCTCGCTCAGTCCTCGCGTTCGGGGAGGGATTCCCGGCGGCCGAACGCGGTCTGTGCCGTCCGCACCGTGCGTCTGACGAGTTCGTTCGCGCTCCGCCGCCGCTTGACGAACAGCGCGATCCCGAGGACCGCGTAGACGGCGGTGAAGGCGTACAGCACCGTCATGCTCAGTTCGGTCGCGGCGGGCTCGGCGTAGGTCCGAATGATGTAGAACTCGGCCATCACCTGCGTGGCGAATAAGACGAGCAGCGCGACCGCCTCCCGGGCGCTGATCTCGAAGTTGACGATGATGGCGATGGCGAAGAAGCTCTGGGCCGCCGTGATCCAGATCTCCGCGGCCTGCTTGGCGTCGAACGAGAGGGTCCCGATCGAGCCGGCCGAGATGGAGTACACGACCGCGAGCGTTCCGATGAGTAGGGTCCACTGGTTGAGCTTCGAGGAGATGAGCGCGTTGAAGCCGGCGGTCGAGCGCGCCTTGTTCACGAGGTACGCGACGACGATCAGCTCGGGGCTCTCGGAGGCGAGCGGCGCGAGCCACTGGATCATGAAGAACTCCGGGATCCCGTACTGGAGCCCCAGCTGCTCGAGCCCCTCGGCGAACGGGTGGACCGCGGTGAAGATGATCGCGCCCGAGAAGGCGAACCCGAACAGGACGACGCCGATCCGGCGCGCCTTCGGGTACTCCTGAAAGTAGGCGGGCACGCCGACGTGAGCGGCCGGCGGTTCGACGTCGCCGCGGATGATGATGGAGATGTACAGGACGAACAGTCCGACGAGGAAAGCGGTGTCAATCGGGCCGATCCCGCCGCTCAGCGGGATGAAGAAGGCGTACGTGGTCGCGACGAGGAGGAACGTGATCTCGGTCGCGAGGTCCCGGTCGAGGGTCACCGCGTCCGTGAGGGTCCCCGACCGTCGTTCGACCGCGGCGTCGTTCGTCGTCGCGGCGCGGTAGATGGTGAACAGCGCGATACCGGACCAGCCGAGCCCGATGAGGATCCGGTTCGCGCCGGTCATGTTCGCGACCGCGAGGTTGCCGGCCGCGGCCGAGCCGGCGCCGGCCTGCCACGCGTACAGCGCGTCGACGGCGTACTCGGGGGCGACGGCGAGCACGGCGAGGACCGCGATCGCGAACGCCTGCGGAACGTCCTTCTCGGCGGTCTCGGCGGCCCACGCGAGCAGGAACGCGGCGCCGAGGATCGATAGCCCGGAGACGAGGACGGCGGCCAGCGGCGTGATGTTCTCTCCCGGATGGACGGTGCCGTACCCGCCGTACGAGAAGAACGTCCCGATCCACGGGAGCGTGACGGCGAACGTCAGAGCGACGGAGACGAGCGGATGTCGGAGCCGGCTGGACATGAATGGGACAGTACCCACGACGGCGAACGAGAACATAAAGGGCCGGACGTTGCGACGGCCGTCCCGGACACGGTCCGAGCCGTCGCAGGTGGTCGTCCCGTTGGCAAGGTTCAAGGCCCTCTGTCACCCGCTATCACCTGAATGCAACTCTTCTCCTCGCGGGCGGACCGCCGGCGGGGGATCGCGGCCGCGGTCGGCGTCGCGCTCCTCGCGGTCGGGCTCTACGTCCTCGTGAACCGGTACGCCGGGTTCATCACCGACGCTGAGGCTCTCCGCACGTGGCTCGACCAGTTCGGGTTCTTCGCCCCCGTCGTCTTCATCGGCATCCAGGCCCTCCAAGTCATCGTCGCGCCGATACCGGGACAGGTCCTCGCCTTCGTCGCGGGGTTCCTCTTCGGGTCGTTTTGGGGAACCGTCTACAGCCTCACCGGCGTGCTGATCGGCAGCGCGGTCGCCTTCTCGCTCTCGAAACGGTACGGTCGCTCCTTCGTCGAGGGCGTCCTCCACGAGGACGTGGTCGCCCGCTTCGACGACTTCGTCGACACGGTCGGCGTCCCGGGGCTGTTCGCGTTCGTCATCATTCCCGGGCTCCCCGACGACGCCATCTGCTTTCTGAGCGGGCTCACCAAGTGGTCGCTTCCGACGTTCATGACCGTCATCGCCGTCGGTCGGCTCCCCGCCTACGTGATAACGGTGTACGCGGGCGGGGAACTCGCGAGCGGCCGGTTCCTCTCGGCGGTTGCGCTCGTCGCGGTCGTCGTCGTCGCGTCCGCCGTCGGCTACTACAAACAGAACGCGGTGCGTGACTTGGTCGAGCGCTTCGAGCCGCGGCTCCCCTTCTGAGCGCCCGCGGACCGTGCTTCTGAGTGCCCGCGGACCGCGCTTCTGAGTGCCCGCGGACCGCGCTCAGAGTCGGCGTCCGCCTCACCCCCACGTCCACTGTGAGTCGAGGACGAAGCGGTAGACCCCGCTGACGAGGATCGCGACCGCGTTCGCGACGAGGTACATGACGCCGACCCACCTGACCAGCGCGGCGAGCACGCCGAGCTGGATCGGGATCGCGGTGCCGCGGACGAGGTTCGTCTTCAGCAGTCCCGAGAGGTAGTCGGCGACGCCGGTGTTCCGGGTCGCGCGAAACGTCCACGCGTTGTTGAGGACGTACGAGCAGACGATCGTGATCTCGATGGCGACCGTCGCGCCGACGTAGAGGTTCAGTTCCGCGACGTCGACGAACAGCCACAGCAGCGCCATCTGGAGCCCGGCCGTGAGCGCGCCGACGACGAAGCGGCGCATCTGGCCCGCGATGGGCCCGCTCGCGAGGTCGCGGAGGACCGCTCGAATCATCACTTGTACCCGAGCGCTTCGAGGCGGGCTTCGAGGTCCTCGTCGACCTCGTCGTCGGTCGCCGCGCCGCGCTCGGCGGCCGCCGCGCCGCGCTCGCGCAGCAGTTTCGCGTGGTCGTCGACGACCGGCGCCAACCGGTCGATAACCGCTCGCGCCTCCGCGTCGGGGTCGACCGCGAGGTTCTCCTGTTGGGTCGGGTCGGAAGGGCGATGGTACAGCTCGCGCTCGCCGGCGTCGACGTTCTCGATGTACGTCCAGTCGTCGTCGCGCGCGCTGACGAACAGGTCGCCGTCGGACAGCGATCGAGGGATCGGCTGCTGGGTCACGTCCTCGCCGCGGACGGTGACCGAGACGACGGGGTCGTCGGGGAGCGCGTCGCCGTTCGGATCGCCCGATTCGGACGGAGCGTCGTCGCCGCCGAGCGCCGGCAGGAGCGACTCGCCGTGCCACTCCGGCGCGGAGTCGACGCCGAGCAGGTCGGCGACCGTGGGCGGGATGGCGTCGAGCCCGACGTGGCCGTCGACGCGCCCGCCGTCGAGCCCGGGGACCTCCGCCACGAGCGGGACGTGGATCAGCTCGTCGTACAGCTTCGGGTAGTGTGCGAGGTGGCCGTGGTCCTGGAACTCCTCGCCGTGGTCGCCCGCGAGCAGCACCGCGGTGTCGTCGGCCACGCCCGCGTCGGTCAACGCGTCGAGCAGCCGGCCGATACTGGCGTCGACCTGTCGCACCGTCGCCTGGTACAGCGTCCGGAGTTCGCGAAGGGTCCGCTCGCCAACTTCGAGGCCGAGGCTCGTTCGGGTGTGCGCGTGAAGCATCCGATGGGTGCCGACGATGCCGTCGGAGACCTCGCGGATGTACCGCGGCGCGGGGACGTACGGGGTGTGCGTGTCCATGTAGTGGACCCAGAGGAAGAACGGCTCGTCGGTGTCGTCGACGAACCCGATCGCGGCGTCCTCGACGTCGAACATGCGCGAGGCGTCGAGGAACGGGCGGTCGTCGTCGTCGCCGCGGAGCTTCGACGCGAGCCGGCGGACCGGCGAGGTCGCGAGCTGGATCCACGCTTCGACCGTCGGGTGCGCGGCGAGGTACCGGCTGTAAACGCTGGAACCGACGCTCGTAACGAACGGCTCGAACTCGTCGAATCCGTCGGGGTATCCCCAGTGATCGGTGAGGAAGCCGTTCGCGGCGTTGAACCCCCCGGTCGCGATTCCCGCGTCGGAGAGCACCTCCGCGAGGGTCACCGACTCGTCGACGCCGATATCGCCCGACCGGGCGAACACGGGCTCCGAGGCGAGTATCGAGGGGAACGAGAACGGGGTCCAGTTGCCGGTCGCGAACGCGCGGTCGAACACGGTCCCGGAATTCGCGAGGCCGTCGATAACGGGCGACTGACGCGCTGTATCGTACGGAGAGACGGCGTCCGCACGCAGTGAGTCCACCGTGACGAGGACGACGTTCGAGACGGTCGCGTCGTCGCTCGACGCGTCCGCGTCCGCGGCTGAGGGAGTCGACGAATCGGCTGTCATAGGGCACGTGCGAATCCCCGGAGAACGCGCTCACCGCGGTCGAACGCCGGAGTTCGTTATATACTCGGAATCGCGGCTGCCAGCCGCTTGAGGATTTCGATCCCCCGCACCCCGGGCGAGCGTACCTATTTGCCGGTACCGACACACGGGATCGGTATGGACGACGCCCCCGCTGGCCGGCCGGTCGACGAGGCTGCGCTACCGGAACCGGTCCCCGACGACGAGATACCGGACTCGGTTCCGGGCCGGTCCCGCGCGGTCGAGACGAACGGCGTGCCGCTCCACGTCGTCGAGGCCGGCCCGGAGGACGGGAAGCTCCTGATCTTGCTTCACGGCTTTCCGGAGTTCTGGTACGGCTGGCACGAGGCGATCGCGCCGCTCGCGAACGCCGGCTACCGCGTCGTCGTCCCGGACCAGCGCGGCTACAACTGCTCCGCGAAGCCGCCGGCGGTGCGCGACTACCGGATCGACGAGCTCGCGCGCGACGTCGTCGGCCTGATCGACGCCTACGACCGGGAGACGGCCGCCGTCGCCGGCCACGACTGGGGCGCCGCGGTGGCGTGGTGGCTCGCGCTCCACCACGAGGCCCGCGTCTCGGAGCTGGTCGCGGTCAACGTGCCGCATCCGAGCGTCTTCGAGCGCGCGCTCCGGACCTCGTGGGACCAGCGGCTCAAGAGCTGGTACGTGCTCGCGTTCCAGCTTCCCAAGCTGCCTGAGGCGGTCGCGAGCGCCGGGAACTGGCGGCTGGCGACGAACGCGTTACGCGACACGAGCGCGCCCGGCACCTTCGCGGACGAGGACCTTCGGCGGTACCGCCGGGCGTGGGACCGCGACGGCGCGTTCGAGGCGATGGTGAACTGGTACCGCGCGATCGTCCGCGACCGCCCCGAGCCCGCGAAGACGGCGGTCTCCGTCCCGACGCTCGTTATCTGGGGCGCGCAGGACCGGTTCCTCGCGCGCCGGCTGGCCCACGAGAGCGTCGAGCGCTGCGCCGACGGCCGACTGCTCGCGATCGACGAGGCGACCCACTGGGTCGTCCACGAACACCCGCACCGCGTCGCCGAGGCGATCGCGGACCACGCCGACCCGCTGCCCCCGGGCGCGCGGGAGTGAAGCCGATTCGGCCCGCGGGTCCGACGTTTCGGCGGACCCTTCGGACTCCGATCGACCCGGTGCGCCGAATACTGTCCTCGCGACGCGGCCACAAAGATTATATCTGCCCTCAACCAAAGGACAGATATGAGCAAGCACTTCGAAGACGCACGGTACTACCTCGGTCGAGCGGCGGAACACGCGAAAGCCGGCGTGGTAGAGGAGTTAGAGCCCGTTGAGGCGCGTGTGAAGGAGATCGTCGGTCGCGACGAGGAGGAGGAGCCCGAACCCTCACGGCTGGACAGGCTCCAGGCTGATTTAAAGGAACTCGAGGACCGCGCCGAGGGTGAGGCCCGCGAAGCGGTCGCGTCCGCCCGGAAGCGCGTGGCCGAGTACCGCGGCAAAGACGCCGCCGCGGAGTGACGCCGACCGAACCCGTCGAACGGCCCGAAGACGACGACCTATTTCAGCGGCGGCCCCGTGGTCGCGGCCGCGTCGCCGCCGATTCGCTGCTCGGCGGGTAGCACCGCGTACTCGATGCCCGCGTCCTCGAACAGCGACCGCGCCCGTTCGATGCCTTTCTGCGCGTCGACGTCGGTCGCGCGGTAGTGCCGGATCGGGTGGCGGATCCACGACGGCTCCCAGTGGGCGTACACGTCCGTCGTCGAACGGTCCGAACCGGCGTACAAGGCGAGGTGAAGCTGGTGGTCGCTCGCGAGCGCGCCCTCCGGATACCGCACCCAACTCGCGACGGTGGTCTCCGGAGGCGTCGCGTACGCCCGATACTTGAGCGAGGAGACGAGGTTGCGGACGAACCCGAGCCGGTGGAGCCGCGCCTCGACGACCGGGTACGGCTCGCGGACCGTGAACGCGTACTGCTCGCGGGGCGTCTTCCGCTCGGCGTAGAGGCCGACGAGCGACAGCGGCGCGTGGAGGAGGCTCGCGACGTGCTGGCGGAGCCGCTCGAGGAAGCGGAGTTCATGGGTCACGGCGGGCGATTCGGGCGCCCCCAGAATGAAGCTTCGGCGTAAGGTAACTCTTAAGTCCGGAGGTCGGATACCTCGACATGGACGGGTTGGTGGTCTAGCTAGGTTATGACGGCTCCTTCACACGGAGCAGGCCGGCGGTTCGAATCCGCCCCAACCCATCCGCTTTCCTGACGTTCGTGAAGGAGCTACTGAGAGGTCAAGGATTCTCATCCGGATCCTCTCGACGGAACGCAGCGGCGATGTAGGAGAGGCAGCGATCGCCGTCAGACCTTAGCCCGCCGCGCCCCCGTAGCCTGTATGGTCTCGCACGCCGGGTTCCACTCGCTTCACGAGGAGACGACCGCGTCGATTCCGGTCCGGGGCGATCTGCCCGCGTGGCTCCGGGGCAGTCTGATCCGGAACGGTCCCGGCGCGTTCTCGTTCCCGGACGGGAGCGACGTGGACCACTGGTTCGACGGCCTGGCGATGCTGTACCGCTTCACCTTCGATCCGGGGGACCGCGCAGACTCGGTTTCGGGTGGCGACGGCGACGCGGTCCACTACCGCAACCGCTTCCTCCGGAGCGACGCGTATGACGCGGCGACGAGCGGCGAGTTCGAGGGCGGGTTCGCCACCGGCGAGACGACCCTGCGCTCGCGGCTGGCGACGTTCCTCGCGGAGCCGTACGACAACGCGAACATCGTCACCGAGCGGATCGGCGACGAGTACGTGGCGCTGACCGAGTCGCCGCGGGGCGTCGGGGTCGACCCGAACACGCTCGCGACGGCCGGCCACGTCGACCGGGAAGGCGACGCGCCGAGCGGCCAGCTCTCCTGCGCTCACTTCAAGCGCGACCCGGCGACGGGGGCGCTCGTCACGGTCGACACCGAGTTCGGACGGACGAGCCGGTACCACGTCACGGCGTGGACCCGAGACGGGGAGCGTCGCCACGTCGGCAGCGTCGACACCGACGAGCCGGCGTACATGCACAGCTTCGCGCTCACGCCCAGGTACGTCGTCCTAACGGAGTTCCCCCTCCGACTCGACCCGCGTCGGTTCCTGAAGCCGGGCCGGCAACCCCCGTTCATCGAACAGTTCGAGTGGGAGCCCGATCGCGGCACGCGGATCGTCGTGCTGGACCGGACGACGGGCGACGTGGTCGCCGACCCGACGACCGACCCGTTCTTCGGGTTTCACCACGTCAACGCCTTCGAGCGGGACGGCGGGACCGAGGTGGTCTTCGATCTCGAAACGATCCCGGACGCGACCGCGATCGACTCGCTGTACTTAGAGAACGTCCGCGCCGGCGAGATGGGGACCATGGCGGGTCGGATCGAACGGTTCACCGTCGACCTCGGATCGGCGATCGGTGCGAACCGATACGGCGGCGGCGACGCGGCGGTGTCCCGGGAACGCCTGTTCGACGGCGGCAGCGCGCTGCCGACCGCGTCGCCCGCGCGCTGGTGCCGCTCTCACCGCTACGTCTACGCGATGGGGATGGACACCCCGGTCACGGAGTGGGCGCGACGCGTCGTGAAGGTCGACGCCGAGACGGACGCGGTCCGGACCTTCGACGACGGCGGCGACTACTTCGGCGAGCCCCTGTTCGTCCCGGCGCCCGACGGCGAGGCCGAGGACGACGGCGTCGTCGTGACCGTCGCGCTCGACGTCGACGCCGACCGGTCGCGCCTGCTCGTCCTCGACGGCGAGACTCTCTCTCTGCGCGCTCGGGCGACGTTACCGCACGCGGTCCCGTTCGACTTCCACGGCCGGTACTTCCCGGAGCTCCGGGCGAAGCCGGCCGAGTGAACTCGGTCGGGGTTCGTCCGGGTCGCGTCGGTAGTGCTCAATAGCCATCTATCGGCGTACGATGGCCTCATAGTTCGTTTTATGACGGATCGGGACGGCCCTCAGACCCATGGAAGCGAGCGACGTGGTCCGACGGCGATGTACGGTCGCGGCGGAACCGAACCGCGACGGTGGGGTGACGCTGTACGGCGTCGACGGGCGGGCCTACCAGGCTATCGACGCGAGTGAGGGGGTCTGCGAGCGGCTCCGGGAACTCGGTCGCGGAGACACCGTCACGGCCGTGCTGGAGCCGGTCCGATGTCGCGGCGACGGCTGGCGGATCGTCCGGCTCGACGGCGTCACCTCACGAGGCCACCCGCTCGAGCGGACGCCCTCGTCCTCGACGGACGGGGGCGTCGACGGACCGGAGCCCTGAGAGCGGCGCTGCTACGGACGCAGCCGAATCGCCGCGAACACATCGTTTTCAACCGGGCCCCCGTTAGCGGAGACATGACTCGCACGGCAGTGATCGCCGGCGTCGGTCCGGGGCTCGGGGAATCGCTCGCGCGGAAGCTCGCGGCGGAGGGGTGTCGGGTGGCCCTGTTCGCCCGCTCGACGGAGTACGTCGAGGCGCTCGCGGCCGACCTCCCCGACCCGGGGGAGGGGCTCGCGGTCACGACCGACCTCACCGACGTCGACGCGGTCCGGGACGGGTTCGAGACCGTCCGCGAGGCGTTCGGGCCGGTGGACGTCCTCGTCAACCACGCGAGCGCCGCGTCGTGGACCGGCCTGATGGACACGAGCGTCGAGGCGTTCGAGGAGGCGTGGGCGGTCAACGGCCGGGGCGCGTTCGTCTGCTCGCAAGAGGCCGTCGACGACATGCTCGAAACAGGCGGCGGGACGGTGATCTTCACGGGCGCGACCTCGGCGGTGCGGAGCCGCGGCGGCGCGATCGGGTTCACGGCCGCGAAGTTCGCCGCCCGCGGGATGGCGATGGACATCGCCCAGGAGTTCGGCGGCGAGGGCGTTCACGTCGCGCACGTCGTGATCGACGGACAGATCGACTCGCCCGACGCCCGCGAGCGCCAGCCCGACCGAGAGGCGGAGACGTTCCTCGACCCCGACGAGCTGGCCGAGACGTACTGGCATCTCGTCGAGCGGGACGACGTCGGCACGCAGCCGTTCGAGGTCCACGTCACGAACGGGCCGAACCCCTCGGAGTTCATCTAGCGACGCGGGCGCAGATGACGGGGCGTCTGGAACGACGCCGTGACGCGGTCGGAGTCGGACTCGGTGACGCGGTCGGAGTCGGGGTCGCAGTCGGGGGAGTACCGGGGCGACGCGTCTGTACGCCGGGGCGCACCGGTCGCCGGCGGTCCGAGGCGTCTGTCAGAACGTGATGATCTCGTCGTCGTCGTTCTCCGCGAACTCCGTGGCCGCCTCCGAGGCGTTCGCGAGGCGACCGTAGTCGGCGTGCGACTCGTCGCCGGCGAGGACCACGGTTGCGGCGCGTACCGTCGTGTGTCCGGATGAATCGCACTCGTACGAAACCCGACCGGGGCCGTGTGTTCGGACCGCCGGACCGACCACGAACGCGGGCAGACGGTCCCCGGACGGGTCCGACGCGACCCGTCCTCACCAGTCGCGCGACACCGGCGTCTCGCTCGCGTTGGCGTTCTCCAGCAGCCACGCCGCGGCCGCGTCGAGCGCGTCGTCGTCGGTCGCGGTCACCTTCAACCGGTTGTGGGCGGCCTCGCGGTCGGGGTAACAGCCGACGGCGACGTCGAACCGCTCGGCCGCCTCCGCTAAGGCGGCGATGATGTTCGACTCCGGCTCGACGGTGTACAGGAACCGCGAGCGACGGTCGCCCGCGAACTCGTCCCCGACCGTCTCGAACGTCGCCTTCAGCTCGTCCGGAATTCCCGGCATGACGTAGACGTTCTCGACGACGCAGCCCGGCGCGAGTCCCGCCTCGGTCACGAGCGGTCGGCTCCCAGCCGGGACCGCCGCCTCGGCCGCGACGTCGACGTCGAACTCGCGGTCGGGCACCCGCTCGCGGATCGCGGCCAGCCGCCGTTCGACCGACTCGCGCGTGAGGTCGGTGACGACCATCTCGCGGTCGAACGCGTCCGCGACCGCCTCCACCGTCACGTCGTCCGGGGTGCTCCCGATGCCGCCGGTGACGATCACCGCGTCGAAGTCGTCGGCGTACTCCCGGACGCGCGCCGCGATCTCGGCCCTCTCGTCCGGGATCGAGAGGATCCGCTTCACGGCGACGCCCCGGTCGCTCAGCTCCGCGGCGAGCCAGTTCGCGTTCGTGTTCACCGTGTCGCCCGAGAGCAGTTCGTCCCCGACCGTGATCAGCGCGACCTCCATCGATCGGCCGTACGGCCGGCCGACGGATGTACGTTTCCCGCGCCCGATCCGATCCAAATTATAATGAGGGATCGCGGCCTCGGTCGGGAGGTGACGCGCGATACCACGCGCCGCGCGGTCCTCGCGAGCGCCCTCGCGGCCGGCACGGCCGGGCTGGCGGCGAGCGACGCGGCCGACCTCCTCGACTCGTTCGCCCCGCTGTCCGGCGAGGCGTGGGACGCGGCCGACCGGTCGCTCCCGGAGACCGTCGAGAGCCCCCACGGGGCGGCGAGCGTCGCCCGCGACGAGTTCGGCGTCCCGCGGATCGAGGCGGACGAGGAGCCAGCCGCGTACTTCGCGGTCGGCTACTGCCAGGCGTTCGACCGGCTGTTCGCGATGGACCTCCAGCGCCGCGCCATGCGCGGCCGGCTCTCCGAGGTCGTCGGGGAGGCGACCCTCGACAGCGACGAGTTCAACGTCGCGATGGGGTTCGCCGACGCCGCCGAGGCCACGTGGGAGGTCGTGGCCGAGACCCGCGCCGGCCCCCTCGTCGAGGCGTTCGCGGACGGAGTCAACGCGGCGATGAGGGACCTGCCGCTCCCGCTTGAGTTCGAGCTGATCGGCTACGAGCCCGCGCCGTGGACCCCCGTCGACTCGATGCTGATGGAGAAACAGATCTCGTGGACGCTCACCGGGAACTTCGGCGAACTCCGGCGCGCGCTCGTCGCCGACCGCCTCGGTGCGGAGCGCGCGGCGACGCTGTTTCCGAGGCGGTACGACCACGACGAGACGATCCTCGACGGGACCGAGACGCGGCTGTCCGAAGCGGGGGCGTCCGCACTCCGCGGGGCCGACCGCGCTTCGGTCCGCTCGCCCGTCGATTCGCTCGGATCGACCGATCCGGTCGGCCCGGTGCTGACCGACTGGCTCTCCGGCTTCGAGTCCCCGACGGGCGTCGGCTCGAACAGCTGGGTCGTCTCGGGCGAGCACACCGCGAGCGGAACGCCGATCGTCGCGTACGACCCGCACCTCTCCTTACAGGCGCCGCCGCTGTGGTACGAGCAGTCGGTCGACACCCCCGAGCGGTCGGTCCGGGGCGCGACGTTCTCCGGCGTCCCGTTCGTCATCGCTGGCGCGAACGACCGCGGGGCCTGGTCGTTCACCAACCTCGGCGCCGACGTCCTCGACTGCTACCGGTACGAGATCGACGACGCGGGCGACCGCTACCGGTACGACGGCGAGTGGCGCCCGTTCGAGACCGACGAGCGCGAGGCGATCCCGGTCGCGGGCGGCGAGGACCGCGAGCTCCGCGTGCGCCGCACCGTCCACGGACCGCTGATCGAGCGCGAGGGGCGCACGGTCGGCGTCGCGTGGACCGGCCACACCGCGACGCGCACCACGGCCGCCATCGAGGCGTACGGGCGAAGCGAGGGGATCGACGACCTGCTGGAGGCGACCCGCGACTTCGATCTGCCGACCCAGAACCTCGTGTACGCGGACGCGGACGGGCGGACGCTCTACTTCGCGACCGGCCGGCTCCCGATCCGCCGTATCGACGGCGAGGTCGTCGCCGGGGATCGGATCTTCGACGGCTCCGCGGGCGAGGGGGAGTGGGAGGGGTTCGAGCCGTTCGGCGAGTCCTCGTGGGACGGCTTCGTCCCCTTCGCGGAGAAGCCGCACGCGATCGACCCCGACACCCTCTCGACGGCGAATCAGCGCCCGATCGACGACCCGGTCCACTACGTCGGCGTGCACTACGCGGCCCCGTACCGCGGCGCGCGGATCGCCGACCGGCTCGACGACGCCGACGACCCCGGGAGCGGGGCCGGCGCCACGGACCCCGACTTCCACCGCGCGCTCCAGAGCGACGTTCGCGACGGCCGCGCGCCGGAGTTCGTCCCCGAGTTGGTCGCCGCCGTCCGCGCCGGGGCCGACCCGGATCCGGCGCTCGTCGACGCCGCGAACGCGCTCGACGAGTGGGAGTACCGGATGCGGCGCGACTCCCGCGCCGCGCTGCTCTTCGCCCGCTACCTGCCGAAGTTCCGCGAGCGCGTCTTCGACCCGGCCTTCTCCGACGCCGACCTCGGGGAGGCGTACTACCCGAGCGACTGGACGCTCGCGCGCCTCCCCGGCGACGACCCGCTGTTCGACGGGCGTTCGCGTGCGGACCTCGCGGTCGAGGCCCTCCGCGACGCGCTCGACGAAACCGACGAGGCGGGCTGGGAGGCGTACGGGGACTACAACACCACCCGGGCGATGGACCACCCGCTGGGCGGTGAAGCGCCGTTCCTGAACTACGAGGAACTGCCCGCCGACGGCTCGTCCGCGACCGTGAAGAACTACCGCGTCGAGTCCGCCGTCGGGTCGAGCTGGCGCATGGTGGTGCGCCCGGGGACCGACGCGACGGCGGTCCTGCCGGGCGGGAACTCGGGCGACTACTTCTCGGAGCACTACGACGACCAGCTCCGGCGGTGGCTCGACAACGACCAGCGCCCGATGCCGCTCGGCGCCGGCGGCGGGCCGACGGTGCGGTTCGAGCCGACGGAGGAGTCGCGATGAGCGGCTCGCCCTCGCTCCTGGACCGCGTCAGGACGGAGCCGCGACCGCACGCCGTCGCGCTCGTCGCCGCGACGGCGGTCGGCGTCGCGCTCGCGTCGGCCCACTGGCTCGGGCTGATCGCGGCCGGTGCCCTCGCCTCGCTCGCGGCGCCGACGGTCCGTCGCGGCGTCGCGTACGCGCTCGGCGCCGGCGTGACCTCCCTCGTCGCGTTCGCGGTCTCGCTCGGCCCGGCGGCCGCCGCGGTGCCGGGGATGCGGCCGGTCGTGTACGTCGCGGTCGGCGCGGGGCTGGGGCTGCCCCTGTTCGGGTCAGTCGCGCGCGCCGTCGCGCCGTGAGGATCAGTCGAGCCGTTCCGGCTCGGTCACGGTCTCGTCGCTCTCGACGTTCCCCGTGTTGCGCGTCTCGCTCGGCTCGAACAGCACGACGTCGGCCTCGGGCTCCGCGACCGGACGGTGTTCGGTCCCGCGCGGGACGATCGTGAACTCTCCCGCCTCCAACACCGCGTCGGCCGCCTCGCGGAACTCGATCCGGAGCCGCCCGGAGTGGACGAAGAACAGCTCGTCGGCCGCCTCGTGTCGGTGCCAGACGAACTCGCCGTCCGCCTTCGCGAGCTTGACCGCCTGCCCGTTGAGTTCGCCCGCGAGCCGCGGCGACCACGTCTCGTCGAACGAGTCGAACGCCTCGGCGAGAGAGACCTTCTCCATGGCCACGCTCGGCGGCGGAGCGGTAAAGTTGCTGTCCACCGGCGCCGGCGATCGGGCGGCCGCGGGTTCGACGGCGAAGAGATATATACCGCTCCGGAGCGGTCCGAACCGCTCGGGCGGCCGCGATACCCCTCATATAAGCGTTTACTAGGAGGCTCGGCGTGCGGCGACGTATGGCAGCCACTCACGCGGACGAGGGGAACGACCCGGTCCGTGCGGCGCGGGCCGCCCTCCGGATCGAGCGCCGCCGGACCGTCGACGAGCGGGAGGCGCTTCGGGCGTTCCGCGGTCGCGTGTCGTCGATACCCGACGAGAGCGTGAGCACCGGTCCGTCGGACGCCTCGGGGGGTGACGGATTCGCCGGTGTCAGAGGCCTAGCCGGCGGTTCGGTGAAGGGTTCCGTCGGGGGCGCCGGCCGCGGGACCGCCTCTCCCGGCTCTCGACTCGTCGCGGTGCGGGACGCGTACCGAGCGACGGTGATGTCGGTCCCGCACTACGAGGCGGAGTACGACGACACCTACGAGCGGAGCGTCGTCGAGGAGTTCGGCCCCGAGCTCGCGTACGCGCTCACCAGGACGGACTACTTCCACGAGGAGTACAAGCGCTCCCTGCTGAGCGCCGCCGAGACCGCGGTCCAGGAGCGCGAAGCGTTCCTCGACGCGCTCGAATCGGAGACCGAGTCGGTCGAGCGCGCCGAGTCCCGACTCGACCCGATCCGGACGGAGATCGAAGCGATCCGCGACGAACTCGGCGGCGACGCCGAGCCCCGGAGCGAGAGCGACGACGAAACCGAGGCCGGAACGCCGGGGTTCGGCGCGCTGGACGCCTGTCGGACTCGAATCGAGGCGCTCCACGGGGACTGCGACCGGATCGCGGCCCGCCGCCAGCGCGTGCTCGCGGAGCACGAGCGGCGGCTCGCGCTGAGCGACGACGTCGACCTGCCGGCGTACTGCTACCAAGACCTCGACGTCACCTACCCGGTCCTCGCCGCGGTCGGCTCGGTCGGCGAGCGACTGGACGGGCTCCGCGACCGGATCGAGCGGGCGATGGCGCGGACGCGGTGAGCCGTCGGTCCGCTCCGTCGCGGCCGAGGACCCGGTAACATCCGTGTCCGCGCCGATTCAAGTCCCTGGGCCACGTATCGGGTACTATGACGGACGAATCCGATTCCACCGACGCCGGCGCCGAGGGCGCGGCGGGAGACGGCCCGACGCCCACCCCCGGAATCCACCACGTGACCTGCGTCGCGGGCGACCCCCAGCGGAACCTCGACTTCTGGGTCGAGACGCTC
This sequence comes from Halorubrum sp. SP3, assembly GCF_005435195.1. NCBI lineage: Archaea > Methanobacteriati > Methanobacteriota > Halobacteria > Halobacteriales > Haloferacaceae > Halorubrum > Halorubrum sp. SP3. The sequence continues at coordinate 227,065 of NZ_SGTU01000003.1, read as the reverse complement.
GGCCTCCGGCTGGTGAAGCGGTCGATCAACCAGGACGACCCCGGCACGTACCACTTCTTCTACGGGGACGCCGAGGGCACCCCCGGCACCAGCATGACGTTCTTCCCGTGGACCGACCTCCCCGAAGGCGAGGTCGGCGCCGGGCAGGTCTCCCGAACCGCGTTCCGCGTCCCCGAGGGGAGCCTCGGCTACTGGGAGGAGCGGTTCGACGAGCGCGGCGTCGACTACGACGCCCGCGAGGAGCGCTTCGGCGAGACGGTCCTCCCCTTCCGCGACCCCGACGGGCTCCCGGTCGAGCTGGTGGCCGTCGAGATCCCCGACGACGACCCGACGACCGCGTGGACCGCGTTCGTCCCCGAGTCGGCCGCGATCCGCGGCTTCCACTCGGTGACGCTGTGGCTCGACGACGCCGAGCGCACCGAGGGGCTCCTCGAAACGATGGGGCTGACCGAGTCCGAGTCCGGGGCGGACGCCGCGACCGGTAACGACCGAACTCGCTTCGCCGCGGGCGGCGCCGTGGGCAAGTACGTCGACGTCGTCGAGACGGACCGGCAGGGGAGCTCGGGCCGCGGCACCGTCCACCACGTCGCGTTCCAGACGCCGACCGACGCCGACCAGTCCGGGACGCGCGACGCGGTGGCGTCATTGGGATTACGCCCCACGGAACAGATCGACCGCCACTGGTTCCGTTCCGTCTACTTCCGCGAGTTCGCCGGCGTCCTCTTCGAGCTCGCCACCGCGGACCCGGGGTACGCGAGCGACGAACCGCTCGACGCGCTCGGGGAGCGCCTGGTGCTACCCGGGCGGTTCGAGGACCGCCGCGACGAGATCGAGGCCGGGCTCGACGACGTGACGGTGCCGAGGCCGGAGACGGAGTTCGCCGCGAACCGCGCCGACTGAGCGGCGTCTCGGCGCGCCACCCCGGGCTGAACGCGATCCCCCCGCCCGAGACCGATCCCGCCCGAGACCGATCCTTCTAATCGCGCGCGGTCGAACGGACCCCCATGACCGAGGATCTCGGCACGCCCGTGCTGGACGATCACCTCCACCTCGACCCGCGACACGGGCGGGGGATCGAGGCCGTCGAGGAGTTCGCGCGGCTCGGCGGCACCCACCTGCTCGTGGTGAACAAGCCCTCGTGGCTGCTCGGCGTCGAGCCCGACGAGCCCGAGGAGTTCCGGGCCGTCTTCGAGGAGACGCTGGAGACGGTCGCGGCCGCGACGGAGGCGCTTCCGGGGCGCGCGTGGCCCGTCCTCGGCGTCCACCCCGGCCTGATCAGCCGGCTGGTCGACGAGCGCGGCTTCTCGCCGGAGGACGCCCGCGACCTCATGCGCGGCGGCCTGGAGGTCGCGAGCGAGTACGTCGCGGACGGCGACGCGCTGGCGCTGAAGTCCGGACGCCCCCACTACGACGTGAGCGACGCGGTGTGGGAGGCGTCGAACGCGGTCACGCGCCGCGCGTTCGAGCTCGGCGCCGAAGTCGACTGCGCGGTCCAGCTCCACACCGAGGCCACGGAGGACCTGACCGACCTCGCCGCGGTCGCGGAGGCGGTCGGCCTCGACCCCGCGAACGTCGTCAAACACTACGCCGCCGGCGAGCTGGCGGGCGTCACGCCGAGCGTGATGAGCGACGAGGAGCGGTTAGAGCGCGCCGCCGAGTCGGGCGAGCCGTTCCTGATGGAGACCGACTACGTCGACGACCCGGACCGGCCGGGGATGGTCCTCGGGCCGAAGACCGTCCCGCGGCGGGTGCGCTGGCTGCTGGAAGAGGGGCACGAGGAGGCGGTCCGGCGCGCGCACGTCGAGACGCCCCGGGACGTGTACGGGATCGACACCGAGTCGACGCTCGAACGGGAGCCCTGAATCCGGGATTCTCACGGGTGAGACGCGGTCTCGCGCGGCGATCGATAGGAAAGGCATTTGAGTAGTCCGGGCGACGTACGGGACATGACCGACGACGACGCCGTCGAAACGTTCTATACCGACGAACGCTGGCAGAACTGGCTCGACAGGCTGGCCGAGGAGGACCTCGACCCCGAGAACGAGGACTCCGCGCGGCTCCTCCTCAACCTCCAGGACGACGCCGCCATCGCCGTGGTGAAGGTGCTGGCCGCGTTCGACGAGGACCGCATCGACGAGGACCGCGCCGTCGAGGAGATCCACGACATCCGCGACATCGTCCTCGCAGACGTCGACTTCGACGACGAGGACAAGGTGATGCTGATCGACGGCGTCCAGACCTCGCTCGTCCCCGTCTTCTACGCGGCCGAGGAGTACGTCGTCGGCGGCGTCGTGGAGGGCGACGTGAGCGAATTCGTGCGCGCGGCCGCCGAGGCCGAGGAGGGCGACGACCTCGACGCCGCGCTCGGCTACGTCGTCCAGGCCGGCACGCGCGTCATCGACGGCGAGGCGCTCGACATGGAGCTCGTCGAGGACCTGGCGTACGGGCTTGTCTCCGAATGGGTCAACGGGCTCGACTCGCTCCAGTCGGCCATCGAGGACCCGGAAGTCGTCGAGGAAGAGGACTAACGGCGTCGGCGGACCCGTCCCCGCCGGGTCGATCGAAGTGAAGTGTTTTCAGCGCACGTAGCGTCCGGTCCGTATGGTGACTCTCGCGGCCGGGGTGGCGATCGCGCTGCTCGTCGTCTGGACGGCCAGCTCGTTCGTCCCGCTCGTGCCGGGCGGCGTCCTCGCGGCGCTGACCGTCGTCGGCTACGCGTACACCACCGGGTTCGCGGAGCCGAGCCTCGCCGTGGCGGTCGCGCTCGTCGTCGTCTCGCTTTTCGCCGCCGCCGCGGACGTCGCGTCGGGGATGGTCTCCGGGCGGCTCGGCGGGGCCTCGACCCGGACGGTCGTCGTCGGGACGCTGGTCGGGATCGCGCTCCTGATCCCGCTCGGCCCGATCGGGCTCGTCGTCGGATTGGGGGGCACCGTCTTCGTCGCCGCCCTCGACGAGCACGACGGCGACACGCGCGAGGCCGCTCGGCAGGCGGCCTACGCGGCCGTCGGCGCCCTCGCCAGCGCGTTCGTCCAGGCCGTCCTGCTCGCCGGCGTCACGGTCGCGTTCGCGCTGGCGGTCCGCTGAGGACGGACGCCGAGTTCACGCCGCGACGGAGAACAACAGCAGGTTGTGCGCCGCCGGGCCCAGCCCCATCGCCGCGACGAAGCCTAAGAGGAGGTACCCCTCCGCCGGCTCCTCGCGGACGTACGCCGCGAACAGCCACACGACGGCGCTCGCGACCGCGAGCTTCACGAGCAGGAACAGCCACCCCTCGCCCAACACCGGCACCGGGGGGATCCCGCCGAGTTCCAGGAGGATCCGCGATATCGGCGTGCGCTCGCCGAAGCCGAGCTGGGTCGTGCCGACCGCGGTCGAGACGCCGTCGAGCGCGTGGCCGAACAGCGCGAGGGCGCCGACGCCGCCGGTGACCGCGACCTCGGGCCGGAGGCGCGTCAGGCCGGCCCAGGCGGCGCCGGTGATCGGGAGGGCGAGCGCGAGCGCGACCGCCGACCAGCGCGCGCCGGCGAGAGAGAGCCCGGTCCCGAGGGCGACGGCGACGACGGGGAGGAGGCAGAGCGCGCCCGCGGCCGCGAGGGCCGTCGCCACCCGGTCCGGGCGAGCGGCGGCGGCGGCGAGCCACGCCGCGCCCGCCAGCGACCCCACCGTGAGATAGACGGTCGGAGATCCGGCGAACGGGGCGAGGAGGGGCGGGAGCGCGTCGACGACGTAGAGGACGTGGGCCGCGGAGCCGAGCGCCATCCACGGGGCGAGCGCGAGCACGCGCCGGGCGGTGACCCGCGGGCGCCGGCGGCGGAGCGCGGCGACGACCCCGCCGGTCGCGAGCAGGACGACGAGGAGGTGGGGGAGGGGGGGTAGCGTCGTTCCCGCCGGGAGGAGGCCGCCGACCATCAGACGGACAACACGGGCTGGCTCGCGTACAGCAGGACGTACTCCGCGGCCTTCCCCAGCACCTCGCCGGGATCGCCGGAGACCGGCTCGCGCGGGACGACGATGAAGTCCGACTCCAGCTCCTCGGCGGTGTCGAGGACGACGCTCCCGGGGTGGACGGTCTTCACCGACGTGGAGAAGCCGTAGGCGATGGAGTTGCTGTGGGGGACCTCGGCAGCCTCCGCGCGGCGCGCGACGGAGTCGGTGAACGCCTCGGAGTCGGCGGCCACCTCGCTCTCGTCGACCACGCCGTGGTCGATGGCGCGGACGACCTCCTCGTCGAGCACGTACAGCGCGTGGACGCCGGCGCCGTACTCGCTCGCGAGCGCGATGGCGTAATCGACCGCCTCGTGTGACTCCTCGCTGCCGTCGACGGGCACGAGGACGAGGTCGATATCGAGATCGGTCATACCCTGGCCGTCGGCGGGGGAGGTCAAAAAGCCCGCCGTAACGGCGCGGTCGGGGACGCGGAAACCGACACCGGCGGCCCCGGCGGTCGCTGCCGCCGGCGGCCGCTCGGGGACCGGTTCAGAAGCGAGAGAGCTTCCGCTGGCCGGCCTCCCGGCGCTCGGCGGGCGGGACGTTCGTCGCGACGATCTCGTCGACGGCGTCCCGGTTGTCGGCGTCGCTGTTGATCGCGCGTGTCGCGTCTTCGCGGTCGACGCGGAACCCCGCGTCGGCGTACGCGTCGTACATCACGCCGCTGTTCGAGAGCACGACCCACACCCCGGCGTCGTCGAGTTCGCCGGCGACGTCGAGCAGGCGGCGCTGGTCCTCGCGGTCGAACCCCGACGCGCTGTACTCGTTGAAGTTCGCGGTCGCGCTCATCGGCTCGTACGGCGGGTCGAAGTAGACCAGATCGCCCGGTTCCGCCGCGTCGAGGACGTACGCGAAGTCTCCCCGTCGGATCTCGGCGTCGGCCAGCAGATCGCTCGCGCGCCGGACGCGGTCTCGCTGAACCCAGTCGGGGTCGACGTACCGCCCGACCGGGACGTTGAATCCGCCGTCCGCGTTCTCGCGGTAGAGGCCGTTGTAGCAGGTGCGGTTGAGGTAGAGGAGGAGGGCGGCCTCTTCGAGCGGGTCGAACTCCCCCTCGTACGGGCGGCGGTTGAACCGCGCGCGCTGTTGGTAGTAGTAGCTGTCGACGGCCTGACCGCGCGCGGTCTCCGCGGCGTACGGGAACTCCGGGTCGGGGTCGCTCTCGGGGTCGTCGAACGAGGCCAGCCGAGAGAGCAGTTCGTCGGGGCGGTCGCGGACCTGCTCGTAGAAGTTCACGAGCCGCGGGTTCGCGTCGTTGATCGTCGCGTGCGGCGGTTCCAGGTCGAAGAAGACGGCGCCGCCGCCGACGAACGGCTCGTGGTACCGGCCGAAGGAGGACGGGAACCGGGCGTACAGCTCGTCGAGCAGCTGCCGTTTCCCGCCCGCCCACTTGAGGATCGGCTCGGCCATCGCTGTCGGGTGTCGCTCGCGCCCGGACAAAAACGTCCCGGGCCGCGCCGGCGGCGGGGCCTCGTGCCGGGGCGCGCGATCGGTCGGAGCGTCAGTCGTCGGAGGGCTCCGGCTCCGGCATCGGGAGGTCGTCGACGTGGGCCGCGGCCTCCTCGAAGTTGGGGCCGGGTTCGACGGTCCCGGCCTCCCGGTCCCACTCGATGTAGCCGGCCTCCTCTAAGGCCGGCAGGTGCGTCTCGCGGAGCTCGGCGGCGATCTCGTCGGCCCGGCCGCGAACGCGCAGATCTGCGACCGTCTCGACGGTGTCGTCGGCGAGGCCGGCGACCGCGCGCCTGCGCTCCGGGGCGGAAACGACGAGCGCTGGATCGGTAGTGGGAGTGTCGGGTGTCATCGTGTGTCTCTGTCCGTATCTACGGGACGACTCGAACCGGAATAAAGCCACCGCCGAACGCGGTGCCGGTCCGGCGTCGCCGCCGGCGGAGCGCGACCCCCGACGCCGGAACCGCGAGCGGCGTCCGCGCCCACCGGGAACCCCCGACCACCGGGCGGGATCGGCGCCACCGACCGACGTATGTCACAGATATATGAGAAGTGTACTAACCGTTCCCATGGTACCACTTACACGGCATGAACGACCGTTTTAGATGTTTTCCGTGCGTGAGTGTTGGTACCATTTCTCAAAACTTATTTGGAATATGAAAGGTTTTAGTCGTCGGAGCGTGTAGGGTGAGATATGAATCAAGGCTCCATGATCTCGGCGGACCAGCACCGACGGATCGGCTCCGAATCGCCGCCGGGCAGTCGCTCGCCGCTGGGAACCCTCGCGTTCCTCGCGCTCATCGTCGTTCCGTTCGTCGCGTTCGCGTACCCGGTGGCGAGCGTCGCGCTGTTGACCGGCACCGTCGCGCTCGCCGTCCTCTCGCGGTCCGTCCTGCGGACCCTGCGCCGACGCAGCGGACGGGTTCAGACGCTCACGCTCCCCGGTCTGGGCACGGTCGAGTACCGAATCACGACGAACTGACGCGACCGCCCGGCCGCCGGCCGAGGCGTCGCGGAACCGCTTTTTCGAAAAGCCGCCGTTCTCGGAGCGGCGCCGCCGCGTCCGACCGCGGCGCCATCCCCGAATCTCTCGTTTCCCGCTCCTCCCTAGATCCGGTACGCGACGCGCTCGCCGGCGTCGAGCCCGTTCGCGATCGCGGCGTGGAGGCGTCCCTCGCCGGCGACCCAGTCGCCGAGGAGGTACAGCCCCACGTCGCGCGCCGAGTCGACGGGACCGCGGTCGACGCCGCCCTCGGGGAGCGCGTAGCGCCATCCCTGATGGTCGGTCCACGCCGGGTCGGCCAGCCGATCGTCGCCGATGATGTCGGCCGCGTGGGCCGCCAGCGCGTCGACGTTCTGGGCCGGGTCGTCGTCGTAGTGCGCGGCGGACCACGCGCCGTTCGCTTGGACGACGAGCAGCGTCTCCCCGTCGGGGACGTGGCCGGCCTTACACTCCTCGCGGGAGATCCAGCCGACCGCGTGCTCCTTGTCGGTGTTGACGAGCGCGTAGTAGGGAACGTCGAGCGAGAACGGGTAGTGGAGGACCGCGGTCCAGACGCTCCCGTACTCGACCCTCCCGACGGCCTCGACGAGCGTCTCGCGGAGCGGGTCGTCCCACTCGGCCGTCCGGAGCAGCTCGGCCGTCTGCGGGGCCGGCGGATTCAACAGCAGCGCGTCGAACGGCCCGTGCGTCTCGCCGTCCGCGTCGTCGAGTTCCCAGCGATCGTCGCCGTTCGCTTCGTCTGCGCCCCCGCCCGCGCCGCCCGCACCGTCGACCCGCCGCACCGTCTCGACCCGGGTGCGTCGGTGGACGGTCGCGTCGGTGCGGCCGAACAACCGCTTCGCGATCTGTGTGAGCCCCCGCCGGTAGCTCCACTTGTGGTCGTCGGCGTCGCGGCCCGGGGACACCGCTCCGTCCGCCTCGAAGGTGTACACCGGATCGGTCACGTCGACGAGCCCCTCGTCGTCGAGCGTCTCGGTGATCAGTTCGACGACGCGGTCGTCGTCGCTTTTCAGGTAGTTCGCCCCGTAGTCGTACGTGAGGTCGTCGTGGCGGCGGGTCGCCGCGCGCCCGCAGAGGCCGCCGGACTTCTCGAGGACGGTCACGTCCGCGTCGGGCACGGTGCTGTCGATCACGAACGCCGCCGCGGCCGCCCCGGCGCCCGCGCCGACGATGCCTACGTGGGTCACACCGATCGTTGGGCTCCGATCCACTTAATCGGTCGCGTGGCGGCGACCGCGGCGTCGAGGACGCGGTGACGGAGCGAAACGCCGGACGCGGGCCGGGACCGAGTCGGAGTGACGGAGGCGGTCGAGCCCGGGTCGGCGGGCGGCGCCGATCACCGCGAGGTCGGCGTCGTGCGAGTCGGCGCGGGGGACCGACCGCAACGACGCGTTTTAGTCGACGAGTGCGGTGAGTGAAAACGAGCGGCCCGCCCCGCGACGGACGGAGAGACGGGCGCGGGGACGCGGACCGACACGGGACACGCACGTCATGACACAGACCGACAGCACGCGGACGACGAACGACGATGGGTGAGGGCGAACCGACGGCGGAGGACGCCGATGGGGAAGCGGAGGGAGCGGCGACGGCCGGCGGCGTCGACTACGCCGCGCGCGCGGCCGACACCCTCGGCTTCTCGCGGTGGTGGCAGATCGCCGCCGCCGCCGGGATGATGGCCGCGGTGAGCCCGTACCAGTACGTCTGGTCGTCGATCTCGCCGGCGCTCTCGGAGGGCCTCGACATCGCGCTCCCGGCGCTCGGCGCGGTGTTCTCGTTTTACGTGGTGTTCCAGTCGCTCTCGCAGTTCCCCGCGGGAAAGTGGCGGGACAGCCGCGGCCCGGGTGCGCTCACGTTCCTCGCGGCGATCCTGGCCGGCGGCGGGTACGTCGGGCTCGCGTACGCGACGAGCCTCTGGCAGCTGTACCTGCTGTACTCGCTGGGCGCGGTCGGCGTCGGCATCGTCTACACCGTCGCGGTCAACACCGCGGTCAAGTGGTTCCCCGACCGAACGGGGCTGACGACCGGGGTCGGGACGATGGCGTTCGCCGCCGGGAGCGCCCTCGTCGTCCCGTACGTTCGCGCGAACGCGACCGTGACGGCGTACAGCGACGTGCTCCGCAACATCGGGATCGGGATCCTGGTCGTGACGCTGGTCGGGTCGCTCCTCCTCCGAGACCCCCCGAAGGACTGGCTGGATCGGGCGGACGGCGACGACGACGGCGACGAGGGCCTCGCGGCGTCGATCCGCGGCCGAAACTACTCGACGCGAGAGATGCTCACGACGTGGCAGTTCTGGCTCCTGTACGCGATGTTCATCGCGATGGCGAGCGCCGACCTCCTGGTCATCGCGAACGTGGTCCGGTTCGCGGAGAACTTCGGGCTCGCGGCGCTCGTCGCGACGCTGTCGGCGACCCTGCTGCCCGTCGCGGCAGGCGTCTCGCGGCTGATCCTCGGCGAGGCGACCGACCGCTTCAGCCGCAAGCGCGTGATGGCGGGCTCGTTCCTCCTCGCCGGGCTGTTCCGGATCGGCCTCGTCGGCGCCGGCGAGGCGGGCAACGGCGCCGTCTTCGTCGCGTTCGTCCTCGGAGCGATGTTCTTCTCCTCGCCGCTGTACGTCTTCTTCCCGTCGCTCCTGGCCGACTACTACGGCGCGGCCAACTCCTCCGGCAACTACGCGGTCCTGTACACCGCGAAGGTCGGCGGCGGCGTCTTCTCCGGCGTCGTCGCCGGCTACCTCGTCGCGGCCCTCGGCTGGAACCCGACGTTCCTCCTCGGCGGCGGGCTGGCGGTCGCCGCGGGACTGGCGACCTTCGCCCTCCGGCCGCCGAGCGGGTCCGGCCTGGAAACGGTCGAGCCGGCGGCCGCGGACTGAACGAGCGGCCTCGGAGTCGGGCGTTTCGGCCCCGCCCCCTACCGCGTTCTCCGACGGACGGCGAGCGACCAGAGCCCGACCGCGGCGCCGCCGGTCGCGAGCACCGCGTTGACGCCGCTCGGTTCGAGCCCGAACGGCGTGAACGCCGGCGCTATCGACGCGTGGAGCAGGAAGCCGACCCCGAACGCGGCGGCGACGCGTCGCGGGCGAAACACCCACGCGTCGGTGTCCCGCTCCGGGGTGCCGAAGACGCGGTCGCCGGAGGCGACGAGGACGTGCCCGACCCCGAACACGAGGCCGAGGGCGACCGAACCGGCGAAGTCGACGGCGACGCTCGTCGCGAGGGCGCGGTACCACAGCACGTGCGCGAGCCGCGCGGCCGCGCCGAGCGTGACGGCGAGCGCGAGGTCGAAGGCGACGACCGCGACGCCGCGCGGCGTCACGGGAGCCTCCCGACCACGGCGTGGAACGGGTCCTCCCCCGGCCGCTCCGCGATCCGCTCGGTGACCTCGAACCCGCCCGCGGCGAGGTATTCCTCGACGAGGTCGGCGCGCTCGGCCATCGAAGCGGCGCGCCACGCGCGCACGGCCTTCGTCGGGAACATGCGGTTCGAGAAGCTCACGACGACCGTTCCGCCGGGGGCGAGGACGCGGGCGAACTCCGCGGACACGGCCCCGGGATACTGGAGGTACTGGACCGACAGCGCACAGCAGACGACGTCGAAGGCGTCGTCGTCGAACGGGAGCGACCGATCGGCGTTGAGGTCGGTGACGACGAACTCGTCGAGCCGGTCGTTCGCGGCCAGCTCGGCCTCGTTGAGCCCGTGGCCGACGACGCGCTCGTAGTCGGTGTCGGGCAGGTGCGACACCCAGCTGCTCATCGCGTCGAGGACGCGGTCGCCGGGCTCGGTGACGGAGTCGTACAGCTCGGTCAGCCGCGCGAGGAACGCGTCGTCGGCGTGGGTGACGAACCGCGGCTCGTCGTAGAACGTCCCGTCCGGCCGGTCGTCGCGCTTGCGGCGGTCGAGATCCGAGAGGACGGTCGTCACGGTACCGGACTGTGGGGAGCGGGACAAAAGAGCGCGTCGCCGTCGCGGGGCGGCACCCGCGCCTCGCTCGCCGTCCACACCCCGCCTTCCGCCGGTCCCCTCCACCGGACGGCTTTTGCCGACGGAGATTTTACCAGTTGGTAATGGACTCCACCACGACCACCGACCGCGGGCTCTACCCCGCGCCCCGATCCGACATCTTTCAGGACCAGGGGAAGTTCCGCACTCGGTTCAACTTCCCCGGCCGCAACCTCCCGGACCACGACGACCACGGCTACGGCCCGCTGTCGACGGTCGTCGAGTCGTTCATGGACCCCGGCACGCTGATCCGGATGCACCAGCACCGCGACGAGGAGATCGTCTCGTGGGTGCCCGCGGGCGTGATGCGCCACGACGACCGCGAGGGAAACGAGCTCGTCACGGACGCCGACCACCTGCTCGTGATGAACGCCGGCGAGGGGTTCTGGCACGCCGAGGAGACGCTCGCGGACGACCCGCCGCTCCGGATGCTCCAGATCTTCGTCCGCCCGCGGGAGCTCGGCTTAGCGCCCGGGATCCAGCACGGCCCGCTGCCGGACCCCGAGCCGAACGAGTGGCGCCGCGTGTTCGCGCCCGCGGGCGCGGATCACCCGTTCACCGTGCGCAACGCGGTCGACTGCTACGACGTTCGACTCGACGCGAACGAAGGCGCGACGCTCCCGGCGGCCGGGGAACGAGACGCCTACGCGTACGTCTTCGAGGGGTCGGTCGACGTCGGCGGCGCCGCCCTCGACGAGACGGAGAGCGTCCTGTGGACCGGCGACGGCGCCCCGCCGACCGTGACCGCGGGCGGCGAGGGCGCGACGGTCGTCGCCTTCCTCGTCGACCCCGACGCGCCCGTCACGCGGCAGGGGACGATCGGGCGGTAGGGTCGGAAAGGCTCAACTCCCGGCCCGCCGAACCCGGGGTATGCGCACCCCGCTCGCGGCCGCCGCGCTCGTCGCGCTCGGCCTCCTCCTGATGGCGAACCCCCTGTATCTCCCCGTCTCGGTCGGTGAGCCGGACCCCGCGTACACGCACACGGTCCGGCCGGTGGGAGAGGGGTCGGCGGCCGGCATCGAGTCGCCGGCGGCCGGGAGAGCGAACGGCAGCGCCGAAGCGTCGAACGGGGTCGTCGCGTACGCCGACCTCGCGCCCGAGGCCCGGGCGGCGTTCGACCGCGCCCGCGACGCTCCCGAAGGCGGGTTCGGGGTCGAGAGACCGGACGAACGCGTCGACTCGCTGTCGTACCCGACGGAGCCGACGCTCGGGGACGGCCTGTTGATCGTCGCGTACGACGGCGAGCGGTACGAGTTCCGGACCCGGACCGTCGAGCGCGAGCCCGTGGGCGTCGTCGCGCAGCGCGTCCTCCTCCAGCCGGCGGCGTTCCTGGTCGGCTTCCTCGGTGTCGTCGCCGGCGCCGCGCTCGGGCTTCGGAAGCGGCTCGGCGGGAGCTGAAACCGCCCCTCCCGCGACCTCACCGCGACGCCGTCGGCGTCGGCTGTCCCACCGGCTCGGGCGCGTCGCCGGCCTCGATCGCCCGGCGGGTCGACTCGCCGATCTCGACGAGGTGACACAGGGGGTTGCCGGGGTAGACGACCGGGTTCTCTAGGAGCCCGATCAGGAGGCCGGTGAAGGGGGCTTCGACCGCGACGGCGTCCTCTTTGAACGGATTGGTGATCGTCGCGATGCGCTCGCCCTCGCGGACGAGCGACCCGCTCTCGAAGTGGGTGTCGACGATGCCGCCGGAGTCGGCGCGCAGCCACGTCTTCTCGCCCGCGCCGGCGACGATCGTCCGCCAGCCCGGCCAGCGCACCGTGTCGGTCTCCAGCAGGCCGTACTCCGCGAACACGGAGCGGACGCCGGCGAGGGCGTCGTCGATCAGCGGGCGCTGGAACCGATGGGCCTCCCCCATCTCGATCGTGATCGTGGGGACGCCGTCGTCGGTCGCCTCGCCGCGGAGGGTGCCGCCCGGCCCGTCGCTGTCGATGATCACCTTGGAGCCGAACGCCAGCGCGAGCCGGTGGACCGACTCGTCGGTCATGTCGGCGCGGACGTGGAGCATGTTCGTCCGGCCGCGGGTGGAGGTGTGGAAGTCGAGTCCGAAGTCGCACGGCGCGACGAAGTTCTCGTAGATCCGGTGGGCCATCCGCTTCGAACTGGTCGACCCCGGCTTCCCGGGGAACGACCGGTTCAGGTCGCGGTCGTAGACCGGCAGGTAGCGCTGTTGGGCGAGGAAGCCGGGGACGTTGAGGACCGGGAGACAGACCAGCGTGCCCGCCAGCTCCGAGAGGTCCCACTCGTGGGCGACCTCGCGGACGACCTCGATCCCGTTGAGCTCGTCGCCGTGGGCGGCGGCGGTGAGGAACGCGGTCGGGCCGTCGCGCTCGCCGTTGACGATGGTGACCGGGATCCGCACCGGGTCGCCGAGGTACGTCTCGCTGATCCCGTAGCGGATGTTCTGGGTGTCGCCGGGCGGTACCGCCCCGCCGTTGTACGTGAACGCCCGGTCGTCGCTCATGACAGGAGGGAGCGCTGCGGAGGGTTTATATATGACGACCCGGCCGTCGGGCCGCGGTCCCGCGTCAGCGGTCCCACCGGTCGGTCCATTCCGCTCGGGACTCGTGTTCGGCGGCCCGCGCCGCGACCGCCGCCCGGTCGAGCCGCCCGTCCTCCGTTAGCACCCCGGCCAGCAGGTCGCCGGGGACCCGCTCGAAGATCGGGTTCTCGACCGCGACGGCGCGGTCGCCGTCGTACACCGCCGAGGGGTCGCCCGACTCGCGGACGACCTCGTCCGCCGTCGCGACCTTGTCCGCGGCCGCGACCGCGTACGCCGGGACGCCCGCGTCGGCCGCCGCTAGGGCGAGCGGATACGAGCCGACCTTGTTCGCGACGCCGCCGCTCGGCAGTATCCGGTCGGCACCGAGCAGGACGCAGCCGACGTCGCCCTCGCGGACGAGCCCGGGGAGAGCGGCGTCGGTCGCGAGCGTCGCGTCGACGCCGGCGGCGGCGAACCGCTCCGCCGCGTCCACCCCCTCGCGGCCCGGGCGCGACTCCCCGACGACGACCGGCCGGTCGACGCGGCGCAGCGTCGCCGCGACGGTTCCGGACCGCGACAGCGTCGCCGCCGGACCGACCGTCTCCGCGACCGCGGCCGCCGCCCGCTCCGCCGCCAGCCGGTCCGCGTCGAGCGCGGCGTCGAGCCCCGCGAGGGCGCGGTCGTGGACCGCCTCCGGCGCGCGGTCCGCCCCGCTCAGTACCCGGTCGATCCGGTGTCGGACGACGATCATGCTCGGGCGTGCGCCGCGGAGCTCCCGAGCGGTCTCCGCGACCCGGTCGACGCCGCCGTCGAGCGCGCCGAACGCGACCGCGCCGGCGCGGTCGCGCAGCGCTTCCAGCGCCCTGACGGAGAGCCACGCCGCGCCGTGGGTCCGGTCGGTCCGGAGCAGGTCGGCGTCGGGGCCGACACGGCGGTAGCTCTCCCACAGCCCGGGTGCCGTCGTGTGCCGGAGGAACGCCGTCGGCGGCAGCCACTCGCCCGCGGCGGTCGGGGGATCGCGCGGGGCGTCGTCGGCCGTGCCGCCGGCCGCGACCTCGAACAGGAATGGAGAGAGGGTCCGGTCGGTCCCCCCGACCGGGACGGACAGCGGCTTCCCGCGGCGGACGAGTTCGGACTCCCCTCGGGGTGTCGCGTCGCGGACAACCCGGCGCGCGCTCTCGGCGGGGTCGCTCTCCCCCGCGAGTACGTCCCCCACGAGGACTTCGAGCGGTTCGCTCCCCTCCTCGGTCGCGCCGCGGGAGGCGGGACGGAACACCCTCCCGCGGCGTCTGAGGAAGACCCTGACTGCGTCGGTCACGCGACGGGGTTCGGCGGACGCGGAGTTAACCGTGATCCTCCGTGGTTCCGCGCGACCGCCTCGCCGGTCGGAACCCGTCGCTCGCGGCCTCGACGGCCCTCGATCGGTCGCCGTGTCGAACCGATCGGCGCGCCTTTTAGCTCGGCCCACGCAGGTGTGGACATGAGTTCGGACTCGGTTCGGGTGGGAGTGCTGTCGCTGCACAACAGCAAGGAGACGAAGGCAATTTGCAACGCCGTCGAGGACCTCGGTCACGAGCCGGTGTGGCTCCGCGAGGAGAACGCCGCGGTCAGCGTCGAGGACGGCGACGTGTCGGTCGAACCCGCGGTCGACGTGATCGCGAACCGGCTCCTCCTGTCGAACACCGACCAGCCCGCGGAGCTGCTGGGGCTGGCGGCGACGTTCGAGCGCATCCGGCCGATGCTGAACGAGCCGAACGCGGTGCTCGCGTCGATCCACAAGTTCGCCACGGCCGCGACGCTCGCGGACTGGAACATCCGCGTGCCCGACGCGCTGCTCGCGCTGTCGAACGACCGCCTCAACGAGGGCCGCGAGCGGTTCGGCGACGTGGGCGTGTACAAGACCGCGATCGGCACCCACGGCGGCGGGACGTGGAAGGTCGACCTCACGGAGCGCGTGAACCCGAAGGTGGGCAACCGGCAGGCGTTCCTCCAGCGGCTGATCGACCGGGACGACGAGAAACACCGCGACCTCCGGGTGTACGTCGTCGGCGACGAGATCGTCGGCTCGATGTACCGCTACGCCCCCGAGGGCGACTGGCGGACCAACGTCGCGCTCGGCGGCGCGGTCGAGGACGCGACCGACGACATGCCGCAGGAGGCGGCCGACACCGCCCTCTACGCGGCCGAGGTGATGGGGCTCGACTACGCCGGCGTCGACCTCGTCGAGGGGTACGACGGCTGGTACGTGCTGGAGGTGAACCCGACCGCGGGCTTCAAAGGCCTCTTCGAGGCGACCGGCACGAGCCCCGCGCCGCACATCGCGCGGCTCGCGATCGAGACGGTCGGCGGCGAGGTGGACGACGACGCGGTCGCGCGCGTCGCCGAGCGCCTCGACGACTCGCGGCCCTCCTGCGCGCCCGCGCCGAAGCCGACCCCCACCGAGCAGCCGGACATCGGCTACATCGAGGAGGTCGTCGTCACCGGCACCTCCGGCTCCACGCAGGCGCTCGCGAAGTCGGACACGGGCGCGACCCGGACGAGCATCGACACCCAGCTGGCCGCCGAGATCGGCGCCGGTCCGATAAAGAGCATGACGCGGGTCAAGTCGGGCAGCGTGAAGGGGGGAAAGGCCCGCCCGGTCGTCGACCTCGTCATCGGCATCGGCGGGAACCAGCACACCGTCACCGCGAGCGTCGAGGACCGCGGCCACATGGAGTACCCGCTGCTGCTCGGCCGCGACATCCTCACCGACTACCGGGTCGACGTGCGCCGCCGCGCCGACACCGACGAGGCGGAGCGCGCCGAGGCCGGGGAGGTCCTGGAAGAGGAGGAGTGATTTTCTCGGACGCCGCCGAACCGGACGCCGAGGACCTCACCGAGCCGGACGTCGAGCGCCTCTCCGAGCCGAACGCCGAGGTCGTCTGACCAAGCTATAAGACCGAGGGTGTCAACGTCACGGCATATGGTGAAAAGTACGGTCCGGTTTCCCGAGCCGGTGGTCGAGGAGATCGAATCGCTCGTCGACGAGGGGGAGTTCGAGAGCAAATCGGAGTTCTACCGCTTCTCCGCCGACTACGTGCTCTCTCGGACGCTCGACGAGTACGACCCGGCGACGATCGACTACGACGCCATCGAATCAGAAGTGATGCCGGAAGCCGAGCGGGAGCTCGGCGGCGACGCCGACGCGGACGGCCCGCCGTTCTTCGAGTCCGTGGCGTTCGTGCGGAAGCTCGCGCTCAGGGGAAAGTTCAGCGACGCCGAG
Source organism: Halorubrum sp. SP3 (assembly GCF_005435195.1). Taxonomy (NCBI): domain Archaea; kingdom Methanobacteriati; phylum Methanobacteriota; class Halobacteria; order Halobacteriales; family Haloferacaceae; genus Halorubrum; species Halorubrum sp. SP3. The sequence goes on along the minus strand of NZ_SGTU01000003.1, from coordinate 210,887 downwards.
GACTTCATCGACCACCAGTACGTCCCGGGCGACCGGCACGCCGTCCTCCTCGAAGAGATCCTCCGACTGTACCGCGAGGACGCGACGGCCGACGACCGACCGTCGACCCCCGAGCCCGAACAGGAGCCCCCGACCCGAAACCGATAGCGCGATCGAAATCACGCAACACGCATGAACGCGGTCACGGACGAGCGGACCCGAACCTGTATTCGATGCCACGAGCGCTTCACCGAGCCCGCCGGAACGGTCACGCGCATCTGTGACGAATGCCCGATCCACGGGACCGGATCCCCCTTCGACGCGGGCGGCGGGAACGTCGTGGGGCGCAGCAGAGAGCGGACGTGTATCCGCTGTGGCACGGCGTTTCTCGAGGTCCCGGGCGGAATATCCCGCCTCTGTCCGTCGTGTGACCCGGATCACGTCGTCCTCGAGTAGCGCCGACGGGCCGGCGGATCAGGACTCGTACTCGGCCCAGATGTATCGCGTGCCGTAGCTCCGGTAGGGGCGCCACGCCTCGCCGATCTCGCGCATCTCCGCGCGCGACAGCTCCTCGCCGTCGTTGTAGGCCCGATCGATCCCCTTCCGCACCGCGAGGTCGCCGAGCGGGAGCACGTCCTCGCGCCCGAGCGCGAAGATGAGGTACATCCGCGCGGTCCACGCGCCGACGCCGCGGATCTCGGTGAGACGGTCGACGACCGCCTCGTCGCTCACGCCGGCCAATCCCGCTCGAGTGAACTCGCCGTCGCCGTCGCGGAACGCCGCGGCCGCGTTCCGCAGGTACTCGACCTTCGTGGCGCTGAGCCCGGCCTCGCGTAGCGCCGACTCGTCGGCGGCGAGGACGCGCTCCGAGGTCACGTCGCCGTCGAGTTCGGCCACGAACCGCTCGCGGATCGCGTTCGCGGAGGCGGTCGAGAGCTGCTGGTTCACGATCGAGGTACAGAGCCGACCGAACTCGTCGTCCGCGGGCGCGACGTCGAGCGGGCCGTGCCGGTCGACGAGCGCCGCCATCGTCGGGTCCTCGCGCAGTGTCGCCGCGACGGGGTCGTCCATGTCGGTGAGCGGGGCCGCAGGTACGAGTGCGGTTCGGTTTCGGGGGCTTGCGCGCGGGCGTCTGTCGCCCGAATAAACTTACGTCGAGTTTGGGGTTTGGAAGATGGAAACGTTCAACCATGACGGTTCCGACCCTCAGGTATGCAGCTCGAAGACGTCCAGCGCGTGACGGTGCTCGGTGCCGGGAACATGGGCCACGGCATCGCGGAAGTGGCGGCGCTCGCCGGCTACGACGTGTCGCTCCGCGACATCAACGAGGAGCTCGTTCAGGAGGGATACGACCAGATCGAGTGGTCGCTCGGCAAGCTCGCCGAGAAGGACCGGATCGGCGACGACGAGGCCGACGCCGCGCTCGACCGCGTCGAGGCGTTCGTCGACCTCGAGGACGCGCTCGACGGCGCCGACGTGGTCGTCGAGGTCGTTCCGGAGAAGATGGCGATCAAGAAGGACGTGTACGACGAGGTCGTCGAGCACGCGCCCGACGAGGCCGTCTTCGTCACCAACACCTCCAGCCTCTCCATCACCGAGCTGTCCGAGGTCACCGACCGCCCCGAGCGCTTCTGCGGCATGCACTTCTTCAACCCGCCGGTGCGGATGGACCTCGTCGAGGTCATCTCCGGGAAGCACACGAGCGACGAGACGCTCGACCTGATCGAGGGGCTCGCGGAGTCGATGGGGAAGACCCCGGTCAGGGTCCGCAAGGACAGCCCCGGCTTCATCGTCAACCGGATCCTCGTCCCGCTGATGAACGAGGCGGCGTGGATCGTCGAGTCCGGCGACGCGACGATGGAGGCGGTCGACTCCACGACGAAGTTCGACATGGGCCTCCCGATGGGCTCGTTCGAACTCGCGGACCAGGTGGGCATCGACGTGGGCTACCACGTGTTGGAGTACATGCACGAGGTCCTCGGTGACGCCTATCGCCCCTGCCCGCTCTTAGCGGAGAAGGTCGAGGCGGAGGACCTCGGCAAGAAGACCGGCAAGGGGTTCTACGACTACGAGGACGGCGACGGCGCCCAGATCCCGAGCGACGCGGTCGACGCCGACGTCCGTCGCCGCCTGCTCGCGGTGATGGCCAACGAGACGGCCGGCCTGATCGGGAACGACGTGGCCGACGCCGAGGACATCGACGAGGCGGTCAAGCTCGGCGCCGGCTTCCCCGACGGCCCGGCGAAGCTGGCCGACGCCGAGGGGCTCGACTCGCTCGTCGAGACGCTCGACGCCCTCGCGGAAGAGACCGGCGAGGCGCGCTACGCGGCGACCGACTACCTGCGCGAGGCCGCCGAATCCGGCGGATTCCGGGGCGGCGCCGGAGGCGGCGACGACGCGGGCGACGCGGACGGCGGCCCCGACTACGAGGTGCTGAACGTGGAGGTCGACGGCCGGGTCGGGCACGTCGAGATCGACCGCCCGCACCGGATGAACACGATCAGCGGCGAGGTGTTAGACGAGCTGGCGGACGCGATCGACCGGCTCGACGCCGACGACGAGGTCCGGGCGATCCTGCTCTCCGGCGCCGGCGACCGCGCGTTCTCCGCGGGCGCGGACGTCCAGAGCATGGCCGCCGGCGGCGCCGACCCGATCCACGCCGTCGAGCTCTCACGACAGGGCCAGCGGACGTTCGGCAAGCTCGAGGAGTCGGACAAGCCCGTGGTCGCCGCCATCGACGGCTACTGCCTCGGCGGCGGGATGGAACTGGCGACCGCGGCGGACATGCGGATCGCCTCCGAGCGGTCTGAACTGGGCCAGCCCGAGCTCGACCTCGGCCTCCTCCCGGGCTGGGGCGGCACCCAGCGGCTCGCCCGGATCGTCGGCGAGGGGCGCGCGAAGGAGATCATCCTCACCGCCGACCGCTACGACGCCGAGACGATGGCCGAGTACGACTTCGTCAACGAGGTCGTCCCGGACGACGAGCTCGACGAGCGGGCGCGTGAGCTGGCCGAGCAGCTCGCGGGCGGCCCGCCGATCGCCCAGAAGTACACGAAGCGCGCGATCCACGCCGGCCGGACGGACAACGAGGCCGGCCTCGAAGTGGAGGCGATGGGCTTCGGCCACGTGATGAACACCGACGACCTCATGGAGGGGGTCACGGCGTTCATGGGCGACGGCGAGCCCGAGTTCGAAGGGAAGTAAGAGGCGAGTGGGTCGGCTGTGGTGGCGAGGGCGACCACCTCGACGACCGTTTATTTTTAACTAAGTAATCGCCGAGTGGCGAAGAACACCGCCGAAGCCCCAGCCGGGAGGACTCGATGCGCTCGCTGCGCTCCTCGGTTGCTCACTCCGTTCGCTCCCTGCGGTGCTTGCGTCGCGCGTCTTCGTCCTCCCGGCTGCCCCTTCGATTCCCACCCGGCACCGCACCTCACGCCTCCCCAGCCTCGTCGGGCGGCCTCCGCTTCGCTCCGGCCGCCCGACTCCCTCGCACGCGCTCCTCGTGGCCGCCAGAGGCGGCCACTCGGAGGCGCGCGCCACTGGGAACATTAGAATCGCGACCCGCGGTCCAGTCGCTACTGGTTATTTAAAAATAGTCGAGGTCGCCGTCGACGATGACCGTAGACCGACTTCGATCTTAGACGTACCCTTCCTCGACGAGCAGCTCGCCGTTGAGCAGCGAGGCGCCGGCCGCGCCGCGGATCGTGTTGTGCGCGAGGCAGTTGTACTTCGCGCCGGCCTCAGTGGCTTGGACGCCGCCGGCGACGATCCCCATCCCGTCCGCGTACGTGCGGTCGAGGCGGGGCTGCGGGCGCTCCGGCTCGTCGTCGCCGAACACCTTGATCAGCTGGTCCGGCGAACTCGGGAGGTCGCCGGCGCCCTCGAACGAGCGCATCGCCTCGCGGAGGTCCTCGGGGGAGGGGTCGGCCGCGAACTCGGCGAAGACGTTCTCCAGGTGGCCGTCGAGCGTGGGGATCCGGTTACAGGAGGCGGCCACGTCGGCGCCGTGGAGCGCGACCTCGGCGCCGTCGAACTCGCCGAGCAGCTTGCGCGACTCCGTCTCCATCTTGTCCTCCTCGCCGCCGATGTGCGGGATGGCGTTGTCGATGATCTCCATCGAGGTGACGCCGGAGTAGCCGGCGCCCGAGACGGCCTGCAGCGTCGAGACGCGAACGCTTTCGAGGCCGAACTCGTCGATCGCCGCGAGGGTCGGCACCATCGTGATCGTCGAGCAGTTCGGGTTCTTCACGAGGGCGCCGTCCCAGCCGCGCTCGTCGCGCTGGACCTCGATCAGGTCGAGGTGGTCGGGGTTGATCTCGGGGATCGTGAGCGGCACGTCCGCGGCCATGCGGTCGTTCGAGGAGTTCGAGGAGACGACGTACCCGGCCTCCAGGAAGTCGGGTTCGACTTCGGCCGCGACCCCGGAAGGGAGCGACGAGAAGAGGAGGTCGACGTCCGCGTCCGCGACGCCCGCTGGCGTCGTCTCTGCGACCTCCATCTCCGCGACGTCGTCCGGGATGGGGGTGTCGACGCGCCACTTGGCCGCCTCGCGGTAGCTCTTGCCCGCGCTCTCCGAACTCGCGGTGACCGCGGCGAGGTCGAACGTCGGGTGGTCGTCGAGCAGCTGAATGAATCGCTGGCCCACGGCGCCCGTCGCGCCGAGGATTCCGACTCGGACTGTCATTGCGCGTGGGTCCGTGACAGGGACGTAAGTGCGTTCGGATACGCGCCGATACCACCGATCGCTCCACGTGGCCGACGAACCGCTGACGGGCGAGAGCGGGGAACGGGAACCCCCTCACCGCCGAACAGGACCGTTAAGCCCCTCGGGTCGCTACGTCCCTCCGCGCGCCGTCAGTCCCCGCCCGAGTACTCCCCGATGGGAGCGATGACAGCGCGGAGAACCCAGGCGCGTGACACCGGTCGCAGACGCGACCCGCCCGTCGCCGCGCAGGCGACCGCCCGCCACGAGGGTTTCCCGGTCGACGCGGCACGCCGCCGGAGATGAGACCGGTCGTTAGTGTCGCGGGCGCACATTTCGAATCAAAAAGCGGTAGCGCTGTAGAGTCGGGCATCGAACTGTTGACTGTCAGTCACCCGTGTAGCCAGTCGTACCACTCGTCGAGGTCAACGATCTCGTTTTCGATGTCCGTCGCTCCGTACTGGGTGAACACTTCGTCCACGACTCGCGCTACTCCTTCCGGATCCTCGTCGGGGCGGTTCTGATCGTAGTAGAGCAGTAGCCCGGCGTGGTCGATCTCCCGGTGTAGTTTCTCGAAGTTCCGCGCGTTGTTCGTCATCAGCGCGACACCGTGCTCGCCGCACCACGTCAGTAACTCAGCGTCTTCCGTGAACTCGCCGAACACGTCCTTCGCCTGCTCGACCTCGTAGCCCCGTTCGCTGAGCACGCGCTCGAACACTCGCCCGACGTGCTCGTCCAAGAGAATCCGCGCTCCCGTCACTGAATCGTTTCCTTCGGCTTCAGCGATGACTCGTGAATTCGCTCGAAGGCAGCCTCGTTTTCACGCTCGAACTCACGCATTTCCTCGACGTGCGCGTAGTAGTACGAGAGCGCCTCGTACACCTCGGAGAGGGAGAGTTCGAGTTGGTCTGCGACGTGTGCGGGCGACCGGTCGCTATCGACGACCCTGGCCGCGACGTGCCGGACGCCGACTCTCGTCCCCTCGATTCGGGGTTCCCCCCCGAGGACTCTCTCGTCGCGGGAAATACTCATACGCTTCTGTTGGTCGCGTTCTCGTTTATATCTTTTCGGCAGTCACTCGTCGCTCACACGGCCGGTTCCACGTCCACCGAGCCTACTAGTAGATTCTCGCCCGGTAGTGTCGCGGGCGTACACACCTACGTTATAGTAAATTCACTCGTAAATGATATCCAGATATGAGAGAAATTTCGGGAAGGTCATGCGAGATACAGTAGGGTATCTCTACCAGATATCTGTTAGTAGCCGATTTACCTGCGGGCTTTTGTACGGAACTTGCGAAGAACTATATTTCAAACCTAGCAACGGACGCTGTGAGGGTACGTGGTTTTGATCTCGCCATGATCCAATCCTGGGTCGACACACACCGTGTTCCGGCGTTCCTCCTCATCGTGTTCAGTTGGTCGTGGTCGTGGGACGCGATCTACTACGTAATGGGCTTATGGGAGACCTTGCCGGTCTACATCAACACGTTCCCGCGACAGTGGGGTCTCCCGGTCGGAGCGGTACTCGTCGTCTGGGCAAGTGACGTCCCGACCCGAGATTGGCTCGGGCGGGCACTTCAGTGGCGGTTTCCGGTGTGGGTGTACCTCGGCGCGGTATCCCTCCCGGTCGTCGTCGGGGAACTCCAGCCGGTACTCGCCGCGCTCAGCGGCGGATCAGTACGCTACGCACCGCCTGCCCCGCTATCTCTACTGTTCGGATTCTTCGTACTCAACGTCGTCTTTTTCGGGGGTGTTGAGGAGTTCGGGTGGCGTGGATTTCTCCAACCACGGTTCCAAGAGCGGCTATCGGTTCTAACGGCGAGTCTCGCCGTCGGAGTGCTGTGGTGGGTGTGGCATCTCCCCCTGTTTTTCGGACACCCGAACTTCACTCTTGATCCGCTGTTCCTTGTGGAATACACGACCTTCGTTTTGGGTGCGTCAACTGTCCTCGGTGCGCTTGTCAACCTTACCGACGGCGGAGTGATCCCTGCTGTGTTCTTACATGCCGCGATCAACGTCGGAAGCGTTCTGGAAGGTTCCGGTGGAATGGCAGAGGAAATACTGCCGGTGGCGTTCGTCGTCGGTTCTGGAACATGGTGGCTGATCGCCGTTGTTTTGATCGGTCTGTACGGGCGCTCGATGACCCCCAGAACACCGATTGAACCCCTGTCGGAGCGCTATCGATCCAGCAGTTCCAGCCCGGAGGAGTTCCCCTGACCGCTACCCACGGCTGCGGACCGCTGTTTCATCCCGTAATCGACTGACGTCGTTTCGCCTCGAGGCGGTGAGTCGCTTCGATGAGTACAGGGGTAGTTCACAGCGAGATCAACCCACTATCTCGGGTATTTCGTGTAGATTATTTATCTCATACGTGGGGGTGGTCGAAAGGGTCACGTCCGTACAATGGGGTCTGCGAACGAACACCGAGTCCATACCCGCTTGATGAGCGGCTATCACGTCGTGCTCGCTATCACCGACGTAGAGCGCGGATTCTCCGCCGAGTTCCGACAGCGCCAAGTCGAGATAATGCGTGTTTGGTTTCTTGTAGTCGAGGCTCTCCACCGTCTTCTCACGCCCATAATAGGTGTCGAATGTGGATTGTAGGTCGAAAAAATCCATCACGAATTCAATCGTACTGTGATGGTTGTTACTCACGATGCCACAGGTCTGAGAAACGTCCGAAATAGCCGTAACGTCGTCGTAACGGGTTCGAGAATCTGATTCAAACTTTTTAAATTGAGACTCCTCGTCGAGACGCTCACGGGCTTCCCAAAATGTGTTCACGTCAAGTTCGTAGGCGGCACATATTTCGTGAAGCCGTTCGACCGTAGTGCCATTCACTATTTCGTCGATATGATGGTTTTTAGGCCGTTTAACCCCTACTTCTGTGAAAGCCGCTCGTGTCGCTTCGACTTTGGTTTCATACGTTGGTGGCTCAACTAATACTCCGTCACTGTCAAAAAGAACTGTGTCGTATTCGGTCACTTGTTGTGAAATTCTTTGCCGTCGGATTAATTTTCTGATGCGTACGGTTCCGAATCGCAATTTGAACCCACCAAGAGAAGGGTTCGTGAAACCGGGGTTAGACGACTTTCTATGCTCGATGGACGATTGCGACGTCACAGTCAACCTCTTGAATGCGCTCGAATGTCGGCATGGACACGACTCGTGAGAGAACGCTTCGATCGGTGCTCGCCCCGACAACTGCTAGGTCGTACGAGGATGCGTTCCGATCGAGGAACGCTTCGGCAGACGCGACGCTGATGCGAGTCTCGATACCCGTCGAAAATTGTTCGACGAGATTCTCAAGCATAATCTCCGCTGTCCGACGCTCCTGTTGGTGTGAAATACAAGTACACGCACTTATCGTCCCGTCGGGGGGGAGGAGTCGAACCGCGAAGTCAAGCATCGCGTTGGCAGGTTCTCCTGACGAGCGGGCCATTACAAGAATGCGCCGCCACTCCGTTCGTCCGTTCGATGAACGCAACACGATCGAGTCCGTGTTACCCTTCAGGATCGTTCTGACGAACGGACTGGGGCCTCCGTCTTCGGTGTCGTACGGACAGACGATCAGATCACAGTTCTCCTCTTCAGCCGTCGTGAGGACGGTTTCTCCAGCTGAATTTCCCTCCGCGGCGATCACGAACTCACACGATACGTCGACGGTTGATTCGACCAGATTTTTGAGTCCTTCGAGCCGCTGTAGTTGCTGTTCAGTCACCAACTCTTCAGCCGCGCGGGTTACGCCTTCGTCCGGCGGTTCTTCAGGAGCCTCGGGAACAGTCCCCCGTTGAGTAGCCGCCACTATCGTTTCGGTTTCCTCGATGACCTCCTCACTGACTGTTCTCAGGAGAACGACCTTGCTGGCGTCGTGGGCGGCCGCGAGACGTGCGGCAAAGAGGGCGAGTGACTCGGACGTCTCGCCACGGACAGGTACAAGGATCTGATCGTCACCGTGGGTGGACGTGTACAGATAGCGGGCGCGCTCGTGATAGAAGTGCCGCCGCCAGAGTACGAAGGCGCCGGCGATGAGTAGACTCGCTCCGATGATTCCAGTGACGTACGCCAGCCGGTCGGAGCCGGTGACGAGGACGAGAAGCGCCGTCGAAAACGCCGTCGGTTCTTCGAGTGAGAGGACCCACGTGACGATCCCGGTGAGAAAAATACCGAACGCAGCCACGCCAGCCTGTACCTGGAACTGCTCGGCCGGAGTCTGGTACCAGAACCGCGTTCCGATTTCGAGCGCGAACCATCCGCTGAGCGCCCCGGCGGTCATCCCACCGACGAACTTCGTTGGCGAGGAGTACGGTCCGTCAGGGTCAGCAAACAGCGTATATGTGCCCGACGCCAGCGGCGGGTAAACGAGAAAGGACACGACCGGTGAGACGTTCGCTATCCACGTGATGGCTCCGATGAGAAGCGGTACGATAACCACGACAGAGAAGTGAAGCAGATTCTCCGTGTCCTCGAGCCACCGACGGATCTCGTGAACCTCACGTCGTTCAATTCGCAGGATTCGATTGCGAATCGAGTGATAATGACGTCGGAGCTGATCGCGCATACGTGGGTCTTGACACGCTGGCTGATTTGAGTGTCGGCTTAACACCCGAACGAGCCAGCCAAGTATCCAAGCCCGAGTACGGGCGGGAACGCGGATAGATTCTCAGTTGTCGGCTTCATCTCACGCGTGAACTACCCCACCCTACCGCTCGGGCTGACGCCCTCGCGCTTGAGGGTGGGGCTTCCTGTTTCCACGACGCGCTTTGCATCCACAACCGAGGACACAGGGAGCGCAGTCTCCACAGGCGTTGATTCGGAGCGTCCCGCTCCTAACCGCTTCTTCACACCGCGAGAAAGAATATTCCACGCCGCATTCGCGTCTCTGTCGGCCTCGAACCCACACGCCGGGCAGGAGTGTTCGCGCACCCACAACGGTTTCTCGGTCGAAACGCCGCAGGACGCACACTCTTTCGTCGTTTCGCGCGGATTCACAGCAACGAAGTGCGTTCCTTCGCGTTCGCACTTGTATTTGAGCATCCGCAGGAACGTCCCCCACGCCGCACCTGCCCGGTTCCGCGAGTTGCCCGGTAGTTCGACCAACCCCTTCGCGTCCAAGTCCTCGACGGCCACCAAGTCGTACTCCCGAGCGTAGTAGTTCGAGAGCTTGTGAAGGAAGTCGCGGCGCTTGTTCTTCAACTCGGCGTGGCGTTCTGCCACAACCCGACGCTGTTTCTCCCAATTGTCCGACCCGTGCTGTTTCCGCGAGAGGTCGCGCTGTGCGCGTTCCAAACGTTCGCGTTCGTTGGACAGGTCGAGGGATTCGACGGCGGTTCCGTCGGTGTCGTGAGCGTACTTGAGAATCCCCACGTCGATACCGACGCAGTTCTCGGGATTCTCCGGCTTCTCCGGCGGGTCGTCGGGCGTCTCGATGCCGAGAATGGCGTACCACTTCCCGGTAGGTTCTTGCTTGACCGTGACGGTCTTAATGTCAGCGTCGTCGGGGAGGTCGCGGTGGAAGGTGAGGGGGATTTCTCCGAGTTTTGAGAGCCACAGTCGCGTCCGACCGCCCGTGTTCTTGAGCTTGAAGCCGGATTGACTGTAGGTGAAACTGCGGTACTCGCCCGGTGCCTTCCACTTGAGCGTCCCGACGCGGTAGCCCTTCTCTTTGCGCTCTCGTAGTGTCGAGAGGTTATCGTACAGCCGTTGTACGACCTTCTGTAGTACCTTCGAGTGAACGCCTTTCAGGTCGCTCCACCACTTCTTGAGACTCGGCAGGAGCTTCTGCTCAGAGTACGCCGAGGTGTCGTCGGTGCGGTTGAGTCGGTGGAGAAAGTGGTTGTAGACCTGTCTACAGGTATCGACAGTCCACGCTAACTGTTCTTCGAGAGCGTCGGACGGTCGGAGTCGATACCTGTAGTTGTAGTTCACGAGCGTTCTTCGATGAGTTCGTCAAGTTGTCCGCGAACGAACGACGAGAGGTTAAGATGGTTCTCCTCGACCCACTCGGCTTGGTCTTCGCGGATGGTGATGTTCTTCCGCCTCACTACATACGTATTATGCGTATCTATGCGTATGGTTGTTTCGATTGCGTGGGTCTGTGGGCCGAGCGTCGAACGTGTTTGAGAACCGTGCGGCGCTGTATCCCCTCCCTACTCACTCTCTTCGCTCGTTCGTTGAGGAAGGGGCCTTAGCGCCTCAATTCAGGTAAACGGATGAATTCGCCTCGCTACCGTTGTAATCGAAAGCTGCGATTACTCCGGCCGATGAGGTGTTCTCGGGAGTCGGTGACAGGTATTCTTCGGACGGTTTGGGGACCACCCGGAGACCCGCCTTTTTGACTTGAGACGGATGGTTCTCGTTGTGTCGAGAACCGGTGAAAACGCAACACGGCTCCGCCGTGTAGGTCCGGGTGCGAGAATCGAACCCGCGTCTCAGCCTCCACAAGGCACAATCAAAACACTATACAAATGTGGTCAGGAAATCTCAAAATTTATTGGTCTAAAAGCCGACTGTCTGGGCTAAATGGTCGTTATAGAGAGTATTAGAAGAATGACGTTACTGACCATATATTGTAAAAGATTACGAGTTTGCCGCTTGGATAGTCTCCTCATCTACGTCAAGAAGAAGCTCACCCTTGGGGCCGAGTCGGTAGATGGCAGCATGTTTTGACTCCTTCTTCACCCACCCAAGCTCTATCATGGTGCGCAGAACGCGACGAGCGGTATGGCGTTCCGATTCTTCCACAGGTAATTCTTTTAGCTTGAATTTCCCCCGGTTCACGAGCATGGTCAGAGACGCATCCCAAACCCTATCGCGAAGAGTCACTGACTTCTCACCCCATTTCCTCGGTCGAAACTTTGGAACATGGTCTGCCTTTGGTGATGGGCTGATTTATTCGTTACCGCTCATCGCTTCTCGAAGTAGTCGTCAGCAGCTTCGTCAGCATTCCGAACATAGCGCTGTGCAGTCTCGTAGCGGTTAATTCGAAGCTGCTGCATTAGGAGGTTGATACTGCCACCTTTGTTGATGATGTCAGTCCCAACACCTCGTCGAATCATGTACCAGCCATTCTCTCTGTTTTCAACGTTGATGCCGATTTCTGCTTGTAGCCGCATCAGCACTCTGCGTCGGAGAATCGATGCACAGTACGGGCTCCCTCTCTGATTCAACCAGACCGCGTCTGTGTCAGCATACTCATCAAAGTTCGAACGCTCATCAAGCCAGTAATTGATGATGCCTGCAGCTTCCGGACTGATTCGACATCTCCGATTTCTCTTCCCCGATTTTGAATCCTCATCGCGCGGAATTCGGAGATAGGCCTCCTTCTCATTCTCTGTGTCCAGCCACTGTACCCGTGCTGCCGCAATTTCACATGGACGGAATCCAACGTCACAGCTTAGGTAGACAAGGCTAGGAATCTTCCAATTCGCGATTTCCCAGTCTTCATCATCAAGTTCTGCCTTCGGCTTTTCAAGGCTTTGTGCGAGACGGGCGGCCCATTCTTCTTGTTCTTCTTCAGACAAACTCTCACGGTCAGGGTCGACGTTTAGTTTGAGAGATGCCGTTTTGATAGCCTTCAATTCCTGACCAGTGAACCAATCAGTGAAGTTCGGGTCGGACTCTTCCTCGGCAATGTCTTCATACACCTCTTCACTGTCAGGGATTTTCCAGTCCACACCCTTGTATTTCAGAACGAGTTGGGTGTTGTTGATTGTCCGACGGTGGGTATCAAGTCTGTTATCGATGGTGAGCAGGTGGTACCAGTATCGGTCGAGTTGGTCCTTTGAGAAGTTAGTGGTGAATGAACCATCGCCCGTCCATCCAACTTCACCATCCTCCTCGTCTGCCTCGATTTTCACCCCAAGGTAGAGCCACTCACAGAACCGCTCAACGCGGTTAATGATGTCTTGCATCGAGTTGGGAGAGTACCCGACCCGGCGTCGCGGCTTCTTACCACGGTCAAAGGTCCACCGAGCGAAGTCGAGCCGCCAATCTTCGAACGCTTGGAGCTCAAGCTTGTTTAGATTGTTCTGGAGGCTCGCCCGTATTGCGGGGATGTTCATCTCTTCCGGAGTATATTCGGGGATTGGTTCGTCGTCATTCGGATTTGTTGAGGTGCTCATTTTCTTTTCCTCAACAACACTAACGAGACACTTAGCATATATGCTCGTCGGTTCAGCTCTAAGTGGTCAAAAAGCCCTCAAATGCCCATATACAGAGGTTAGAGGAGGATTTAGAAACTACACAGATATTAGTGGTTCCACCATACAGTAGATGTTATAATGACACTTCACATCGGCTAACCCCGATATTAGGGTAGACAAGACGACTAATCGGGTAGCCCGAGGAAGTCGCACTCATCAAGGTCGGCAAAATCTGAAAAGACAGCCTCCTCGTGCGTACAGGTATAGTTGCTCCGCGAAGTGGCAGTGAACTTGGCGTTTTAAGCGAACGTATGATGGAGGAGGCGAGGGAGTGCTGCAAGAGGTGAATCAGAAAATGGAGTTGAAGGACGAGCTATATTCGAATCTGGCTGAAGAGGACCAATCAAAACTTGTCTGGGCGAGTAGCACTTCTACAATTCAGGTCTCGCTGGCTCTGTCGAAATCCTCAGCAAGTAGTATATTCTGACCCGGTTGCGGTGAATACAGAATTGCTACTTAGAACCGCTATACCATCGAATAATCAAAGAAGAAGAGTTCATTTAATCCATATTACGGAGAGCCCGGAACATCACCTTGGCCGCGTGTTCGGCGTCTTCACCGAGGTCTTTGATTTCTTCCTGCTCTGGGTTCCGAACTATCGAATGAGCATCTGAATTCGCAGATTCACGGAATCGATTGATGTCGGAAATGAGTTCTGTATTCATCCCATTCGAGTATGACTGGTAGTCTTTGAGACGATACTCGAAAACCTCCAGAAGCTCGCTGAAATTTCTGAAACGACCGTATTCGGGGATATAGTACATCCGCAAATACGATTTCGGGTACTCCTTTCGGAGTAAGTCGATAACGAGATTTTCTAACAGTTTTCGGGTTAGGACGAATGTCCCATCGTACACTCCAATCCGATAGCACTTGTTAATATTCTCGATGAGGTCGTCGTAGAAGTCATCTGTTGTGTTCTCAATATCGATGAAAGATTCAGCAGTGTGCGTGAACAACGGGACACTATCTGCGTGTGATATTTGTTCATCTTCGAGGGCCTGTAGTGCCGGGTAGTCCTCAAGCTCTTCCGCATCAGCGCCGCCAACTAAATCGTAAGCCTGACTCATAATGGCAAGAGCGGTATCCTCATCGCCACGCTCGCAAAGCACCTTTAAGAACCGAAGTGTGTTATGGGCGCGGTCTTGGTTACCCCATTTCCAACTTCGAAAGAAACTGTCTATCTTCCTCGCAGTATCAACCGCTCCTTGCTCAGTTGTAATTCGCTCCCAGTCTTGATGGTCGAAGTTCTGCTCTGCGATATAATACGAAAATTGAGACAAGAGGGTTTGGAGGGCATCATTACTCATATGGTTCCCTCCAGAATCACGCCTTCTGATTCATTTCTTCGACTGCAATCTCATACTGACCATCTACTTCTTTGACTAATATCTCTGTGTTCGATGGTCGGTCATTAATAAGTTCGCTCAGGTCTGAATACGCGTTGTACTGTAGGATTGCTTGCATCGATTCTTCTTCTTCCTCCAAGTGGAAGACTGGCTTATCCGTTTTACCTCGACGGGGAACTGTGACAGTGTAGTAGTGCTCGCCGTTCGAAAAGTTGTGACCAGTTAGTAGCCCTTCGTGTGGTTCTGCCATATGCTATACTCGACAGGCCTCTATCAAAAGGGTACTCCACCCACCCAGAGACTAATAGAAGTATAAAATATTTCTAACTGATATGTTAGATGATGGTTCTGATGAGATAGGGACGCTACGGTAAGCCCTCTTATTATATGACACAGTTCGAAAAATGAAGTTCACACCCAACTTAGTGGCTTTTTCACCACAAATGGTGTCTTAGGATTTCAACAGAGCCACATCAGCCGAACAGGCGCGAGGCCATGACACTCTTGACATCTTCCATTTCGAAGTATTGCTCATCGGATGTCAAAACGCTCGCGTGAGTTGGACGACGATTCGTTACGTCGATAACTGCGTCGAAGGGAATCGAATCACCATAATAAATTGTCTCGTCTGATGGAGCAGGCCCATCCCAATTCCACAGGAGTTCAACGACCTCGCTGTCGACTTCGACCCACGCGTGCGTCGATGCCCGAGCTGGATGACTGGACATAGCAAGTCCTTCACAATAGCGAACATCATCGTAAGCCTCGAACAGCTTGGTGTGAAGCGCCGCAAAAGCGAGTACATAGCACGAGTTCGCGTCAATACTGTTGGCACGCCATTCTGCGGCGACGGCGACCACATCTTCCGGTGGGTCTGTCGACCGTCTTGATGGATTATACTTGACCCCATCAATCGGACAGGAGCCCGTAAGCACAGCGTAGTCTATCGCGCTGCCGAGGTGGCGGACTCTCTCTTTTGAATCTGCCAACAAGCGATTCGCGCGTCGGCGTCTATTGAATGAATTACGCCACTGTTCGTATTCAATCATATCGACTCCAGCGTCTATGAGGAGGCCGTAAGCCTCATCCTCAGAGAGTTCACTGCGAGCATCAAGACTGCCAAGATAGTAGGCAATCGCATCGTGCTGAGTGGCAACAACATCAACAGTGCTATCATGGAAATTGCTTCGCTGGACTTCTAAACGGTTGTCTGTGTTCTCACGAGTCGCGGCACCGCGAGTGAGCAAAAAATGGAGCGTATCACGGGGGTTTTTCATGTGACTCACATCAGTGGAGTGTTGACAGATGAGTTCGTGTTCATCTGCTTCTATTGTTACCTCGATAATCGCCCCGCTCAACGGATACATCGTGTAATATTCTGGTTAGAGCGCTTATAGTTATCTAACTCTGAGTTCTGTACTGACCGGGACCGGGTCAAATGTATCACCTGCTGAGGATTCCAACAAAGCTGATTCTACAGATTCACGAACATCTTCGTTACCACGTTTTTGCTACCAATCCACGCCAGTAGCGGTTCCGTCATTCCACGTTATGGCCCGAACCACATCTGGTAGTTGGTCCAAACGGGCTTCGACAACTGCCATCGGATGCTTATCGATATATTCCGCGCTCTCGCGGAGAGTATCGCTATCCGATTGACTTAGTTGGAAGTGGACTTCTCCATGCTCCGGATGGTCGTCATCTTGATGCCAACCGAGGAGGAGATTTCGTTCCGGTTCAATCCAGCTAATCCAGTAGAAGTCGTTGTCAGTGCCGACCTCGACATCAAAACCGATTTCGAGTCGTACACTTTCTGTCGGATAGCTGGAATCCTCTAGAAACTCTCTCGGGTCCGTTTTCGCTGTAACTCGATACGGCCCCGGCTCTCGATGAGTTGAAACACGAAGCTGGACAGAGCTGAATTTCAAACCACTCTGGAGCCGATTCTTGATTCGTCGATGGATTCGTTTGTTGTCGAGCCCGTCTCTTTTGGCGAGAAATATCATTCGAGACTAGGCAATCGCGAGTTCTTCGTCTCCATCAGAATCAGAGAGCTGAGTTACGTCCGTGTAGAGTTGAAGTGCGTGTTTCGAAAGACGAATCTCTGTCTCCAGAGCTTCCCACGTCGTAGCAGCATTCCGAATGGTACGCATTTCCTCTGTAGAGAGGTCTTCTTCGACTAGCTTGTTGCGCAGTTCGGAAAGAGTCTCGACCTCGTACTCCTCCTGTAGCGATTCAACCTGAGCAGTGTGTTCAACGAGGGTCGATTCGAGTTCATCGCGAGAGTTCTCGCTGATGAGGTCAAGCACTTCCTCAATGAGTATCTGAACAGGGTTTGGCGCGTATTTTGTCTGTCCGTCGACTGTGTGTTCTTCGGCTCTGTTTTCAGCCACTAGAGTCTCCAATTCGCTATCGGCAGTCGCCCACGCGACATCTGCTCTGTCTGCAATGGCAGTAACCGTTTCCGGCTCGTCGAGTGTCTCGACAACCATACGGACTCGTTCACGCCCGCTGTACTGGTCTTTCCACGCCTCTTCATTTGGTTCGCTCATTTCTTATCTCCGATACGCACGAGATACACAAATAATTTTGGCTGTCTTAGATATATGAGACATAGTCAGTTTCGTTGATTCAATAGGTGGAAACTCTGCTACAAGGTCAATGAAGAGTTTTAGCCAGTTTGGAGAGGGAAGGACAATAAGCAATCTTACGGCTCTCGTGGATAGGTGTCTCAAATACAGCGAACGACCGAAATAGAGTGATTTTGCGAATCTAGTTCAATAAGTCACACATCAAGATATCTGAACTCTTGGTGTTGGTCAATCACTAGCAGGAGTTTCTTGTTTCACTCCGGTATCCCAGCTATTTTGACATTCAACATTCAACACTCTAGTAATATGCCGCTCCCCACCCAAAGCGAAAATTTCTATTATATTTGTTATCGGGAGGTCCGGTCAGAAGATGAATTAGAGCGAGATATAATCGATGAACCCAATGAGGTTACAAATGTCGAAGAACTTCTGAGGGCGGTACATAATAACGTGGAATACACGCATTCGCTCGAAAGTCTAGATGTTACTACATATTTTGAAAACTGGGTAGAGACCTTATTAGATGATGCAGAGGGCTTGGTTAGTGGAATGTCGAGGTCCTACGAGCAAACTTTGAGCTATATGGCAGAGGATTTTGCAGGAAGTATGAAAAGCCGTGCAAGAGAACGAGGTAAATATGTTGTCTTCATAATTAGTGAAGACTCTCTCGTAGTCTGTCACTCTTTCACCGGTAAAAAAGCTCTAACTACCGATATGGACGTTATTGAGGAACTGCTGAGTGAAGCGAATATCGATAAGTACGCACGTTTTACCTATGAATCTCCTGATGAAATCGTTGTACAACACTTTGACCGCCATGATACTGAATCATTTAGTGAGTGGCTTGGAATCCCTGAAGACGAAATTGCGTTTGATATCAAAGGGAGCGTAAGAGTATATACTAAGATAGACGGGATAAACACCGTTTTCGAATTTGACCAAGAAGATATCACAACTAAATTGCTTGGCTCCGACAGCTATGACCTCTCTGCAGGTCAACTGAAAACTCCTAACGAAAGTCCACGACGAGTAGAAAAGATTCGATGGGGCCACAAAAAGTACGCAGATATAGATGAGTTCAAGCAGGAACTTCTCAAAACTAATCGTAATCTTTCCCGCGCATTTGATATGTATAATAATCACATCTCGAACAGTTTGGATTCCTTCTTCACAGTCACGGACTACGAAAATAAAATAGTCAAGGAGACAGCTAATGGAGCTGAAGAGATTAAGAAGCCGAAAGTAGATTTTGCTCTTTCCTTTGTCAACAATCAGGTTGAGATGCACGTTCCTTGGCGTAGTGAACTATCCAAGCATTTTCTTTCTGAACACGAGCCAATACCAATCTGTCATGCAGGGGCAGAGTTTTCAGAATCTGCGTATCAGTTAGGCAACTTCAGAATATATAACGAAATTACCCTAACTGGTGCTCAGGAGACATATATTAAAGATGTTCTAAAAACTGCAGAAGATATGGGGTCAAACAATCTCCGTGATGTCTTTAGTCATATTGTATTCGAGATTCTGTCCCGCGATGTTCAGAAACCTCTTTGCTATCTATTTAACGAATTCTCAAGCGAATTCCATTCACGATTCGTAAGTAGTGTTTCTGACGCAACCCGAGTTGTGCAGACAGAGGGAGAAGAAATCGACTTAGAGTTCAAATCGTCCCCATGGTTTGATAGACAATCGGATGTAGAAGAATTAGCACAAGGCATTCATCGTGAATTTCAAGATTCACGGTTGCTGTTCCTCGGTATTAGCGAAGATTCGAAGGATATCGATGTCATCGAAAGCGGTGTAAAATCTGAAAAGTTGAATGATATAGAAGACAAGCTAGAAAACAAATATGGAGTTGCTGAATCACATGTATGGTCCATACCTATAGATGATGGACACGGAATAATCGCGCTAAATATTGAAAACCTCAGCCAAGGCTTCGACACAGACATATCTGTCTTGGAGAGGAGCTAATTATGATTGATTCTGAGCTACCGCAAATGAAGGCCAAAATCTCGGCAGAACTGTTGAAGGCGATTGTGGAACCCCCTGTCGAAATCTCTCCAGATAGTTTGACTAATTTTCGCTGGAGAGAGGACAAACTCTACGTAAACTCAGTTGACGGCGCAAACGCCATAATGGTCCGACAAAAGATTCCTGCAACAGAATTCGAGGAATATGATGTCAGACCAAAGGGGGATGAGATTGTGTTCGGTATGCCCTGTGGAACTCTTGAAAATCTTCTTCGAGCTGCGAATCCCCGTCAGGATGTCCAGTTAGAACTCACAGATGAGGGTCATCGGATGGATATTGAATTTGCCGACGTAGATTATTCCTTAGCTGGTGTAGACCCGGAACAGGTGAAAGAGCCAATGATTCCAGAGTTAGAGTATGAGCTCGAATCGAAAGTTCACAGCTCAGTATTCACTCGCGCATATCAGGTTGTTGGAATGATATCTGAGACCGTGAATATCAGTGTTTCAGAAGATGAATTTGTCATATCAGGACGGGGAGATACCGATGTGGCTAAAATCAATGTAGACATCGAAGAGAGTGTGGATGAGATACAAGAGAGAGAAGAAAAAAGGGCAGCAACGATTCTGCGCTGTACATCTGCTGCACAGGCACGGTACGGTTCTCAATTCATACAGTATTTGAACAAATTTACTCCTCCAAAATGTCTCACTACACGGCTGAGTGAAGATTATCCGCTACAGGTAGAAACAAAGAGAGCCAATAGTCGCATAAAAACAGACATCACGATTGCCCCCCGAATGGATAGTGAATAAGCACCGCCGAAGATACCTCCATTTCGGGGAGGAAAACAGGTCTACCACTGCCCGTTAACAGATGAGAAATTCAAATCACATGCCCCCTAATCGCGAATAATGAACATGGAGAATGAAACGAAACAGCTGATAAAGCAATTCTCCTCTAAACCGGGAGTTGAGTCTGAGCAATTTGACTGTAAATCGAAAGAGATTGTAGAGAGTTCCAGCGGTCGAAAGAAACTCGTTAAGGTACTCTCTGCAATGGCAAACCAAAGTGGAGGTACAGTGATTGTCGGCGTTCGGAAACAATCTAATGAACTCCTTATTCAGGGCTTTTCAGTTGATTCAGAAGTTGTCCAGCATATCAACCACACCGCAGTTGAATACACTGTACCACCTATCACTGATTTATTAAGAACCAATTTTGTAGAATATTCTGGGAAAAATCTATTACGGATTGATGTGGAGCAAGCCAAAGAAAAGCCGATTCAGTATAAAGAAGAAGGCGAATATGTACCGTGGATTCGCGTTGGGGATGGTATGGAGGAAATGACACGAAGTCAAATGCTCTCATTCTTTGAATCTCGTAAAAGGGAAAAGCATAGCCTGTTTTCCTCAGAGGTTGAGGAGCGCGTAAATATTCATTTAGATAGTGATTCAGATAGAGAAACTCATTCGATTCAATCACCACAAAATTGGTTGATTACCACCACAGAAGGACGGTCTATGTTTGTCTTTGGAGAGCCCGGTCTGTCCCATGACTTCGGAAAGTCGGTATTATATCATGTTGAAGAGCGGGTCTATGCCTCAACTGCGGAGGAAATAGAGCACGTATTTGATGTACTTAAGAACACTACTGGAACGAAGTTGTCCCATTCAAGAGTTGGGTATACAATTGAGTTGGGGGAACGTCAAGAAATTGGCCGTGGATATCGGTGGTTCGTTGAAGATTTGAAGAATATTGAAAATACAATTGGGACACTAGAGGAGGCTCACAAAGTGGAACCAATCTCTGACCCACCTAGTGACCCCCAGCCTATTGCTGTGGCTTATGTGAGTTGTTCAGCTGGTCTCTTTTGGCTAGAGACCCAATGGGATGGTGAAGAGTTCACACGAACAAGATGTGGATTCGTATTTACTGATATCCCATTCAACGAAGGCGGCTACCAGTCATTTTTCACCGAAATAGGTAGGAGCCCAGATATATACGAGCAACGCCGGGGCCTTCAGATACTCACTCTCGCAGGAGATTCTCAATATCTTGGACGGCCACAAGTCGTGGATATTAGCGACCATGTTGACTCTCCAGAATACATGGTTGTAGATAACCCGTTTTATCACCGAACTGATGAATTAAAGAAGAAGTCAGAAGTGGATATTCCAGAATACTTCTTGGACCCATTAGATGGTATTAATCGAATTCCGCTCAACATTTCGGGAGGGTATAAGAATGACAGGAGTCGTTCCGTAGAATTAGACACGCTAACACTCTTCTCAAAGGACCTCTTGATGAATACTATATTCGCATCAGGCTGGTGTCGGCAGAAGCGAGAATAAGTGCGGCACAAGGGATGTTGGTCATTCGTAGTTGTTCCACAACAAGGAAGACCTCGAACTCGGAACGCCCCAAACTCCCCGAAACATCGATTTACGCTCCCGATACAAACACAAATCTAGAAAGTAGGCAAGTATATAGTCGCAATTGTCATAAACAATTACGAAGAGATGTCCAACTATGAATCGCTCAACCGGCAAGAACTCATCGAACAGTTAGAAGCGCGAGACTGGCTCCTCAACCGCTATCGGCAGACCGCCGAACAACTTGAGCAAGACATCGACTTTTTCGAAGAGTCCTTCGGCGACGCGACCGCGGAAGTAGACCGACTGCGAAACGAGACAGTAGAATGAACACGTCTAACATCTTTTTGCCGGCCTCACTCGGCGCATTCGGAGGAATTCTCCTCGGAGGCATCGGTGGCATAGACATATTCTCCACGCTCGTCTTAGCAGCAATATGCGCAGTCGTCGGCGTCGCTGTCGGGTCCACCTTCGAGAACGAAAACCAGACAACACTAGAAGACCATGAGAATTGACGACAGCAGCGCAAGAGTGAAAGTCTGGATGGACGAAGACGAAGCCAACACCCTCCAACGCACACTCGAAAAGAAAGCATGGGAACGAGGTATAGCCGGTATGCTAATGCTCAGGTGTGGTCTCCGCTCTGAAGAAACAACAACCGTCACACCAGACGATGTAGAGCGCGGTAAAGACGGTGAGAGCTGGCTTCTCAACGTCGAAGGAAAGAATACCAAGGGCGGAGAGAAGACCACTCGAAAAGCGTGGCTACCAGATGATGTCGAAAAAGGGTTGTTCAATTTTCAGAGAGAACGCGATATTAGCGACGACGAACCCTACTTGCCGTACGCTCCCCGGAGTATCCAAAACTGGATTACCAACGAGAGCGGGACAGGCGCGGCTGACGTACTAGCCGAAGACGAGCAAGAACCTGACGAATGGGAACACGTGTCCTCGCACGACTGCCGCCGGCACTGGGCGCACCTTCACTTAGTCGAAAAGAAAGTCCCTGTACGCGTCATGATGGCCATAGGCGGGTGGTCTTCGTATTCAGCAATTGAGCCATATCTTACTGTACCAACCGAGAAATCGATTCTCGAAGAAATGCGCGCAGTACAGAACTAGTGAACGGGGTTTCCAATTAACTGTCTAATTAATTATCTGGTTAACTGATTAGCTAAGCTCTCTCTCAACGGATTGGTTCGTCTGTTCCTTCTTCAACCAGTCCAATTCTTCGAGCATAAGCGAGCCCCTCGTCTTCTTCAGACGGTGTAGACTCATCGGTTGACTCGGGCTCTGACAATTGCGCTTCCAAATCAGCGACCCTAGTGGTAAGACGTTCTAACTCCGGGTAGACGGTATTTTTGACAAAATCCACGTACTCATCTACGTTGACCGCGAGGTCCACAACGTCGACGGTCGTCCGCTCAGGCTTCCTATCATGAGACAAGAGCGCTTCTGCTTCGTCGCGCATCCCCTCCGGGATAACTGCGACCTTCATCCGCGACCCGGACTGCGAAGGGATTTGCGCGCGCTCCACTTCAATAAACTCGTGTTGCTCCATCTTGCGAAACTGATGTTGAAGCTGGCCTTCGGTCAAGTCGGTTCTCCGCCGTATCTGAGCCATCGACGCTCTCCCGTCTTCTTCAAGCACCGCCGAGACGAACTGGCGCGTTTCGTTCGTCTCATTCATTCTATTCATACCAAATTATTGGCAATAAGACGGCAAAGGTGTATGGGCGACGAAGGCTTCGAAAGCATGCTGAGAGAGGCTTCGGCGGGGTATAATCCAAAGCCTCGGTAAGAGGCTTCGACAGGGTGCGAACCCACGCTCGACGGATTCTCTTAGAGACACCCCCTAAGAGAGACCGAATATCCATGATTCAAGTTATCTTCGAAGGGAATAATCATCTAAGGGATTACCTGAGTCTGGGTACAAGACTTCTCGGTTTCGAACACGGAACCCATCTTACCAAGTAACGGAGAGAGCGCAAGAAGGAACATCGTCTCTCAAACTGAACAAGGATTATTTTTCTCTGGGTAGGGCGGTGAGTGGAGCGGAGCGAAGCACCCAGTCGGTACCGGGCGACGGTTCCAGTTGTTGAACGTAGTAGAGTTAAAATACAGTAATCAAGTTGACACTTATTGTGGTCGAAGTCATAGGCATACTATGGATGACGACATAGACTGGCCGGACGACTTACGCTGTAGCACCTGCGGCGAACCCGTCGGCGAAGAAGGCGTTCGAATCCACGTCGCCCACCTCGTAGTTCCTCGTGAGCCGGAACTCTATGCGTGGTGCCCTAGACACTCTCCCGATACAGAAGAGGAGGAACAAGCGCTGTGGAAGCAAGTGAAACGAGGAGACTTGCTAGAACAGGCCCAATCATGGGAAGATTATGACTAATAGCAGGTCTAAGCATCTCTGAGAAAACTAGTACGTAAGGCGAGTCGAACTACTCTTGATGTCGTGCCTTATCCATAATCTCATGTACATCTAACGCCTCGCGTTGTTGAACCTCTCCCTGAGCATTTACCGCTAAATGCGCAAGAGGCTCTACCAGAGGGCGGACATCCGAATCAAGATAGGTGTTATACTCTCTTGATACTGACTCCAAATCATCCTGTAGTTCAATGATGTGTTGGTAGAGGTCGGATACTAAACTGTCAGGACAGTCCGTCAGGTCATATTTTGCAAGACCTCTTAACTCGGCTGTCTTCTGTCTATCTTTGCTGTTTTGATTTTCTGTGCTCATTTTTAGTCACGATTCCGTATCAACTGAACCAGCCGTCAGTGGTTCCAACTGTCGACTGAAACTGCGGTCAGCTGAATGTCTCGGTGAGGTGTCACGGACAGTCCGCGACAGCGCATCAATGACAACAACAGGTACGTTGGTTCAGTTAATATACTTTCCTTAAAATAAGCCTCTGTCTATCGGTTTTGTAGTTCCACCATACAGTGGTTCCCGTGCTAAATGAAGAAATCTACATATCCTTCCGAATAACCAGACTGGTTCAGACGATTCAGGTTCTGTGGTGAGGAAGTCATCTCCGTGCTGTAGATATGTATAAAGCCGGAATAGCAGTCTCTGAAACTATGACAATTTTCTGGAAATTGTACAGCATCGGGTCTGGCTACGATAGAGAACGCACCTCAGCTGAAATTCAAAGGGGTAATTAGATGGTTCAACTCCACATCGTTGGTGGGAACGCAAAGACCTCCTATGGGATTTATATAAATTCGTCTCTCGTGGATGATACTGGATGGGAGACCGGTGATTCCCTTCGAATCACTGTCGTCGACGGAGAATTAATTCTTGTCACACACGAACAGATGCCGGTTAACCAATGGATTGAGCTCTACGACGCTGCAACTACAAATGAAACAATCAATGAAATGGACCCAGCAGACCTCATCAAGTTACGGGACTTCTCTGACGGTTCCGATGGTCGTCGACCATCTTCGGTGACTTCGCTGTCTCGACTTAGCGACTCAGGACATCGGGTTCTCGTCACAAACGCAGTACACCGACTCAGATTAACGGCGAACACTGCAATCCACCGACAGGCAAACTTGGGTGTACTCGTTCTAATTCCGGCCTCTATCGAGACAGAGGACGTAAATGAACGAGTTCGAGATATTTTGGATAAGCGTGAGTCACAATTGGGAAACAGCAGTAACCCTACCGAATAGATATGACCTCTGACAAAGCCGGACTAAGACTCACTAATAGGACAGCTGCGGGCTGTTAGCTAGTAATACCATATCTTGGTGGCTTTCACGTTGGTATTCAGCCGTTACACTAGGTGATAATACAGACGCAACTACTTACTAACCCCCCCACATTTGTGACAGTATCATCAATGGCTCCACAGATTCCCACACTCTTTGAGTCGTGTACTCCCCACGACGATGTGCTATCGGGAACACTGTCGGAAAATGAGTTCGCTGCGAAGCTCTCCGATGTAGTGTTTCGACAGGATGAGGCCCCTGAAATCTATGGAAACCCGGATACCTTCTTCGAGAAGACGTATCCAACAGATGGACTACAGGACCTCCTCACTCTGCTTGCGAAACGATACGTCGGCAAAGAGCAAGACGAGTTCAGCGGAGAAGATGGGCTTCTCTCACTCGATACGGTATTCGGTGGTGGAAAAACCCACTCACAAATCGCCGCGTACCACTTCTCGCAGAACCCGGACGTAATCGACGACCTATCACAGTACATCGTCGACGACGAAGCACGTTCGCAGTTTGAAGAGGTCAAAGACGAACTATCTGTTCGGACAGCCGTTTTCGAAGGCGGGTACGTCAGCGCGAGCAAGGCGAAATGTAACAAGGACGACCCGAGTGCACCGAACACGCAGACGATGTGGGGCGAACTCGCGTATCAGCTAGCCGGTGCGGAAGGATACGCGATGTTTAGCGAGTACGACAACGACCGCGTTGCCCCCGGAGAGTCGGACGTAGTCGAACTCTTCGAGATGATGGACGACCCGGGACTGGTACTCATCGACGAGGTGGCCCAATACTTCGAGCAGGCCGCAGCCGTCGGTGTCGAGGGGTCCACGCTAGCTGACCAGACGAACTCCTTCCTCTGGTCGCTCATGCGAGCCACGCAGAACACCGACGCAGTCACTGTCATCCTTTCAGTCTCTGCTACTGCGTTCGAGGACCGCGCACAGGTAGTCCAAGACCTCATCACCGACCTCGACGGCATCTCCGAACGCACCGAACACGCGGTTACACCTACCGATGACGACGAGGTCGCGGCAGTCCTCCGGCATCGATTGTTCGAGTCGGTCGACGACGATGTTGCATCTCGCGTGGCTGAATCGTACCAAAGCTACTACCGTGACTTCGAAGACGAGCTCCCTGACAGAGTCACCAAGGCAGAGTTCAAAGAGCAACTGGAACAAACGTACCCGTTCCACCCGACGCTCATCGACCTTCTGGGGAAAGAGATAGACACGCTACCCAACTTCCAGCGGACCCGGGGTGCACTCAAACTAGTCTCGCGAGCGGTCCATCACATCTGGAGCAACGAGGAGTCGAACGCGGACCGTCACTACGTCCGGACGTTCGATATGCATCCCTCGGACGACCACGTTTGGTCGACGCTCCTCGACCTCTTCGAGCACATCGAGCAAGACCTCCGGACTGCCTCGAAGTCGGACATCTACACGAACGACGGCAAGGCAGCGTGCCAGTATGAGGATGACAACTGGACGCCAATGGGCCACCCGCCGATTGCGACTCACCTCGGAACGACCATCCTCTGGAAAAGTATTGTCTCCGGGGGGAACCGCGGTCGTGGTGTAACTCGTCGGAAGCTTTGGGAGATGATTCTGGAGCCGGGCGTCGAACTTGACCACTACCGTGACGCTCTGAAAAACCTGAACGAGACGGGCTCGAACCCGGACACAGAGGCGTTCTTCCTCTATGAGACGGAGAACGGTCTCCTTCGGTTCAAGGGAGAGCCGAAGATTTCGAAGCTCATCACCAACGAGGCGCAGCAAATCGAGCCCGGTGTCGCTCGCAACCGTCTCGAACAGACGATTCGAGGTGCGCTTGGCGGTGGTGTCTTCGAGACTATCTACGACCCGCAAGCACCCTACGAGGTCCCAGACGACTACGAAACAGTCCGTCTGTGTGTGATGGGCTTCGACGCGGTGACCGTCACGAGCGACCTTGACGAGCCTCCCGAACTCCTCCAGACGCTGGCGAACAAGACGGGGAACTCGCCGGGGTCCGAAAAGAAGCGAGTCTACCGGAACAACATCGTGTTCCTCGCTGCTGGCGAGCAGGAAACAGACGGGGCGCTTGACCATGCTCGCCGTGTCAAAGCGATGGAACGGGTTCTCAACGGCGAAGCATGGGAGGCCGAGCTCAACAGCGCTCAGCGTGATGACCTCGACGAGCGTCTCCAGAAGGAATCTGCTCTTCTCGGTGAATCGGTCCGGCAGTCCTATCGGCACCTCTACTACCCGGACTCTAGTGGGCTGTCGAACGAGACCATCGACTCCGTCAACGACAGCTCAGACCTCCACGACATCGTCTTCGAGAACCTCGAAAGCCTCGACAAGCTCATCACGCAGGACGAGGGGGCACTCGGGACGACATGGTTCCGCAACCGTATCTGGCAGTCGGAGCCGGACTCGATGACGACGCTGGACATTCGCAAGCTCGTCGCGAAGCGGACGGACATCCGCATTCTCCTTGACCCGAGACCGCTTCGAGCCACCATCCGAGCCGTGACGACCAGCGATATGTCGACGTACGTGTTCTGGGACGACACGGTCGACGAGGGGTACTGCTCGGAAGGAATGACCGTGAACACCGCCGAAGGTGAGAAAACGCTCTCCGAGGCCGAGCAGATGTCTACGGACCTTCCAATGTCGAGTGTCCTGATTAGCGACGACCACCACGTCTTCGGCGACGGAGAGAAGCTGCTCGCCGAACACGACCTCGACTTCCCCGAGGATACCGAAGAAGAAGGCGAAGACGAAGGCGGCTCGGAAGGCGGCAGCAGTGCTGGGACTGGTGGCACGGCCGGAGGAACGGGCGGTGGTGGGACCAGTGGTGGAGTCAGTCCGCCACAGCGTTCCGAGCTGTCGTTCAACGCCAGCACGGACTCCCCGAGTGCAATCACGGGCGCGTTCTCGGACGTGAACAGCGCTATCGACCAGAAGAAGATGAGCCTACGAGACAACTACGATGTGTCCAGCAGCGACATCGTCGTCGAGGTCGACACCATCGAAATCGAACTGGAGGGCGACCAAGTCTGGGAGCGAGCGTGGTTCATCTCGAACAAGCTCAAAGATTTAGATAGTATAGGGGAAGCAACCTCCATCGTGTTCGAGTACGTCGCACAAGGAACGGACACCTCTTCCAGCGTCTTCGAGGCTGGCTTCGAGGGGTCCGCAGCGGAGTTCGCCGACCACTTCGGAACGAATCATATTCCGGAGAGCTTCATCAGCGCTGGTGGGGACTCGGAAGGCGAGGCTGTCCTCATCATCGATACGGAGTCGATTCAGGACAACACCCGCGAGGCAACACTCGACGTGCTACAGGAGGCACTCGAAGGTCTCGGTGGGATTAACAACGTCGAGCTGGTGGTCTCTGGAGTTGTGAAAGAGGCGTCGGAGCAGAGTGAAGAGGTGAGCGCATGAGCATCGAGGCGGAGTCATTCGCCTACGGCAGCAGTATGTACGGCGGCCGGCCGACGTTCGCTTTGACGCGTCTGCTGGGTGACGACGCCGGCCTCACGCTGTACGAGCTAATTCCCGAAGACCTCGCTGACGGTCGCCAGAAGCGATTCAGTAAGGCGAACAGTAACCGGAAGCTCATGAGGGCCGGTATCACGGACGCGATTCCGGACGCACAGGAAGACTCAACTGGCGTCCTTGACTTCTCCAGCGTTGGGGCCCCCTCAGCCCGCGCACCTAACGACTGGCAGTGGAACGATTGGTGTGCCCTGAAAATCACGACTCTATCCGACAGCCGACAACAGGCCGTTCACCGACTGGTTCGCGACGTACTGAACGACAGTGGAGTTGACCCTGACTTCGTAATGCGCGGGGAGGGTTCGGCCGTGCTCTCGGAAAGTAGTGGAATTCGGCTGACAATCGCGTTTCTCGCGATGAAGCGGCTTCAGAAGTACGAGAAGCTGACTACCGTCGCCGACAGCATTGCCCGGATGAGTCTGGAGGAGTGCTACTACTGGCACGCGAAGTGTCGGTCTCCATCCAGTCCGAACGGTGTGAAGGCGCTACGAGTGCTGCTTGCCGACCATCTCGAATAATCCAATGTCCGAAAATACCAATGACGAGAGTGACGAGTTGAAGAATTTGAAAATCGAAGGGCCACTACCGACCAAAACGGTGGGGATAGAAAGCGTGAAGGAAGGCAATCCAGAATCGATGTCTCCCCACCGGCGGATATTCAAATGGTTCGCACGCCGGCCTACTGCGACGACTCGGCTTGCGATTCTCGCGTCCGTGCTTCCACCGGACGTTTCTAACGACAAGTTGCTCCGTTGGATGTGTATCGGCCCACGGACAAGTGGTGTATCGGATATCGACGATTATGTCGTCAAAAAATATGCTACGAAAGACGATAGAACGGGGTCAATCGAGGACCACTTCGGCTACGAGTATCCGCACAAAAACGTCCCCTCAAAATCTGAGTTTGAGGAACTACACTCAACGCTTCGGGAGCACTGGGACGGACAGCTCCCAACTGTACTCGACCCGACCGCGGGCGGCGGAACGATTCCGCTGGAAGCTACTCGATACGGTCTTCCCACTATATCTAACGAGCTAAATCCGGTAGCGTGGTTGCTAAACAAGGTAATTCTCGAACATGCTCCAAAAGAGGGGTCCATTGAGTCAGATGTGCGGACGTGGATGAACGAGATTGAGAGCATCGTTCAGGAGCGTCTGGAACCATTCTTCCCGGAAAAGAACGGGGTTGAGCCGAACCAATACTTCCGGGCCTACAGTATTGACTGCCCTTCGTGCGGGAAACAGATTCCTGTATCCAATCGCTGGTGGTTCAATCAAAAGAAAGGGATTGCCAGCAGGCCACAGTATGAGGACGAAGGTCTCCAATTTGAGATTGTACACATACCAGAAGATGTCTCAAAGGACGAATTTGACCCAAGTGAGGGGACGGTAAGCGGTGGAGATATTGAGTGTCCCCATTGCGACGTGGTGACTGAGCGAGAGGATGTTGTATCGATGTTCTCGAATGGAGAATTCTCTTATGAAGTCTGTGGTGTGAGATACTCTGAATCTGTACAGGGTTCACAGTATCACTCGCCGTCACAGGAAGACCGCGATGCGCTTGCGCGGGCGGCAGATAAGATAGAATCCGAGATTGACCTCGCGACCCTTCTCACCACAGACCGCTACGTTGGATTCTATGACCGTTCTGCCCCCTATGGAATTACCCAATGGAGGGACCTATACAGCCCCCGTCAACTCCTTTCTCACGCTACATATCTTGACGCATTTGATGAAATAAAGAAGGATATCTTGGACGAATATTCTCAGAACCGAGCAGAGGCTATCCTCACGCTTCTCTCGTTTATATCTATAAAACTGATAGAACGCAATTCCAGATTACAACCTATTGACATTCGTCGAGGGTCTCCCAGCAGTATGCTAGGTAATAATAACTTCTCATTCCAGTGGCATTTCTCTGAGAGCAACCTGATGAGTGGGACTTACAGTTACCAGTCTGAATCAGATAACGTATTGTCGAACTATGAGCATATCTCGGAGTATGTCTCACACCTTGAGGACCCGGATACAACGGTGCGGTGTGGAGATGCCTCAAATCTACCAATAGATACCGAATCGATTGAGGCAATTGTCGTTGACCCCCCGTATGGAGACAATATCATCTACTCCGAGGTCGCCGATGCGTTCTATGTCTGGTTCCGCGAGTATCTGGGGGACATCTATCCTGAAGAGTTCAGCACACCAGAAACTAACAAAGAAGACGAGGCTGTTGAGAACCCCTCTTTGGTATCAGATACGGAGTCTGGCTCTAAGCGTGAAGTGGCACGGAATAAATACGAGAATAGAATGAGTGACATCTTCGGCGAGGCGTACCGAGTCCTCGAAGAGGGAGGTGTTCTCACAATTTACTTTACAGACAAGGAAATTGCTGCGTGGGACTCGCTCACTATGTCTATCATAAATTCCGGGTTCAATATAACGGCAACCCACACCATTACCAGCGAAATGCCACAGCGGATTGGTGTACAACAAGACGCTTCCGCAGATAGTACCCTTCTTCTAACTTGTAGGAAGCCTACTACTCAGCCTGACGACCGAATGCCAACCCTTTGGCGGGACATAAAGGATGAAACCAGACAGGTAGCCCGCGAGAAGGCAAGTTCCTTGCTCGAATCTGAACACAACTTGACTAAGACGGATACAATAATCAGCGCATTCGGCCCCACGTTACGAGTGTTCACGGAGAACTATCCCGTGGTCGATGATAAGGACGAGCTGGTTCGACCGCGAGAAGCGCTCCGTGAGGCAAGGACAGCAGTCACCGAGGTCCTGATACAACGAGAGCTGGCTGGGTCCCTCGACGATGTAGATTCCCTATCAACGTGGTACATTCTTTCATGGTTGGTCTATGAGCAGCAGTCAATCCCATACGATGAGGCACGACAACTTGGCCTCGGTGTTGGAGTCCAGATTGATGAGGTAAAGAGCGATACCAAAATCTGGAGCAAAAGTAGGGATGACGTGGTCTTATCTGGACATCAGGGCCGTGTACAGAGCTACTCTGAATTGGAAAGCGGGGTTAAAAGACGAGCCAGAAAGTATCCTGTTGACCCGAGAGAGCAGTCATTCGAGAATAGAATCGACGCAGTCCATGCGGCATTAGATGTATTGAGCACCAAAGGAAGCGACTTTGCATGGAACTGGTTGAAGGAACGTGACTTGCAGAATGACTCTGCTTTCAAGAGTACCATAGAAGGGTTACTACAAGTGCTGCCGGAGCAACACGATGATTACGACCTCTTGAAGAATTTAGTTTCGGGAGAAACCGGCGAGTTGCTGGAAATAAACATTGCTGTCCTTCAGAGTCCGGACGATGTGGAAAGCTCTCGGACCACTCTAGACGAGTTCTGAGCACGCATGCCTTTTCAGAATTTGAACTGGAACCGAATCTATGAGAGCAACTTTCGGGGTAATCAGACCCTTGTAGGCGACTTCTATCGCCCACTTCTCGCACATTCTGTCCAGTACGACCGTCTCGCCGGCTACCTGAGCCTCCAGAACCTCGCCGACGCGCTACAGGGAGTCGAATCCGCATTCGAATCTGATGGTGAAATCCGCATCATCGCCTCAAAGCGCCTAAGTCAAGAGAACAAACCGGTTCTCACCGACGACGCTCCCCTCTCCGAGGAAGGCGAGTCACGGCTCGCCCTCATCGCCCAAATGCTGGACGAGGGACGGCTTCAGCTAAAAATCGGGGAACCGCGGAATAACTCCGATTCGGGAATCTTCCATCCCAAGCTCGGCATCGCGACCGACGCCGACGGGAATCGAATCACGTTCGAGGGAAGCATCAACGAGACCTACAACGCGTGGTATCGCAACTACGAGCGATTCAAAGTCCACCGCTCGTGGGACGAGGTCGAGAACGAGTACGTCGAGGAGGACGTGAAGACTTTCGAGCGTCTCTGGGACGAGGAGCACGACGATGTCGAGGTCACGAATATTGACGATGCCATCGAGCGAGATATCCTCGACTGGCAGCCCGAGTCTGACGAGGAAGTCGAGGAGCACGTCGAACGCCTGAAGAAATCAAGCGAGCCGCCTGCCTCTGAAGCGACAATCACCCGTATCGCCAACGAGCGTGAGCTCCTCCCCGGTGCGATGCACATCGCCGAGGACATCAGTTCGATTGAGCCGTGGCCTCACCAGCGTGTCATCGCAGACACGGCGGCGAGCATCTACCCCGAGAGTCTCCTCCTCTGTGACGAGGTTGGCCTCGGGAAGACCATCGAGGCCGGGCTGACCATCTCTCGACTCCTCACCATCGGTGAAGTGAGCGATGCCCTGCTGCTCGTGCCCGCTACAGTCCAGCCACAGTGGCAGGAAGAGCTGCTGGAGAAGTTCAACATCAACGCCTACTCCTACGAGTACAGCGGTGCACAGCGTGTCCTGCGGGACGCCTACGGCATCGAGCACTCCCTGTCGGACTACGAGACCATCGACGCGTGGGAAGACTCTCACATCGGTGAGTTCGTCTCTGACCGTGACGAGCCGACAGTGGTACTTGCCTCGTGGCATACCGCACGGCGCTCGGGGAACATGGGAATGTTCTCACCCTCCGTTCACTGGCAGGAGGAACATCCGGGCGACCCACCGAAGGATAACTTCGAATGGGACCTCACGCTCGTCGACGAGGCTCACCACGGTCGCGAGGGAACGAATCTCTACGAGCTACTCACGGAGTTACAGAACGACACGGTGTGTAACTACGTGTTGACGGCGACGCCGATGCAGCTCGAAATTACTGAGCTATTCGACCTCCTGCGTCTCTGCGACCTCCCCGACGGGTGGAACGACCGCGAGTCGTTTGACACGTATTTCGAGATGCAGCAGGACCTCGCAGAGGCGCTTGACGAAATCGATGCGGATGGTTCAGAGACTGTCGAGGAAGTTCTCCCCGACCTCGCATCGAAGTGGAACTACGAACCGTATGAGGGACTCACCCATCTCCGTACGTGGGCGGGGATGATTCAATCATTTGTACAGGAGCACGAGGACGTGGCTGAATGGGTCGAGGAGCAGGTCGATGATAGCAACTTCGGGCTGAGCGAACGTCGCCAACTAAATCGTGTGCTTGGTACTGGTAAGCTTGGAACTCGTGACTGGGAAACCAAATTCTCGAATCTCTCTGTCGACAGTCTCTATTTCCTTCTCGAACTTGGAGACGAGACGACCCCAGTCAAGTCTCGGGTATTCCGGAACACTCGGCAGACCCTCCGCATGTGTCAGAAGGCGGGTCTTCTTAACCAGAATATCCCTCGGCGGGATATCGAGACACGGTCGGTTGAACTTGGAGATGCTGAGCCACTCTATGACCGTGTAGAATCGTACATTAGTGACGTATACGACCAGTCGAAGAAGCTCTTGGAGGGTAAAGAGAGAACTGCTCTCGGCTTTGTGATGACTACGTACCGGCAGCGCCTCACTTCGAGTCTCCATGCTATCGAGGAGTCTCTCAAACGTCGCCGAGAGAACCTCAGCTCCGAGCTTCAAGACGTATCGGGAGTTTCAGAAAGCGACCTTCAGACAGGAGATATTGCCGGTCGTGAGGAAGTGCTTCGGCGAGAATACGGCCTGCGTGTGGACCAAATCGGAGCTAACAGTCCTGCTGGCGAACGAGTCCGGCAGTTCGAACTGAGCGAATTAGAGGCCTTCATCGCGCAACTCTACGATGTTCCCGAGGACCCCAAGTTGGAGCAGTTGATGCAAGACCTGAACGAGCTCAGCGCGAAAGCCCGGGACACGGTCATTATCTTCACACAGTATTCAGACACGCTTGATGCAATCAAGCAGAAGGTCTCTCTCAGCCACCACGGTGTTGGTACATACTCGGGCAGCGGTGGCGAGATATATGACGCTGCTGAGGACAAATGGTCCGGCGTGAGTAAGGAACGTGTGAAGCGCGAATTCACCGACCCTGACGGAGACCTCACTATTCTCGTTTGTACGGATTCGGCGAGTGAAGGGTTGAATCTCCAGACCTGTGATGCGATGATAAACTACGATATGCCTTGGAATCCTCAGGTCGTAGAACAGCGGATTGGCCGAATTGACCGCATTGGACAGAAAAACGAGAAGGTGCTCGTGTGGAACTACATCTACGACGATACCGTTGAGGAAGATATCTATGAGCGTCTGGGAGAGCGAATCAGTCTATTCGAGCAGGCAGTTGGACCCCTACGTCCGATTTTGGATGGGTTAGAGGGCGAAGTTCAGAGTGTCGCGATGGGGGAGTCGGTGAAGTCGGGAGAGGATATCGCCTCTGAAGCGGAAGAACAGTCGAAAGAGGCGGAACAGAAAGTCCGGCAAGTGGGATTGACACAGGACCTCGACGAGGTTCATGCAGAGGATATAATCGAAGAAGCCAAGCTCTACGGATGGACGACTTCGCATCCTGATGTTGGTCGTATCGGATATCCCGACCGACCGTTCGACCCCCTCATCGACCCAGATGTGGTAAAACGGCTCTTCACCCAGAGTCAGGTACTCCGGAATAAGGGCTGGACGTTCGAGATGCTCGACCGTCAGCTAACCAAAGATGAAGACGCTCCGTATCAGAAACTCTATCGTCTGAACATCCCGGAAGATGCGAACCCACCAATATCTCGTGAACCTCCTGAAGACACGGTACAAGCGATATATGCCGATGTAGACGAGGTATTGGTCTCGTTCGACCCGGAAGTGTTAGAGTGGTATCCCTCTGTGGTGATTCCGCTCCCGCACCAGAAGCTGTTTGAGTACCTCCTCACCGAGCTCAAAGAGGAACTTGACGGGACCATTGAAGACGAGGTCGTCCGTGTTGCAGGGCGTCTCAATGAACACGGTACCAAGGTCTGGACTGAGCCATCTGCAGTCTCTGATGCCCACGTCGCTACCTACGCGACAGAGGCACAGCGTCGTTTGACGCTCGATGTTCCGTTACCTGATGAGGCAACTGGGAAACGAGAAATCGGTGATTGGTTGGAGAGGTCGCTAGAATAATGTGTATTATATGTATGCCCGGGTCAATTTATTGTTCACCGGGCTGTTCAATTGTGCTTCAATCGAAGTCAGTTAGAAGGAAGTGAGCCTACCGAGGTCGTTGTTTTGGTCCGTCTAAGCGAGTTTGACCTTGAGGTGCGCCTCGTCACCGATGAGGTAGATTCGACGGTAGACCTCGAAGTGGAAGGCACGGCTATTGATATGAAGATGCGGAATTTCTCTCTTCCGTCTACGGGGCATAGAAGAACAACCAGTAACTGACACCACCGTAGATTCCCATCGTCGCGAGATGGTGTGTGTTCCCTTGAAGGAATCGACTGAGAGTCTGAGAACCGTACGCAAGATACCAGAAACCGATAAGATGTCGGACGGCCATAATCATAACCAGCAAGAGGAATCCCCCGACCACCGGTAATCCTGTGAACGACAGAATCCAACTCACCGTCCCATATCCCACGACGAGTATAATTCCACTTCCAAATAATGTCCGGGTCGCACTAGGGCGCGTCTGTTCACCCTCGTCCATTTCCTCAACGAATTCACGAAGTGTATTCCATTTCTCAATATCTCTCTCAGGGATGACGCCGGGCTCTTGCAGAATGAGGTATGCGAACTCAAAATAGAACTTTGCGAGTACAGTTAATATCAGGCTATGTAACCGACTATCAACCTCCTCATTTCCGTTCTGTACCGCCAATCCTTTCGTAAAAAACGCCGAGCCCCACCATATGCGATAGTCACCAAAAACGAATTCCTGTAGCACTACGATGAACAGGACTGCCACAATCAGTGAAAGGGAGACTATGTTAATTCTTGTTGCCCAGTCACCGACCGTACTCAAGACCGTGTTGCTAATCTGAAGCACGCATATGATTGATAGCATCTCAATCGGTCGTACTGTCCAGTTTAGAACGGCTTCTTCGTCGGTATGTTTCCCGATGACTCCCATCCGGCGGACAAGAGTCAACACAAGTAGAGCGAGAGCACAGAGAGTGATTATCAACGAATGTCTCACCGTCGAGTTGAGGGAGGTGAGTGTAGCTGTTGCGACTAAGGCCGTGAACGCTATCTCGAAATCGACGGATTCTGGTTGCTCTTTCTCAAAGATTATGTCGACTAACCTGTCAACATCCGTCATAAATTAGAAATTCTACTGAGGCGATATGAATCTCCGGATTTTTCAGTCACCGACCCAAAGTAGCCGGGAGCAAATTCCTAGAGTGCCAGATACCAATTCTAGAAGACATCTTAGCAATCAGTCAAACCAGATTCTTTTACGCTACTTCATCAGTGAGTATGATTCATGACCTGTCGGTCATAATCAGAAATATCAGTAATCGTCCAGCGTAGTTGGATTTGGAGAGTTGGAGTCTGAGGGGATAAAATCCGAGTTTAGTAATTCTCTTAGTTCATCAAGCGTTTGGAAGCCATGAAACCCTTTTTCGAAGATTTTGTTTGGTGATTGGCCGTCATCAACCTCTGGGTCGTAAAGGAACCGTGGCTTCTCTTGTTCCATGGCAAAATCCGCCTGATGAATAGTACCGCCGGTCTCACCAGATGCCCCAATTATAACTGCTGTAGAAATACCGGACGTTACTCTATTTCGCTCAACGAACCTCCCACGATGAATCCCTACTTTACTGCTCGTCTCGCTAACCAAGGCCCCATTATCAGGTATCTGTTCCCCAATCCCTCTATTTCCTGCGGGAACCACTTTCTGTACCTCGCCGGGTAACACAGCGATTGTTTCTCCCCCAGCGTCAAGAGCCCCTTGGTGAGCAGCAGCGTCGACACCGTTTGCTAAACCGCTAACTACAGTTTTGTCCATCTCTACGAGAGTATATGCAATCTTCCGGACAAATTCTAGTCTATGCTCTTTCGCACTTCTGGTCCCCACTACGGCCACTCCATCCTCAAGGGCGGTCACATCACCGTCGACATATAGACACAACGGAGGGTCTGGAATGTTCCACAGTAGGTCCGGGTAATTAGGACCGTAGAACGGTACAAACAAGATTCCCTCTGAGTCAAGACCTTCGATATATTGAGAATAAAAATCGATGTCGATAGTCGAAATTTCCTCGCTTAATTGAGATGCAAGTCGAGATTGGTCGTTATCCTCAAGTTCTTTGATTTTCAGATAGTCGGTTAAGAAGTCTTGAGAGATTTCATTTGGGGCTTTCTCCGTGAATAGGTCAACGAAGAGTTTGAGTACACCCTTCTGGTTGAGGTCTTGATTATCGTTGATACCTGCTATGATTGGGTCAAGGTCGTTCATCTTCTGGTATTTCGTCCTCCGGGATGTAGACTTCTGCATCTACGAGGTCCTCAATGTTCTCTGTGCGTGCAATCGTGAGGCCGACCACCTTGGAAGCCCCGGATTCGTTTAGGGCCTTGGCACAGTTTTCAAGAGTTGCTCCAGTCGTCGCAATATCGTCAAGTACGATTACAGAGGGAGAAGTTCCGAATTCTCGAATACACTCTATTTTATTATCAACGTTATCCCACCTCTCTTGGGCACCATCGGTATCTCTCTGTGACCCGTATTCCTCTGACTTCCTCAGTACGTCTCGGAGAGGAATATTTACCCGGTCACTCAGGAGACCGCCAATATTCTCCATATGATTTGATGCTGTACCTTGCGTACCTCGGGGCGGCGGGACCAGCATATCATAGCTCATCAAATCATTCAGATTTTCCATTCCCCATTCGAGAATATCCGCCATTTCGTTGGCATGCTCACCTTCTTTCACTTCGTCAATCGCGTTCGTAATCTCGTGGTCACGAAATTCGTACGTGTAAATCGTCACTGATAAAATTCTCTCTAATTGCTCGAAATCGTTGTAACCATTCTGGCAAAGTCCGCAAACTCCCGTTTTTTGTGCGTAGAAAGGGGATATGGCGTGGCCACACGTATTACACTGGTACTTTGGGTGGAGAATATCTTCGCCTTGAAATTCCCCGATGGACTTCGTGTTGTCCGATATCGAGTAGTACGTCGTCATCTGTTCTGATGGTTGTCACAATCACATATCACCCTTGGGGTCAGTCGACACTGGACACTCGATTTGTCATGTCAATCGTAGTTCCTGTCACGACAAACTGTCCGGCCGTCTCTCGATAGGTCTTGACGCAGGTTGAACCTCTGTCGCACGCAGATTAGTGTTGGAGCGGTCTGTCTCTCAATTGGGAATTCTTTGTGGAGGTGGTGCGAGTCGTCAGGACTAGACATGTAGTAGCTCGAAAATAGTGTTGGTCTGAGTGTAGTGTGATTTTGGAATCATCCACGTGATGTTTTAGAGAGATTGTAGAGGGTGCTAAGGCGGTTAGGCAAACGAAGCGCTATCTATACGGCATTCAGCACAGTCGTCCCTCCGATAAACGGCGAATACAGGCCCTGTAGTCCGTAGATAGAACAAATAAGCGTGTTACTATGAGATATCACCTTCCTCGTAGGGGTCATCCCCGACTGAATTCACGCGATATTCCGTTAGCGGCTTAGTCATTAAGGGGGGGTGGCAACCGAGGCGAGGAGAGGGAGTTTGGTTTTGGTGGTAGAATTCGACCATATTCGACTGGGTTATCCGAGAAAACAGATGGTTTATTTCTGATTCTACTGTATTTGGGGATTACTGGGCTCTAACTACAACGCAGGGTTCGATGAAATCGAGGGAAGATGTCTCTCAGGGACGGGATGTTCAAAAAATGACGGTCGAAACACGATAGCTACCGCTCTTGACCGGGTGTCCCCGGGTGAGTTTCGACCTCAGTCGGTTCCGCCGTCTGTCATGGAGCGGGCGGTTCCGAAGTCATCCCACTTGCCGGATTCCATTTGCTTACGAGCTTCTTCGAAAGCTTCGTTGAGTTCGGCTTGAACATCATCGTCGAGCATTCCTCCACTGGAGATGTCGATGAAGTCGTCGTCGTTCTCAACGACATCTTTCTCGGGCTCCTCTTCGATTTCTTCAGACTCATCATCTTTCTCGGTGCGTGAAGCGAACTTGGCCTTCGCACGTTCCTTGATATCGTTGAGAACCTGCTTGGGGTCAAAGAAGTCACGGAGCCAATCGCGGACGCGCTCGAAGGCGGTCTGACTGGCCCACCGGACGAAGACGCAGCCCTCGTTTACCTTGTGGAGAATTCTGGCGTCAGCGAGCTTTGTAACGTTCCGTCGAACGGAGCTGTAAGAGAGACCGGTCTTCTCTTGAAGATATTTGTAGGTGACAGAGCGTCCCTCGTGTTCGGGGTCGAACATAAGAATGTTGAGGATGTCCTTGTAGGACTCTGTGTTTGAATGGAGAATGAATCCTTCAAGCTTGCGTCGGGCATCTTCTCCCTCCCACGACTCTCGGAGTGAGGCGATGCGGCCTGTGGGTGCTTGGTACTCGCGGGATTCAAACGTCTCATTCTCCTCAGGCTCATCGTCCTTATCTCGGGGCTGGAAGTAGTCGTCAGAGACGAGGTTTTCCTCACCGATGGCAGACATATCGAGGTGGTGAAGGAGGATAGAGTCGAGCCGGTCGATGACCTCCTCCCATGCGCTCGCGTGGAGCTTTCCTTTCACCGCCTTCGTCTCGGTCTTCGGATGATGACGATAGTTGTCCTCAGAGTAGCGGTTCGCGTTCTTCGTTCTGTACGTCTTGATTTTGTCTTTCTTGACTCTGAGTCGACCGTTGTCGTCGCGTGGCCCGGCTAAGTAGCCGAGCTCCTCAAACTCTGTTGAGTTCACCGAGAAGAGCGAGTGGTCGCCGTGGCGAATGTCCTCTTCCATAGTTCCTTCTTCCCCTTCGTTTCCGGTGTGAACGAGGCGGGCAGTGTTCCGCTCCGTGTTGATGACTCGTCCCATGGACGCGAGGTCGTGTCGGACGTAGCGTTCAAGGCCGGAGAAGTAGACTGTCTCCGGGATGGGGTCCCAGTGTGAAATGAACGACGTTCCGAGCTCATTATCGAGGTGCTGGAAGTATTCACCAATCCAGCCGAGGGCTTCGTCAAGACTTGTTGCGTAGGAGATTTGCGCTTTGATGTAGGTCCCGGTGTAGCGCTGACCGTCGACAGCCTTCGGATATCCAAACGGCTTCTTCTGCTTGTTGACGAGGTGTGGTCCACGGGGTTCGAGTGTTAGGGTACACTTCGCAGCGGTGGTCGCAGCTTTTCCGTCGTCAATGTCCTCAAAAAGTCGGAATCGCTGGTCGTCGTAGCCGACAAATTCTTCCTTCTTGTTGAGGTGACCAATACCTGTCGAACTGGAGTAAAAGCCGACGTGATATTCCTCATCGCCCTGCGTCCATGAGGGAGACATATCGCCGACGTGATGCGGATGGTCGCTCCGACCATGGTAGCCGGCCTTGGTGTCGAGTTGGCGCTGTAGGTCTGCGGATTCGTTGTAGAGACCGTTATCGTCTCGAAGCTGGACAAATACGTCTACCCCGTGTGTTCGAGGCGTGTAATTGACGATTTGGGTCGGGATGTCGGTGCTGTTTTCGGGCGATTCAGGCGTGTTGCCGCTATCTTTATGCGGTTTCGAGCTGTTTGTTGACATGAGTATTCGGACCAACTGGCGGCGATGCCGACTCAGGAGAATCGAGTTGAAGGCTCGATTTTCCGTCCTTACCGACTAACTGCCGACTGGAGGGTCTAGCTTGAGAAGAGGGTACATCCGACTATAGCTATGATGCCAGACCAAACGGATGGTTGAGTAGTTCAGTTCTCTTCGGCCCACCAGTGATGGTTTCGATTAGGTGTCGACACCGGCTTGCTTCCCAGAGTGTACGTGTGTACTTCGAGCTCATTGACTTCCCACGCTCGGCGATATTCGTCTTCTACTGGGAAAGGAACTGAGAGTATCGCTCTGACACCGCCTCTTTTGCTCGGGTCATCTGATGGTGGATGCCGTCGTAGCACCGAGGAAATCTCACTACCGTGGCTAACCACATCTAGACCAAGCATTTGGTAGACCCGTGTGACATCCTCAACGTTCCCGACTTCGGCATATTGCCCTGTCGAGACACATGCGACATCTGCTATTCGAGCACTCTCTGGATACTTTTGTTCGTAGGTGATTTCTCTACACCCTGTCCGTCGTAAGAACCACGTGGCCACTGCTTTCAAGTCTGCGTGAAGTGGCGTGATGATTTCAGCTTCTGCTACTCGTCGACGGACCTCTGCGAATTCAGTGGTCGATATTTCTTCGAAGTCGAAAGTGACTGTTTCTAGTGATAGATAGCTGTTTTCGACGAGATATTTTAATCGTCCACTCTTGTGGCTTTGAGGCGGTGGAATCGATAGAGCGGCTTCTGAGCTGCGCTTTTTCGATTGCATTTCACTCTCTCGCAAGCCTCAATTTTTCTTCACTGAGATTCATCAGCATTTCTGCCTTCGGGCCTGCTCGCCATATTGAGCTCCCTTCCGAGGTCCGTTGGAGCCAGCCATACCCTTGGGCTTCTCGACAGACTCGACGAACGGTCGAACGTTCGTTTTCTTTGAATGGCAGGTCGTTGAGCTTAAATTTCCCTGTGCGGATTATCTGCTCCAAAACGGCATCCCAAGCCGAATCGCGTAAAGTCATTGGTCTCGTA
Source organism: Halorubrum sp. SP3 (assembly GCF_005435195.1). Lineage (NCBI taxonomy): Archaea > Methanobacteriati > Methanobacteriota > Halobacteria > Halobacteriales > Haloferacaceae > Halorubrum > Halorubrum sp. SP3. The sequence continues at coordinate 168,850 of NZ_SGTU01000003.1, read as the reverse complement.
TCTACTTGGGTATCTGAGTATTTGAACCAGCAACTTTATTCCAGACATATTCATCGGCAATAGACCATAGCAGTTTGCCAGTGTTCTGGAGGGTATGACCTCTTACCCTCCAAGTTTAACAGATGGTACTCACAGATATCTACACGACGAAGGTGAATTTTATACCTGCCAGTCGTGCGGTCAAAAGACCAGTGCTCGTAGTGTTCGCGAAAAGATACACCTCCACCGGTGTGGAAGCCAGCCGAAGTAGAAATCAATTATTTCTGATTTAGGTCGGTTTGACGCGGCACAGCCTTGTGGTCATACTTTCATTTTGGTCTCGGTATTCCGGGTGGCACGCACTCATCGCAGTAGGAGACGAATCCTGAGCCAGTCGGTGGTCCTTGCCCGTCGTATGACCACCACTTACACTGGATGATGGTCGCATCAGGTGGTATCATAGTGCCGCAGTTATGACACTGTATTTCAACGAGATTGTGATTTCCCCGACCTTCACGGAGTATATCGGTAACTGACTCGTTGTCGTCTTTATCACTCATCGATGTTCAACGAATGCCGACATTCGTTCTTTCGTGCGGAGCCATTTCCACTCATTATGAGCGGCGGCGACTATCTCTTGGAGGTCATCATCACAACCACCGCTCACCAAGACAGTTGTTCCGTCGTTTTGGAGGAGGCATTGTCTCTCCATACGGAGTAGAGGGTTCTTCCAGAGATAAGACAGAGATTTTAATCCAAAGCACAAAATCAGCACTAAAATACACACACACCATTATTGGTCAGTTTGTGGTAGTGCCATCTACCCGGTATATATACATTTTATTATACAAGATAGAGCAGATATTGTGTGATTTTTAACGTCTCAGCCGTAGAAGGCTGAGACGTAAACCTAAAGTGTCGAATTCGGGCGTTAGAAGCTTAGGTCCGGGTGCGAGAATCGAACCCGCGTCTCAGCCTCCACAAGGCTGAAGGATAGTCCACTACCCTAACCCGGACACGCGTCGCAAAGTACCCCGCTTCGGTAAATAACGGTTACGACTCCCGGACGGGCGTGGCATCGAGTGGCGTCCGAGGCGGCGCGGCCGAACGACGCGTCGCTCGCCTTCCCGATCACCGCGCCGCTTTTCAGGATCCCCGGCGTATCGGAGCGTAACCGTGGCCTTTACCGACAAGATCTACGTGAAGAACCACCGCCAGCTCGCCTCCCAGCTGGAGACGAACATCCCGAAGGGAGCGTTCGCCGGCGCCACGCTCGATCTGCTTTTCACCGGCGACGGTCTCTCGAAGCTCGACGAGACGACCCGCGACCGCGTCCTCGACTTCGCCGAGGACTTCCTCGACTGCGACTGCGACGCGAACCCCTACTGCGGCTGTCCCGAGGAGAAGTTCATGCGCTACGTCCTCGAACTGCGCGCGGAGGGGTTGGGCCCGCAGGCCATCGTCGACGTGATGACCGACGACTACATGGTGTACGCGTACACCGGCGACGTGCTCTCCTTCCTCGACGACTCCGTCAGGAAGCTCGAGGCCGTCGAGACGCTCGCCGACGTCGACGGCAACGAGGAGATGTCCGAGCGAGCGCGGACGGCGAAGCGAGAGCTTTCGGGATAGCGCGGCGCGAAGCCGGCGCGCTCGGTCCCCGACACCGCCGCTCCTGTCAGTCGTTGTCGGGCGACGCGACGCCGGATCCGATCTCCTCGGCCGCCGGCTCCTCCTCGGTGAGGTTCCCGTCGCGCCAGGTGTCGCGTTTAAACCAGAGGTACGCGACGATCCCGCCGACGACGTTCGAGATCGGGAACGAGATCCACAGCCCCATCGCGCCGAGGGAACCGGCGGCGACCCACGCGACCGGGAGGCGGACGAAACCGAGCGTGATCAGCGAGATGACGGCCGCGATCATCGTGTGGCCGGCGCCGCGGAAGCCGCCGGTGTACGCGCGCATGGCGCCGATGAATCCGAACGAGAGGCCGCTCACGCGGAGGAACGTCGTCGCGTGGTCGACCACGGCCGGGTCCGGGGAGAAGACGCCGGCGATCGGCCGCGCGGCGAGGACGATGATCCCGCCGCCGGCCGTGAGCAGGACGAGCATGGCGCGCGCGCCGAAGTGGTTCGTCTCGGCGGCGCGGTCCAGCTCCTCCGCGCCGATGTTCTGTCCGGTCATCGTCTCGATCCCCTGCGAGACGGCGAGCGCCGGCAGGAAGATCACCGAGAAGATCCGCGTCCCGATGCCGTACGCCCCGCTGACCGCGTTCGGGAAGTTCGCGACCACGACGAGCAGCGCGGTGATGGACACCGACCGCGCCGCCCCCTCCGCGGAAGCCGGCAGGCCGATACCGAGGACGGTCTTGCCGAACTCCGGGTCCGGAAGCATCTCCGAGAGCCGGATCCGAACGCCTCGGTCGCCGCGGAACATGATCTGAAGTCCGACGAGGAGCGCGAGCGCCCGCGAGCCGACGGTCGCGATCGCGGCGCCGGCGATCCCCCAGCCGGCGAACCCGGTCGCGTCGAACGCCGCGGCCTCCAGCCCGCCGAGTCCGAGGAAGCCGAACAGCGGGTTCGCGTCGAACCCGAAGATGAAGATCGGGTCGAGGAGGATGTTGAGGACCACCGACCCGGCCATGACGTACATCGGGGTCACCGTGTCGCCGTAGCCGCGCATCAGCGACATGAACACCGCGAACCCGAAGACGGCGAAGAGGCCGACGGCGTAGACGCGCATGTACTCGACCACGAGCGGCGCCACGGTCTCGTTCACCCCGAGGAGCGCGGTGACGTCGTCGACGAAGACGTATCCCAACACGCCCAGCACGACGGAGATGACGACCGCGTACGCCATCGTCTGCGAGGCGGCGTACGCGGCGCGCTCCTCGTTGCCGGCGCCGGTGTGTTGCGCGACGAGGACGCTCCCCGCGACGGAGACGCCGAGCGCCAGCGAGATCATCAGGAAGACGACGGGGAACGCGAACGTGATCGCGGACAGCGCCTCGGTGCTGTAGCGGCCGAGCCAGAAGGTGTCGGCCAGGTTGTACAGCACCTGAAAGAGGTTCTGGACGACGATCGGCAAGGAGAGGAAGAACAGCGGCCACCCGATGTCGCCCGAGGTGAGGTCGAGCTCGTCGGCGCTCTTGAACAGCGAGTCGACCGAGTCGCGAAGCCCCATCAGCGGCTCACCGCCGAAGGGGTCGCGTCGTCGCGTTCGCGGAGGGGGCTGTACGCGGCGTCGGGGAGCGGTCGTTCCGTGTCGTCCATTCGGTACCTGCCAATACTGACTGACTGGTCAGTCAAAAGCGTTCGGAAGCCGGCGGGCGAGACGCGCGCTTCCCGGGAGCGAGGGGCATTCGAGCTTCCCGGTCACGGGGAGCGGCCGAACGGTCTAAGTGCGCGCGCACCCGAATTCGGCCAATGAGTCTTCGGCCCGCGTGGCTAACGTTCAGGCGATACGCGGCGGCGACGACGGGGATGACGCTCGTCCTCTTCTCGCTCGGCGTCTACACCGCGGCGACCGGCTCCGGGCTGGCGTGCCAGGCCCAGTGGCCGCTGTGTTCCGACCAGCTCATCCCGGCGCTGACGATCAACCCCGACTTCATCGAGTGGTTCCACCGGGCGTGGGCGATGGTGACCGGGTTCCTTATCGTCGGCGTCGCCGGGTGGACGTGGCTCGGCTCCGGGTTCGAGCGCCGGACTCGGCTGGCGGCGACGCTGGCGGTCGCGATACTCCCGATTCAGATCACCGTCGGCGCCATCACCGTCACCCTCGGTGGACTCGTTCCCGGCGGGTACACGGTGTCGACCCACGCCGCGCACCTGATCGTGGCGCTGACCATCTTCACGCTGCTCGGGCTGGCGACCATCTGGGGCGGCGGCCGAGGGAACGCTCGGCTACTACGGGCCGCCGCGGGCGTCGCGGTCGCGGGGATCGTCGCCAGCGCGGTGTTCTCGCGCGCGGTGCCGTTCCTCACCTACGCGCCGCCCGCGCAGGCCGCCTTCTACGCCACCGGGCTCGCCGGCCACCTCGGGCTCGTCGCAACGGTCGCGTACGCGACGGAGGCGGTCCGGTCGGGGTACCCCGGCCTCGACGCCGACACCGCGGGCACCGTCCGCGCGCTCGCCGCCGGGTCCATGACCGCGCTCGTCGGCACGCTGCTGCTCGGCCGCGACCTCGTCCTCTACACCGTCGTCTGGCAGCAGATCAACCTCGTCGCGCTGGGCGTGGCGGTCGCGCTGGCCGCGGGCGCGGCGTGGACCCTCCGCGGAGCCGACGGGATGCGCGACGGCTCCGTCCCGATCGGCGGCGACTGACCGGCGCCGCGCGGCCGAGCTTTTGTGAGCCACCTCGGCAAAGGCGATGTCCGACCCCCAGAGACGGGTTGACCCTGCCCGAGGGAGGAAAGGTTGAAATCGCTCGCCGTACTCGCACGGGTATGACACGCCGTACCCAAGGCGACGTGAGCCGTCGGACGTACCTGAAACTGACCGGCGGATCGGCCGCCGTCGGACTGACCGGCCTCGCCGGCTGCCTCGGCGAGAGCGAGGGCAGCATGACGATCACCCCCGGCACCGCGCCCGGCTTCCCGCCGTTCGAGATGCGGCGGGACGGCGAGCTGGTCGGGTTCGACATCGACCTGCTGGAGGCGGTCGTCGCCGAGACCGACTACGAGCTCGGCGAGTGGGCCACCTTCGACTTCGACGGGCTGATCCCCGCGCTCACGCAGAACGAGGAGATCGACGTCATCGCCGCCGCGATGACCATCAACGAGGAGCGCCGGCAGACGATCGCCTTCTCGGACCCCTACTGGGAGTCCGATCAGGCGATCCTCGTCCGCGAGGGCGGCGACTTCCAGCCGTCGGGGTGGGCGGACTTCGAGGGCGTCCGCGTGGGCGCCCAGTCCGGGACCACCGGCGCCGATCAGGTACAGTCGAACCTCGTCGGGGAGGGGATCATCCCGGAGAGCAACTTCTCGACGTACGACAGCTACGTCCTCGCGGTCGAGGACCTCGTGAACGGGAACATCGACGCCGTCGTCGTCGACAACCCGGTCGCGGAGACGTTCGCCGCGAACCGCGACGTGACGGTCGCGTTCGTCGAGGAGACGGGCGAGCGGTTCGGCTTCGGCCTCCGGCAGGGCGAGTCCGAGTTACAGTCCGCGCTCAACGACGGGCTCGCGACCGTCCGCGACGACGGGACGTACCAGGAGATAACCAACACCTGGTTCGGGCAGGAGTAGGATGTCGGCCCCGGGGTCGCTCGCGCTCGCCGCGGCGGACAGCCTCGGCGCTCTCGCCCCGAGTACTGCCGCCGGTGAGACGCCGCTGACGGCCGCTACAGTCGGGTCCGTGAGCGAGTCGATCGACTGGTGGCTCGTCGGCGACCCCGCCGACTGGTGGTTCGTCCTCCGGAACGTCGACTACCTCGGCGGCGGCCTCCTGTTGACCGTCGGGCTCACCGTCGCGTCGATCCTGCTCGGATTCCTCGTCGGCTTCCCGGCCGGCGCGGTGGAGGTGTACGGCGACGGGCGCTGGAAGCGGCTCGTGGAGACGGTCGGCGTCGTCCTCCGCGGGACGCCCATCGTCGTCATCCTCCTCGTGATCTACTTCGTCGTCGGCGTCCCGCAGGTGAACCTCGGTATCGGGTCGATCTCGCCGGCGGTCTCGGCGGGGATCGCGGGGCTGGGACTGCGGAGCGCGGCGTACCAGTCGCAGATCTTCCGCGCGGCGCTCGGGAGCGTCGACGACGGCCAGCTGGAGGCGGGCCGGGCCGTCGGGCTCTCGCGGTTCGAGTCGATTCGATACGTCGTCGTCCCGCAGGCGCTCCGGCGGTCGATTCCGGGGTTCCAAAACGAGTTCACCATCGTGTTGAAGGACACGAGTATCGTCTTCGCGATCGGGCTCGCGGAGCTTCTGACCCGCGGGTACGACCTGTTCACGCAGCAGACGACCGCGGTCCTCGAAGTCATCCTGTTCATCAGTGGCATCTACTTCGTCCTCACGTTCACGACGAACCGCGCGCTCGATTACCTCGGTACCCGGTACGCGATCCCGGAGGGTGAGTCGACGTGAGTGACGACGTCTTCCTCCGCGTGAACGACGTCTCGAAGTGGTACGGCGACGAGCAGGTGCTCGACGAGGTCTCCTTCGAGATGGACCGCAGCGACGTGACCGTGCTGATCGGCCCGTCCGGCTCCGGGAAGTCCACGATGCTGCGCTGTGTCAACCGGCTCGCGGAGGCGCAGGAGGGGTCGATCACCCTCGACGGCGAGGAGGTGCTCTCGCCCGACACCGACGTCGACAGGCTCCGGCGCGAGGTCGGCATGGTGTTCCAGAGTTTCAACCTGTTCGCGCACCTGAGCGCGCTCGGGAACGTCGCGCTCGGGCCGCGCCGCGTGCTCGGACTCTCAGCGGCCGAGGCCCGCGAGCGTGCGACCTCGCAGCTCGAGCGCGTCGGCCTCGCCGACCAGCTCGAGTCGTACCCGGCGGAGCTGTCGGGCGGCCAACAGCAGCGCGTCGGGATCGCCCGCGCGTTGGCGATGGAGCCGAAGCTCATGCTGTTCGACGAACCGACGAGCGCGCTCGACCCCGAGCTCATCGGCGAGGTGTTGGAGGTGATGCGCGCGTTGGTCGACGAGGGGATGACGATGCTCGTCGTCACCCACGAGATGAGCTTCGCGCGGGCGGTCGCCGACGAGGTCGTGTTCTTGGACGACGGGCGGGTCGTCGAGCGCGGCCCGCCGGAGCAGCTGTTCGAACGCCCCGAGAAGGAGCGAACCGGTCGCTTCCTCGAACGCATCGCGAGCCACGACTGATGGCGGGGGCGACGCGACTGCGGACGGTCGGCGAGCGCGTGGCCGATACGGACCCGTCTGTCGGTCGAATCCTCCTCGTCGCCGCCGGGGCGCTGTTCTGGGGCTGGCTCGTCGTCAGCTGGGTCAACCGATGGCTCGGCGGCGTGATCGCCCCGATCGGCGAGCCGCTCGTCGCGCCGGACGCCGTCGAGGGCGCGCTCGCCGCGGTGCCGGGGCTCGCCGCGGTTGCGCCCGACGTCGCGTTCGTGGTCGGGCTCACGCCGACCCTCGCACAGGGGACGTGGCTCACGGTGGTCATCACCGGCGCGAGCCTCGTCTGCGGCTTCTTCATCGCCGTGCCGCTGGCGGTCGCGCGGGTGTACGGCCGGTTCTCGGCGTGGCTCTCGCTGGGGTACACCGAGCTGTTGCGCGGGACGCCGCTGCTCGCGCAGCTGTTCGTGCTCTACTACGGGCTGAACCTCGCGGCGTCCGTGCCCGCGGCGTTGTCGGGCGTGTTTCCCCGCGACGTGGTCTGGGTCGCGATCCTCGGGTTCACCCTCAACGGGGCCGCCTACCAGGCCGAGTACATCCGCGGGGCGGTCGAGAGCGTCGACGAGGGACAGATCACCGCGGGGCGGGCGATCGGGCTCTCGAAGCTCGAGTCGATATACTACGTGGTGCTTCCGCAGGCGCTCCGGTACGCGATCCCCTCGTGGACGAACGAGTTCGTCTACCTGATTAAGTACTCGTCGCTCGCGGGCTTTATCACGGTCCCGGAGCTGTACTACTTGGCGAACCGGGTCGCGACGGAGACCTTCCGGTACACCACCGTCTTCCTCGTGCTCGGCGCGATGTACCTCGCGCTCGTGCTCACGGCGTCGAAGTTCATGGAGCGCGTCGACGACCGGGTCGCGATCCCCGGGCTCGGCGCGGATCGGGAGCGCTGACGGTTAGCCGCCGAAGTCGGTGACGACCTCGACGCCCCGCACGTCGTACTCGTCCATGGCGGCTATCCGGTCCGAGACCTCCGACAGCGACAGTTCGCGGGCGACGAGCGCGCCGGGGTCGATCCCCGTCGCCTCGATCAGCGCGAACAGGTCCGGGTAGCTCGTCGGCGGCATCCCCCGCGACCCGAGGAAGGAGATCTCCCACCGCGTCATCCAGTCCGTCGGCAGCGACACCTCGCCGCGCTCGGCGTCCGTCGTGAGCCCGACCTGGACGTGCGTGCCGCGCGGCCGCAGCGACCGGACGGAGTTACGGCAGGTCTCCGCGATCCCCAGGGCGTCGAGCGAGACGTCTGCGCCGCCGTCGGTGAGCGCGCGGACGCGCTCGGGGACGGAGCTCTCTTCCGGGAGCGACGCCGGGTTCACGGCGGCGTCCGCGCCGAACTCGGTCGCGAGCGCGAGGGCGTCGTCGTCGACGTCGACCGCGACGACGCGCGCGCCGAGCGCCGCGGCGATCTGGACCGCGGAGAGCCCGACGCCCCCGCAGCCGTGGACCGCGACGGCGTCGCCGCCGCCGACGGTCGCGCGCTCCGCGAGCGCGTGATACGCGGTCATGTACCGGCAGCCGAGCGCCGCCGCCGCGGTCGCGTCGAGCCACTCGGGGCGCTCGACGAGGTTGTAGTCGGCCGTCGGGACGGGCACGCGCTCCGCGAACCCGCCCGGCGCCTCCGGCTCGAACCCCAACGCGCGGCCGTCCTCGCACACGTTCCCGGCCCCGCGACGGCAGTACTGGCAGGTACCGTCGCCGAGCGAGAAGGGGACGACAACCCGGTCGCCCGCTCGGAATCGCTCGACCTCGCGGCCGACGGCGACGACCTCGCCGGCCGGCTCGTGACCGAGTATCTGTCCGCGCGACACCCGATCGTCCGCCCACTCGCCGTGGCCGGCCCAGGCGTGCCAGTCGCTGCGGCAGACGCCGCAGGCGTCGACGCGGACGACGGCGCCGTCGGGCTCGGGTTCGGGGTCGGGAACCGTCCGAATCTCGAGCGGTTCGCCGTACTCCCGCAGGATCGCTGCGCGCATGCGACGATCGATCGGCGGACGCGACAAAGTTCTCCCGGCGATCCCGCCCGCTATCGATTATTTCGCGAGCTGGGAACTTTATCTCAGCGTCTGACAAGTGATAGCCGAGTAAGATTTATGCTGGCCGAGTCGCCTCGGTGACACGTGTCGCGACCCATGGAACGGCGCCCCGGGATAGCGTACCGTCGCCCCGAGGGCGACCCGTCCCGGTTGGTGGTCGAGGCGTCCGGGGAGCCGGGGCTCGACGCACCGCAACGGCCGGACGGCGGGTGGCTCGACTGCGTGGTCGACGAGGACTGCGACCGGCTCCGAGAGGCGCTGGAAGCGGGCCCGGTCGACGTCGTGTATCGGGTCGGGCCCCACGGGGAGCCGCAGTGGGTCCACGAGCGCGGGCGGACGACCGAGGGCGGCGACGTGGTCGGATACCTCTTCCTCGCGGACGACCGCGTGGAGCGACGGCGGGGGCTGGAGCGACAGCGGGAACGGCTCGAGGAGTTCGCGAGCGTCGTGAGCCACGACCTCCGGAACCCGCTCTCCGTCGCGGTCGGGAACGTCGAGCTGGCCGACGAGCTCGACGGCGAGGCGTCGAGCGAGCGGTTGGACCGCGCCCTCGACGCGCTCGACCGCATGGACGACCTCGTCGGCGACCTCCTGACGCTGGCCCGGGAGGGGCAGACGGTCCAGTCGACGGAGCCGACCGACCTGCGATCGGTCGTCGAGAGCGCGTGGGGGACCGCCGGCGAACCGGCCGACGCCGCGCTCGTCGTCGACGGGGCGCTCCCGACGGTCCCGTGCGACGCCGACAGGCTCCGACAGGCCCTCAAGAACCTCTTCCGGAACGCGATCGAACACGGCGTGCCCGACGGGGACGAACCGGCGGACGCCGGTATCGACGACGAGTCGGCGCCCGGAGACGGCGTCGCGCCCGGCACGTTCGCGCCGCGTGCGGGACCGGACGCGGACGGCGCCCCGACGGAACCCGACGACGCCGCGGTCCGCGTCCGGGTCGGGCGGACGGACGACGGGTTCTACGTCGCGGACGACGGCCCGGGGATCGACCCCGAGCAGCGGGAGGCCGTCTTCGAGCCGGGCCACACGACGGCGCCCGACGGCACCGGCTTCGGACTGGCGATCGTCGAGCGGATCGCGGAGGCGCACGACTGGACGGTGTCGGTGGCGGAGGGCCGCGAGGGCGGCGCGCGGTTCGAGTTCGTCGTCGGCGATTCGCTCGACGCCCCCGAGGCGAGCGAACGCGACTCTGACCCGAACTCGGCTCCGGTCAGCGGCGGCGGAGAGCGGTAGCCGGCGGCCGCGCCCGACTCACATGAAGTCGGTGAGTCCGGCCTGGTCGTCGTCGTCCTCCTCGTTCGACGCGCCGGTCTCGGCGTCGGATTCCGCGTCCGAGTCGCCTCCGTCGCTTCCGGCAGAAGTCGCCTCGGATCCGCCCCGGTCCGTCTCGTCGGTCGCGGCCGCGTCGCCTTCCTCGCCTTCCCGAGCCGCGCCGTCGAACGCGAAGGCGCCGTCCGCGTGTTCCTCGATCAGCTCGTCGCGCCGTGCCTGCGCGTCCTCGACGATCGACGCCACCTTGTTCGTCGACTCGCCGGAGCCGGTGACGAAGGCGACGGCGGCCTCGTCGAGGTCGTAGGCGGCCGCCATCGCGACGGTCAGCTCGCGGGGCTTACAGTGGTGGGTGACCGCTTGGAGGAACGGCAATACCTCGCGGCGGGCGGTCGCGACGCTACAGCCGCTCGCGGCCGCGACCTTGTCGACGACCTCGTCCGCCGTCGCGTCCGACGACGACCAGAACTGCGGCCGGCCGTACCGCGTCCAGCCGCCCTTCTCGCCGTCGCGGGCCGCCGCGACGCCCGCGGCCGCGTTGTCGGTCGCGTACCGCCAGTAGGTGTAGTTCTGCGTGGCGCGGACCCGGCCGAGCCACACGTCCGCGTTGGCGAGGAAGTCGTACGCGCGGACCGCCTCCGCCGGTTCGTACACGTCGAGGAGGTTGTTCTCGATCCACCGCGTCAGGTCGTCCGGCGTCTCGTCGACGGCGTACGCCGACTGGAGCGCCTCCTCCGCGGACTCCTCTTTCAACACGGCGTCGAGGAACGGGAACAGCCCCAGCGCCTTGTCGCGGTCGCCGGTGACCACGTCCTCGACCGCGATCGAGTCGCGGCCCTGCGTCGCGGCCTGAAGATCGTTGATCGCGCCCCGCAGGTCACCGCGGTTCCCCTCCGCGATCCGCTGGAGCGCGTCGGGTTCGAACTCGATCCCCTCCTTGCGACAGACGTCGCGGAGGACGGGGACGATCGAGCGCGCGGAGACGTCGCGGAACTCGATCTCCTGGGTCGCGTTCCGGAGCCCCCGCGACATGTCGTAGTAGTCGTTGGCGATGAGCACGATGGGCTGGCCCGACTCCTTGACCAGCTCCGTGATCGCGCTCGCGCCGCCGCGGTCGTAGTTGCCGTGGATGTTGTCCGCCTCGTCGAGGATGACGAGCTGGCGCGAGGCGGTGTCGCCGCCGGCCGCCCCGCCGCCGGCCGCGCTCCCGCCGAGGGTGGCGTTGCGCGCGGCCCGCCCCGCGGACCGTTCGATGACGTCGGCGGTGCGCTGGTCGGAGGCGTTGAGCTCGACGGTCTCCCATCCCATGTCGTTCGCGAGCGCGTGCGCCGCGCTCGTCTTCCCGACGCCCGGGCTCCCGTGGAGGACGACCGCCTCGCGGTGGTCGTCCCACGAGCGGGCCCACTCCGCGAACGCGTCGCGGGCCTTGTCGTTGCCGCGCACCTCCGAGAGCGTGCTCGGGCGGTACTTCTCCGTCCAGTCGGCCATTACCGGAGCAAGGAGCGAGCCGCGTTTAGTGGTTGCGGAGCGACCGGCCGAAGGTGGTCAGCGGCTTTGTGAATCGAACCGATCTCGTCTACAGCTTCGGGAAGCGACGCGTCTGTCCGTGTGACTTCCACGCTCTCTGCCCGGAGCTGTGCGTCGAAGCTCGCGTCCGTACCGAGGCAAGATGGGCAACGAGCAAAAACTCGATGACTGTCTTCCACGCGGGGTCGCTCGCGCCCCCCGCTCCCGTCCGCCGAACAGCAGTTCGAAGACGGGCTCGGCGTGGACGTGACCCGCGCTGTCGTTCGAAGCCGATATAAAAACGGTGCGAGACTGTTCAAATCCCCCAGTACAAGCCAGCTACAGCGTGATGACCTGGTCGACGCCGACCTCGCCGAGCGCCTCGTAGAGGTCGGGGAAGCAGCCGACCGTGGCGCCTTCGACGGTGTTCGTCGGCTCGTAGCGGTCGCGGCCGTGTTCGTCGGTGCGGTCGTACTCCGCGAGCCCGCGGCGGGTCGCACACTGGTCACAGAGCATGAGCAGGATCTCCTGCTCGGCGGCGACGTCCGCCAGGCGCTGACCGAGCGGGTCGTCCTCGCGGAGCGCGTACGTGTTGTCGTGGAAGAAGAACATGCCGACCACGTCTGCGCCGTGCGCGCCGGCCTCCAGCTGCGGCAGGATCATGTCCCCGAGCACGTAGTCGATGGTCTGTCCGGCCGTCGCGAAGACGTATGCGACCTTCATACAGCGGGGACGGCGAACGGGGAGATTACGGCGGCGACTCCGGCAGGGTTCCCCGCGGTCTGTGACGCGTCAGACCACGACCGCGCCGAACGGGTACGCCGGCGTGTCGGCGGTCCAGACGGTCCCGTCCGCGACGTCGACGAGCGAGATCCGGTCGTCGTCGTAGTGAGACACGAGGAGCCGGCCGCCGCCCACCGGGGCCGCGACGAGCCCCGGTGCGCTCGTGTCGACGACCGCGCCGTCGAGCGACCGCAGCCGGGCGGCCTCGGCGTCGAGCACCCACCACCGACCGTTCGTCTTGAACAGGTCGACCGGGCGGGAGAACCCCTCGTGAACCGCTTCGAGCGTCAGGTCCGGCGAGAACTCGTGGACCGTCCCGTCGGCTCTCCCCGGGACGAACACGCGATCGGCGGTGACGACGAGGTCGTACGGGTCCGCGCCGACCGCGGCCGCGTTGCGAACGTGGCCGACTCGGGTCGCGGGCGCGTCCGGCTCTTCGCCTCCGTGACCGGCCGGCTCGAAGACGACGATCCGGCTCCCGTCCTGGTCGACGGCGTACCCGCGGTGCCCGTCGGGCGCGAGCGCGACGCCTTGTACCCTCGCCTCCGGACCCGCGTCGACCGTCCCGAGCCGCTCGCGAGTCGCGGTATCGACGACGTCGACGACGCCGTCGCGGCGGCTGCCGCTGTAGAGACGTCGTTCGTCGGGACCGACGGCGAGTTCGTGCGGTTCCGCGCCGACGCCGACCCGGCCAGTGAGTGTCAGTTCCACCGGGTCGATCACCGCGAGCGCGTCGCCGGCCGAACAGGAGACGTACAGGTCGCCGTTCGCGCTCGCGAAGTGCGAGGGGCCCAAGACGCCGGTGTCGACGCGGGTCACCTCGCCGCCGGGGTCGACCGCCGTCACCGATCGCTCGCCCATGGTCGCGACGAGCGTCCGGTCGGCAGTCGTCATCGCGTGGACCGGGTGGCTGCCGACCGGGACCGAACCGAGCGGCTCGCCCGTGGCGAGCGCGAACAGCGCCAAGACGTCCGCGCCCTCGCAGGGGACCGCGACGACGCGACCGGGTGCGTCGCCCGCGTCCCCGTCGATCGGGCCGTCGCGGCTCATCTCATCCAGTACAGGAGAAGTCGCCGCTGTTGTCGTCGCCGCCGACGCTCCCCTCGGTCTCGACCACGACGTTCGTCGCCGTCTCGACCGGGTGTCGCCCCCGGTCGTCCGCGTTCGCCCACTCGCTGAAACCGCCGTCGTAGACGCGGACGTCCTCGAAGCCGATCGCCCGCAGCGTGAGCCACGTCGAGGTCGGGTCCACGTTGTCGTCGCCGTACACGACGACCGTCTCGCTCCGGTCGAGCCCCGCCTCGCCCTCGTACAGCTGGACGAGCCGTCCCGGCTCCGTCATCCGGCGGCCGGAGACGTTCCCCACCCAGTGGACATCGATCGCGCCCGGGATGTGGCCGTGGCGCTCGTGGTCGTCGTTCAGCGCGGCGGAGCCGGCCGCGGCCAGGTACGCCTCTGGCACCCGTACGTCGACCAGCCCGGGGCCGCCGTCGTTGAACGAGCCGACCCGCTCGGCGAGCCACTCGCGAGTGACCCACGCCGACGGCGCGGGGTCGGCCTCGTAGTCAGTCGTCGAGACCTCGCGCCTCGTCCCCGTCCCGAGCCGACCGTTCCAGCCGTCGAGCCCGCCGTTCAACGCCTTGATCGCGCCGGAGTGCCCGATCGCCGCGAGGGCGAACGCGGTCCGGGTGACCCGGGAGCCGACGCTCGCCCCGTACACGAGCACGTCGTCGTCCGGCGCGACGCCGACCGACCCGAACGCGGCCGCGACGGCGTCGGCGTCCGGAACCGCGCCGTCGTCGGTGCTACGCTGACTCGTGATCGCGTCGAAGGGGACGCGGCGGGCGCCGTAGATGCGCTCCTCGCGGAACCGCTCGGCGTTCCGCGCGTCGAGGACGACGGCGTCGTCGCGGTGCTCGGCCGGCCAGCTCGGGCCGACGAAGTGGGCGACGTTGCCCGTCACCGCGTACTCCGCCGCCACGTCGGCCGGCGTCGTGACGCTCAGGCAGCCGGCCGTGCTCGCCGCGCCGGCGACCGTCGCGCCGGCCGCGGCGCGGAGCAGCCCGCGACGCGTCGCGTCGCCGTTTCCGTCGTCGTCGGTCTCCGGGGTTTTTTCGACCATTAGCCGCAGTAACAGTGGTCGTCCATACACCACGACGCCTCCATGTCGCCGAACGTGACGCCGAGCGAGGCGAGCGACGCCTGGAGGCTCGACACCGCGTCGCTCTCGGGGCGAACGGTCCCCGCGGCGGCGCCCGTCGGCGCCTCACCGACGCCGATCGTCGTCGCGACCTCGCGGTTCGCGTGGTCGATCACCGCGACCTGATTGGCGTCCTGGACCGGGACGTACAGCTTCTCGCGGTTCGGTCCCCACGCGCCGGCGATGCTGCTCCCGCCGACGTCGAGCGTCGTCGCGTACTCGTTCGCCTCGAGGTCGATCACGCCGACGCCCTCGCCCGGGATGAACAGGTACGCCGCCGAGTTGTCCGGGGCGACCTCGCTCGTGATCGGCGCGCCCGGGAGCCCCTCGTCGCGGGTGATCTTCGCGATCTCCTCGGGGTTCTCCGGGTCGGAGATGTCCCAGACGCTCTCGGAGCCCTCGCGCGGCACCTCGGGGTCGCCGCCGAGCGTCCCCTCGCCGTTCTCGACGAGGAGCAGCTCGCCGTCGAAGGAGGCCGTGCACATGAACGGGAGGACGTTCCCCTCGGTGACCGGCTCGCCGGCGTCGACCCGAGTCACCGTCTCGAACGGGTCGACGCTCAGCACGCGGATCGCCTCGTCGGCGACGTCGACGACGAACGCGTAGTCGCCGTTCGGGCCGAGCGTCATGTCGCAGGGGCCGACGTAGCCGGTCTCGATCTCGGCGGTCACCTCGCCGAAGGTGTCGCTCTCGCGGTTCGCGTCGACGCGGAAGATCGCGTGGTTCGCGTCCCCTTCGGGCGCCATCCCGGTCGTGCCGCCGGAGGCGATAAGCAGGTGTTCGCCGTCGGGCGTCAGGTTCGGGTAGTTCGGACCGAACCCGGTCTCAATGTACGCCAGCTCCTCGAGGGTGCGCTGGTCGACCGCGCGGACGCCGCCGGCGACGTTGAGCCAGAGCACGTCGTGGTCGGAGTCGACGCCGGTGGTGTACTGGTTGGCCGGGAACGAGGCGGTGGTCCCGAGGAACGCCGAGGTGACCAGCTCGTCGGACTCGGCGTCGATGACGCTCAGCGTCCGGTCCCCGTTGTTGAACACGAACATCGTCGGGACGGCCTCGCCGCCGCCGTCGCCGCCGCCACCGCCGGAACACCCGGCGAGGGCGGCCGTCGCGCCGACGGTCCCGGAGGCCTGAAGCAGGCGCCGCCGGTCGACGCCGTCCGCGAAGGGGTTCCGACGGGCGTCGTTCGCCAGCTCCTCGCCTTTGGCGGGTCGCGGGGACTGCGCCGTCCCCTCCTCGGCGGTGTCGGTCGTCCCGCAGCCGCAGTCATCGCTCATGCCACACCTCAACGGCTTCGCGGCAAAAGCCTCGCCGGCCTGCCGGGTCGTTGCCCCGTGTCCGTCTTCGCGGCAATAATTGCGTCGTCCCGTGATCGAGGGGCGTCGTTACCGTGTCCGGCGTCGTTTTACCCGTGAAGCGGGTACCGAGGAGCAATGATACTCTCGCCGAGCGGCTACATCGGCGTCTCGATCGCGGTCGGTCTCGCCTTCGGAATTCTGCTTCAGAAGGCGCGCTTCTGTTTCGTCAGCGCCTTCCGCGACTTCGTCGCGTTCAAGGACACTCGCGTGCTGAAGGGACTGCTCGCCGGGATCGCCGTGATGACCGTCTTCTGGAGCCTCCAGGCGACGTTCGGCTACTTCCGCGGCTTCTGGACCCCCGCGTGGGGGCTTGGGTCGGTGTTCGGCGGCTTCGTCTTCGGGCTCGGGATGACGCTGGCCGGCGGCTGCGCGTCGGGGACGCTGTACCGCGCGGGACAGGGGTACCTCCAGTTCTGGCTCGTCCTCCTGTTCATGTTCGTCGGCTACGTCCTCTTCGCGTTCGCGTTCCCGGTCGCGGAGACGTACTACTTCCAGACGCTGAACCCGTTCGAGGGGCAGACGCTGTACCTCGCGCTCCCCTTCTCGCCGGCGGTCACGGGCGCGCTCGCGGTCGCCGTGGGGACGGTCGCCTACGCGTTCGTGAAGGGGCGTAGCCAGCTCCCGGACGACCCGTCCGGCGGGACCGGCGTCGCCGCCGACGCACGGGCGCAGGCCGCGCTCGGCGGCTCGCGGCTGCTCTCGTCGGTGGCGATCGGCCTGCGCGGCATCGCCGACGGCACCGTCGAGTACGTGCGCGGCCTCCGCGACGACGACCGCCCGGTGACGGTCCGCCTCCGCGACTCGTGGGACGCCCGGACCGCGGGCGTCGCGATGGCGCTCGTCGCGAGCCTCTGGTTCTCGGTCCACGGCCACTGGGCGATCACCGGCAGCGAGGCGCGCTGGGCCGGCTACCTCCTCGCCGGGGCGGGGTTCGACGTCGCGAGCGTCGAGTACTGGGGGTCGATCCTGTTCCGCGACGGGAACATCTCGCTCACCATCGACATGCTGATGATCGCGTCGCTGATCGTCGGCTCCTTCGTCGCCGCGTACGCCTCCGGCGACTTCCGGATCCGGAAGCCGAAGCTGAACCGCGTGCCGAACTACGCGGTCGGCGGCCTGCTGATGGGCGTCGGCTCGCGGCTCGCCGCCGGCTGCAACATCGCGAACCTCTTCTCCGGGGTCGCGCTGCTGTCCGTCCACTCCTTCCTCGCCGGCGCGGGCATCATCCTCGGAGTCTACGTGATGACCCACTACATGTACCGCGAGGTCGGCTGCGCGATTTAGGTGGAATCCGCGGTCCAGTTCGGACTCCTCGACTGAGCTAGTGACTCACCGGGATTCGGCGGAGTGACCACCACCAGATCGACGTGGAGCTCCTCCAAAGCCCCACCCCGTACCGCTCCGCACAGCGCCTCACGCCTCCCCAGCCTCGTCGGCCTCCCTCCGCTTCGCTCCGGTCGGCCGACTCCCTCGCGCGTGCGACTTCGCGCCCTGTGGGCGCTCGTCGGCACGCGCCACCGCCCCGCCGTATCCAGTATTATGTAAAAATCGACATTACGTGCCCGAGAAATCACTCCGAGGCGAGGGGAACTGCGAGGAAATCTGACCGTCCGCTCAGGCGTCCGCCGACGCGCCGGTCTCCAGCTCGAACGTCCACTCCTGATAGCCGCCGGCCATGCTCGCGACGACCACGTCGTCCTCGACGCCCTCGTAGCTGCTGATCAGCATCGCGGCCTGCTTCGAGGACTCGCCGACGGGGCAGGCGCAGACGACGTCGGTGTCGTCCCAGTCGATGTCGGGGACCCGAGAGGGGAGGTCGCCGAGCGGGACGTTGATCGAGCCGGGAATGTGGCCCTGCTCGTACTCGGACGCCGGTCGCGTGTCGATGACGCGGATGTCGCCCTGCTGGACGCGCTCGTTGACTTCCTCGGGGGTGAGTTCCTCGACCATGGTTACTCCTTCCGCATGAAGATTCGGTAGCGGCCGTTACCGGACTTCCACACCTTGGCGGTCGCGTCCTCGCCGACCGCCTTCGGGACGTTCTCCGTGCTGGGCACGTGGTCCGTCTCCTGAACGAGCACGTCGCCGGGCGAGAGCCCCGCGATCGCCTTCTTCGCCTCGACCTGCGGGTAGGGACAGACCTCGCCGGTCATGTCCTGTACCTCGGTCGCGTCCTCGAAGAGCGCCTCGGCGGTCTCGTCGTCGAGCTCGTCGGGCATCTCGACGACGTCGTCCCACGATAGTTCACTCATGGCCACCCGTACGTCTCCCGTCGTGGAACGGCTTTCGTGACCGGCAGGTTTCTCCCGTATCACGGACGGGCGTCTGCCGCGCACGACCGCGACGTGGCCCGAAACCGCCGTTTTCGTCGGACTCTTATTCGGGAGCGGCGAACGGGAGGTATGACCGGACACGCCGTCGACGAGTCGACGATCTTCGAGACGCCGCTCGTCGAACTCGACCTCGACCTGGAGAGCGACGCGGCGGTGTACGCGAAGGCCGAGTGGTTCAACCTCTACGAGGCGCCCCACGGCGGCGGGTCGATCAAATCGCGGATCGCGAAGGGGATGCTCGACGGCGCGGAGGAGCGCGGGGACCTCGAACCCGGCGTCACCGTGATCGAGCCGACCTCGGGGAACACCGGCAGCGAGGTCGCCCGCCTCGCGGCCGCACGCGGCTACGACGTGGAGATCGTCATGCCCGACAACGCCGCCGGCGGGAAGGTCGAGGCCGTCCGCGACGCCGGCGCCGAGATCCACTTCGTCGACGCCGACCTCGGGTACGACGCCGTCATCGAGCGCTGCGAGGAGATCGTCGCCGCGGACCCCGACGCTTACTACCGGCCGAACCAGTACGAGAACCCGGACAACCCCGGGACCCACGAGCGGACGACCGCGCGCGAGATATACGAGGCCACGGACGGCGGGGTGACCCACTTCGTCGCCGGCGCCGGGACGGGCGGCACGATCACCGGAACGGGCCGGGGGCTGACCGACCTGAGCGACGGGGCCGTCGAGATCGTCGGGTTCGAGCCGGAGGAGCCGCTCCACGCCATCGACGGGCTGAAATACCTCCGCACGGGCGACCACTACCACCCGGAGACGTACGACGAGTCGGTGCTCGACCGGAAGCTGTACGTCACGACCGACGACGCCTACGAGCGGGCCCGGGCGCTCCGCGAGCGGTACGCCGACGAGCCCGTCCCGATCGCGGACGCCGGGCAGTACGACCCGGAGACGGTACGCGAGCACCTCCGCGTCGACGGGCAGTTCGTCGTGGGGACCTCGGCCGGCGCGGGCGCGGCCGCCGTCGCGGCCCTCGACGAGGCCGGCGACCTCGCGGACGACGACGCGGTCGTGTTCATGCTGTGCGACCGCGGCGACAAGTACGCGGACATCCCGCTGTGGGAAGAGTACCTATAAGCGCCGGAGAAGAGCCGAGAAGCGTCGACCGCGTTACCGCCCGCCGCTCGCCGCGGGGATGACCCGCACCTGCGCGTCGTCCGGGACTTCGGCGTCGAGTCCGTCCACCGGTGTCCCGTCCACGTAGACGTTGATGAACTCCTTGATCTCGCCGTCCTCGATCACGCTGTCGCGCAGCTCGTCGCCGTGTTCCGCGGCGTGGTTGTCGAACAGTTCCGCCACCGTCTCGCCGGCGACCTCGACTTTCGAAGTCGCCGACCCGCCGACCAGCGCGGCCGGGAGTTTGATCGTGGCCATACCCTCCCTTCGACGCTCGTCCTCAAAAGGGGCGTGTCGACGGCAACGTCGACCACGGTCTGACACGGTCGCCGGCGGCGTCAGAATGGATTCCCGCGTGTCCGGCCGACGGGTACCCTCTCGACGGCGATGACACCGGCAGGTACGGGAGTTCCGCCGCGGCGACGAGGCGTCACGCGCCGCCCGTGCGTCCGCGACGCACCTCCGAGATGGCGGCAGCACCCACCGGTGGACGGCCGGCTTAACCGTCCGCGGACGTTACGTGCGGCCGAATGAGTGACCTCGACCTCGATCCGACGCAGCTCGACCGCTACTCCAGACACATCATCCTCGACGACGTGGGGCCGGAGGGGCAGAAGGACCTGCTGGACGCGGAGGTGCTGGTCCTCGGCGCCGGCGGGCTCGGCGCGCCGATCATCCAGTACCTCGCCGCCGCCGGCGTCGGCACGCTCGGGATCGCGGACGACGACGAGGTCGAGCTGTCGAACCTCCAGCGACAGGTGATCCACGGCGACGACGACGTGGGCCGGAAGAAGGTCGACTCGGCCGCGGAGTTCGTCGCCGACCTCAACCCCGACGTCGACGTCCGGAAACACGAGATGCGGGTGACACCCGACAACATCGAGGAGCTGATCGACGGGTACGACTTCGTCGTCGACGGCACCGATAACTTCGAGACGCGCTACCTCGTCAACGACGCCTGTACTCTCGCCGGGATCCCCTTCTCGCACGGGTCCATCTTCCGGTTCGAGGGCCAGGTGACGACGTTCGCGGGCGACGACGACTCGCCGTGTTACCGCTGCCTGTTCCCCGAGGCGCCGCCGGCCGGGATGGTCCCGAACTGCGCGACCGCCGGCGTGCTCGGCGTGCTCCCGGGCACCGTCGGCTGCCTCCAGGCGACCGAGACGGTCAAACACATCATGGGCAAAGGCGAGACCCTCGACGGCTCGATGCTGTTCTTCGACGCGCTCGACATGGAGTTCGACAAGGTCGAGATCCCCAAGCAGGACGACTGCCCGGTGTGCGGCGACGACCCCGCCATCGACTCCGTCCACGACGTGGAGTACACCGCCTCCTGTGCGATCGACGTCGGCGGCGACGCCGAACCGGAAATCGAAGCGAGCGACTGAGGCCCGACACTCGGAGCGGTTCCACTTTTCAATTCGACCGCTGACCGCGGTGCGTCGGTGCGTATTTAAAAATGCGCGAGCCGGCGATGGTAATTTGTAAACAGGCGATGCGGTGGCGCGTGCCTGCGAGCGGCCGGAGCGAAGCGGAGGCCGCGAGTCAGCACGCGCGAGGTCGTCGGGCTTCGCCCGACTGCCAGAGGGACCTTCGGTCCCTCGCTGGAGTCAGTCGCCGGAGCGAAGCGGAGGTGACTGACAGGGCGAGAGCGAAGCTCTCGCTTGCAGCCGGACGTAGTCCGGCGACGAGGCTGGGGAGGTGTGAGGTGCTGTGCGGGGCGGGACTCAAAGGGGCAGCTGCGAGGGCGAAGCCCACCGACGTAAGCACCACAGCGAGTGAGCGGAGCGAACGAGCGAGGAGCGCAACGAGGTGCGCGAGTCCTCGCGGCCGGGGCTTTGGAGGTGGTCACCACCGATCCGGAGTCGATGATTTACAAATAGACCTATCACTCGACCCCGTCCTATCGCTCGCTCCGGACCGACACCGTCTCCTGTTCGAACGCGTCCGCGTCGTCGCGCCAGCGCCACGACCCGACGAACGGGTAGCCGTCGAGCGCGCAGATGACGTACGAGCGGTCGGGCCACGTCGCCCGCGCGGCGTCCGTCTCGCTCGGGTGGGTCGGGCCGGTCGGGTGCGAGTGGTAGAAGCCGACCACGTCGAGGCCGGCCTCCTCGACGGTCTCGATCAGCTCGAACTGCTCTTCGGGGTCGATCAGGTACCGGATCTCGGGTGTCTCCGCCACGTTCTCGGCCGCGTACGTCTCCGTCACGACGCTCGGGTCACCGTCGTCGCCGTGTTCGCCGGCGAGCACGCCGCAGATCTCCGCTTCGCCGCCCTCGTACGCCCGGTACACGACCTCGTCGTACGCCGCCCGCGTGAGTTCGATCATGTCGGGAGATGGCGCGACGCCGTCATAAGTCCGTCCGGACCGGCAACGGGCACGGCGCGTCGGAGGTAACGGCAGTTGTCGGGGGTGCGATCAGACACGGACGACCGCGTCCACGTCAAGCACGCCTCGACGACGGAGGCGATCCGGGACTTGGGCTGCGCGCCAGCCGACTCGGACGAGGCGGTAAGGGACTTGGTCGCGAAGACAGGCGAGCCGATAGCCGTCGTTCGGGCGAACATCGAAGAAGACGGTCGAAAGTAACGGGCACCGCCGCGCCGATCGTCCGGGTTAGAACGTGATGATCTCGTAGTCGTCGACGACCGGGCGGCCGTCGAGCGTCCCCCCGACGAGCGCGGGATCGAGACGCTCCCCACGAACGGGCTCGATTTCCGCGACCCGTGCGAAACAGGCTACAGATAGTCGCGTACGAGGAGGTTCAGTTCACGAAAGCCGACCACGTTCGCGGGGGATGGGGCTGTCCGACCTCGGGAAGTCGCCGGCCGCACTCGCGGAACTCGTCGAGAAGGGGATGGCGCCCGAGGAGCGACGCGCCGGACGTACTCTCAAACGCCGAACGTCGTCACGAGGACGATCGCCCCGACGATCCCGAAGACGACGCCGAGCCCGCGCTCCATGAGCCCGCTTGGGACGTGCTTGCCGACGCGGGCGCCTATCGTTCCGCCGACGATTACGCCGGGAATCGACCAGACCACCACGTACCAGACCGGCGTCGCGGCCAGCGCGTGGACGGCGGCCCCGGCGACCGCGGCGATCGCGAGCACGAACACCGACGTGGCGACGGCGACTCGGGGCGGCATCCGACACCGCGCCACGAGCTGGGTCGTCACGATCTCGGGGAGACCGGCGCTGATCAACCCAGTGATCGCCCCGCCGAGCGCCGCGAGCGCGACGCCCGGCGGGCGCCAGCACGTCGGGTAGACGAACCGGCCGCCGTCGCTGGCGTTGACAACGGTGGTACCGCACTCCGCGTTCTTCTTTTCGAGGAACTCGCCTTCGCGCTCGCCGGGTTCGGTCTCCTCGGGGGAGTCGGAGTACAACAGGAACCCGCCGAGCACGAACAGCCCGACGCCGAACCCGCCGCGCAACAGCGTGTCGGGGACGTAATGGGCCGCGAACGAGCCGATCACGATCGCCGGCAGCGCGCCGACCAACAGCCACTTCGCGGTCGCGTAGTCGACGACGCCCTGCTTGACGTACGACCGGAGACCGTTCCCCATCCCGAACACTTCAGTCATCAGGCCCGCGCCGACCGCCTGCGCGGGACCGAGCCCGACGGCCAGCAGGAAGAACGGGCTGAAGAAGAGCGCGCCCGAGACGCCGGCTGCGATGGCGACCATCGAGAACAGTATCGACGCGGGGAACACCCACCAGTGATCGAGGATTCGATCGAGCGACACCGTCGAGAGCAGCGGCAGCGGGTCGACCCCGGTCGCTAGTGCGAGTGCGCCTGGCATCGCTTACTCCGGGTGGTGAGCGCCGTGTCCGACCCACAGCAACAGCAGATGCGTCGCGATCGCGAGCGGGAGCCAGCCGACCGGCAGCGCCGCCGCGACGGGATCGACCGCTCCGACGACGTACGCCGTCGGAAACGCGATCGCCGTCCAGAACGCGGCGCGTCGAACGGTCGCTTCTATTCCGCGACCGACCGCCGATCCGGCCGCCGCGGTACAGCTGCGGACCGGGCGGTCGTCGCGCAGGCATCCCGGGCGAGGACCGTCCGCGTTCGTGTTCGTGCCCACGTCTTACACCGGGAGTAGCGCGATTCCCGCGCCCAGTACGACGCCGTAGACGACGTGGAAGAAGCCGAACGCAGCCATCGTCTTCGGGTCGGGTTCCATCGCGAGGACGATCCGCATCCAGAACGTCATTCCGCCGACCATCAGGACGAGCCCGAAGGCGAGTCCCCACAGGACGCTCCCGACGAGGACGCCGGCGCCGACGGCGAGCCCGAGTGCGGTCGCACCGACCGCGAAGGCGGCCCCCGCGCCGACCCCGTACAGCATGTGGAGCAGCATGCCCTGTTTCATGTACGCCTCGGGCCCCTCGTCGCCGACGTACTTCGCCCAGAGGGCGGCGGTCGGCGGCGGCGAGTCGTCTCCCATCGTCATCATGAACATCGTCATGACGACGGTCGCGATCAGTCCAGCGATCAGTCCGGTGAGTATGCTTACCATGATGTGTAATACGCGCCGGCGAGCCGACGCAGGTTACCTCTAGTAACCCAGATGCGAGACTATCGGATAAAGACGCGCGAACGGACGGGTAACCGAGTTACTGGTCGGTAATGGCTGTCAGCAGTTGCGCTCACAGGTACGACTTCCCGTCCGGCAGTTCGCACTCGTCACCGTGACACCGCGCGGCGTGTTCGACGGCTTCAAGATCCGGTTCGTCGTCGGTCTCCTCGCTTCGCCACGCGTACTGGACGGTGCGGTCCGGATCGACCACGAAGACCGCCGAACGCGCGACCCCGCGGTGGTCGTCGATCGCGTCGGCGCGCACGCCGTACGCCTCGGCGACACGGCCGTCGCTGTCTGAGAGCAGCGGGAAGTCGATGCGATGCTGTTCGGCGAACGCACGGTGACTGTAGACGGTGTCGGTGGAGATCCCGAGGACGACGGTGTTCTCCAGCAGCGACAGCGCCTCGCTGTCCCGCAGCGTACACATCTGGCTGGTACACACCGGGTGGAAGTCGAACGGGTAAAACACCACCACGACCGCCCACCCGTTATCGGCGTACTCGGCGAGGCCATGCGTGTCGATCCGTCCGCCGCCCGCACCCGGGAGTTCGAACGTCGGCGCCGTCTGTCCGGTTTGGAGCATACTTGAATAACGACGGCCGACGGGTATGAGCCTCGGCCGATCGTGCGGAGTGATTACACACACCACATCACGCGTCCGACCACCCGAGCGCCGCCGTCGGAACACGGCCGACCTCGCGCCTGTGTCATGGCACTACACAGTCAGCGGTTATTTATGAATAACCGCGTCATCTCAGGCGTATGACGCTCGCGCTCTCGGTCGAACTGGCGGCAACGATCGCCGTCGTGGTCGGGGTCGCGGGCGCCGTCAACGGGGTCGCAGGGTTCGGATTCGCCGTCGTCGGGACGATGGTACTCGCCGCGACACTCGATCCCGCGACCGCCGTCGCGTTCATGATCGTCCCGATGTTCGCCGTGAATGTCGCACTCGTGGGCGACCTCACCCGCGAGGAGCTGCGAACGTGTGGAACCCGATTCGCGCCGCTGCTCGTCGCCGCGCTGGTCGGCACTCTCCTCGGGATGGCACTCCTCGACCGGCTCCCGGAAGCCCCGCTTCGGATCCTGCTCGGGTTCGTCTCGCTCGGCTTCGTCGCGACGAATCAGCACGCCGTCCCGTTACCGTCTCTCCCTGTCGTGAGCGAGCGGGAGCTCGCCGACACGCCGCTCGTCATGGCGATCGTCGGCGTCGTCTCCGGCGTCCTGTTCGGCGCGACAAACGTCGGAGTCCAGCTCGTCGCGTTCGTGCGGAGCTTCGACCTCTCACACGGGCTGTTCGTCGGGGTCGTCGCGCTCGTGTTCGTCGGCATCAACGGCCTCCGAGTCGGCGCTGCTGGAGCGCTCGGACTGTACCCGGATCTCGGTCTCGTCCTCGCGTCGGTCGCCGCCGCGGTCCCCGCCGTCGCGGGGGTCGCGGTCGGAAAACGCCTCCGCGAGCGCGTGAGCGAACGCCTCCGGCGCGGGGTCGTCCTCGGACTGTTGACGGTCATCGGTGTCCGGCTGATCCTCGGCGGCGCGGGGATCGCCTGAGAGGCGCTCCGACTTCCGGCGGAGGCGACTCGGAGCACTCAGTTACGCAGGGCGGCCAGCGTCCGGTCCCGGACCGCTTGCCGGTCGGGAAGCGGCGGAAGCGTCGCCGAGAGCGCGCCGACGAGTCCGCCCCAGAGGAGGTGACCGACAAGAGAGGCCGGGCTGAGGTTCGGGAGCGGGGTCGCGATCCCCACGACGTTCAACCAGAGGCTCATAACCACCCCTGCCATGACGAACCACAGGAAGAGCCCGTACCCGACCCCCGCGGCGACGCTGGCTCCGAGGGATTCACCGAGCAGCCTGCCGGGCACCTCGGAGCGGACCACGGTGAACACGGTCGCGAACACGGCGCTGTGGAACAGGTGCGCGACCCACCCTACCGACGAGACGGACGCCCCGTACAGCGCGCCGATCACCGGCAGCGTTCCGGTGGTCGCCTGAAAGAACGCGCCCATCGCGACGCCGGCCGCCAGCCCGATGCCGAGCGTCCGCCACAGCGTCCCGCTCGCGAGTCCCGGCGTGTCGCCGGCCGTGCCGGTTCGACCGGTCCGCGGGAGCCGCACCCGGAGGCTCGTCGCTTCGCCGGTGTCGTCGACGCCGATATCTCCGCCGTATCTCGCGACAAGAAGCCGGAGGACCGGGACGCCGTAGTCCACGTCGTTCCGCTCCTGTTCGGGAATCCCCTCGACGAGCACGTCGCGCTCGCGAGCGCTGAGCCACGCTCCGGGGGCCGTGACGGACAGTTCGACGTATCGGTCCCCGACGTCGACGGCGAGGGGATCGGCGCCGGTGTCCGCCCAGTCAGGGAGTGCGACGAGTTCGTCGAGCAGCCGGTCAACGTATCGGTCCGCTCTGATCGTCACCGACGGAACCGCCACCGCCGACGCGTCTCGATCGGTGCGCTCCGCATGCCTCCGGATCGCTTCGTCGAGCCGTATCGGCTCTAGCCCGCTGCCGCCGTCGACGGTGCCGACCGTGAGAAAGCGCGTCTCGTCTACCGCCCGTTCGATCCGCGCGATCGCGTCGGTGATCGCCGTCTTGCTCCGATCGGCGGTCCCTTCGCGCTTCTCGAACAGGATCTCCGAGTGGCCCCGGAGGATCGTGACGGAGTTGCGGACCTCGTGTCTGAGGATCCGATTGAGGAGCCGCGCCTGCTCGATCTGCCGGTCGACCGTGGCCTGCCGTCGGTCCGTCTCCGCGCTGCGGACCCCGACGAGCAGTCCCGCGCCGCCGCCGACGATCCCGACGGCGGCAGCTGTGGCGGTGGCGTCTCCCGACGACGACGCGATCAGCAACGGTCCGAGCACGAGTCCGACCGCAGCGGCGCCGCCGAGGAACCAGCCGAGGACGGTCCGGGTGTACGTCCGGTCTCGGGCGCTGACGGTGAGGTTGATCCCGTACAGGACGACGCCGAATCCGACCGCTAACACCAGTACCGCGCTCATCTCCATCGCGAACCCCCGCTCTGTCACCAACAGGTCGGCGACCGTCCCCCGCGTCAGCGCGAACGCGACGACCGCTATCACGACGCCCTCGAATTTAAATGCGAGACGGTCGTTCGGAGACGGCCGGTCCATACGTTCGATTACTGTCCGTTTGTAAAGAGTTGTACTGGTTGTGTGACTCGACCGCGCTACCTCGTGAGGAGTCGATTCGATCAGGACGGCCGTGCTGTCTGCGTCGATTTCGAGTTCGGATATAGTTACTTATAGTAACCCGATATGAATAGGTAATTTATAACCTCGCGCGAACGGAGGGGTAACCGGGTTACCTGTCGGTATGTCAGGTTTCGTTTTTTCACCTACTTACCAAACGTATCTTTATTTTCGTGGCGACCGTGGACCCGGTATGAGTACCGATTCCGAACCGTTAGAGGTGTGGTGTGCGGGCAGCGAGTGGTGTCCGATCACGACGACCGCGACGCTGATCGGTAAGAAGTGGCATCCCGTCGTCATTCACCGACTCTTGGAGAATGGACCGCTGGGATTCAACGCGCTCAAAGAGGAGGTAGACGGGATCTCAGGGAAGGTCCAGTCGGACGTCCTCGAAGATCTCGAGGAACACGGGTTCATCGACCGGACCGTCGTCAGCGAGAAGCCGTTCCGCGTGGAGTATTCTCTGACGGACCGCGGGCGGTCGCTCGAACCCGTGATCATCGCCATGCGCGACTGGGGGCGAGAACACCTCTCCGCTCCGGAAGACCAGTGAACGACTCGAACGAGTCGGTTATGAACGTGATTTCAGTCCTTCCGAAGGACGCGATCCCGAGCATCGACGACCCGACCTTCGGCGACGAGTACTTCGGTGAGCCCGACGACGAGGTACTCGTCGTCGAGCCGGGCGACAAGGGGGCGCCCGCCCGCGCCTACCCGATTCGGATCCTCAACTACCACGAGGTCATCAACGACGCCGTCGAGACCGCCGACGGCGACGCCGATCCGATCGCCGTCACCTGGTGCCCGATCTGCGGGAGCGGCGTCGTCTACGACGCGGCCGTCGACGGCCGCCGGCTCACCTTCGGCGTCTCGGGGAAGCTGGCCGACGACGACCTCGTGCTGTACGACCGCGAGACCGACTCCGAGTGGAAGCAGTCCACCGGCGAGTGTATCGCGGGCGAACTTGCCGGCGATCGACTCCGCGTTCGGCCGGGGCCGATGACGACGTACGCGGCCTTCCGCGAGGCGCATCCGGACGGGGTCGTACTCCAACCGGAGTCTGAGGGATCGGCCGCCGCGAACGGGTATGACACCTCCGGATACGAGACGTACGAAGAGCGCGAGGCGTTCGGCCTCCGCGGGATGCGTGGCGAGGGCCCGGAGCGCGAATGGAATCGGGATGACCTCGACCCGAAGACGGTCGTTCTCGGCGTGACGCCGGCCGACGGCGGCGCGCTTGGCTTTCCGCGTCCGATCGTTGAGGCGGCCGGCGGCGTCGTGGAGGCAACGGTGGGTGAAGCTGCTGTCGTTGTCCTTGCGACCGACGACGGCCTCCACGCCTTCGAGCAGCCGGAATTCGAACTCCGACTTGAAGACGGCTCGGTCAGCGGTGATGGCGTGACGTGGGCACTCACAACGGGCGAAAGTAACGACGGTCGCCGGCTCCGGCGCGTCGAAACCCGCCGTCTCTACGCGTTTGCGTGGCAGGACGACCATGGACCGCGTTCGTTCTACTCGTTGTGAGCGTATCGCGATGCGTAATCGTCGGACTGTCGCGGGTGGCGCATTTACACGCCATATGTAATATCGGTTAAATCGTAGTTTTTGATAGAGGAATCAGGGGCACACGCTTCCCTCCTCTCCCCCATGACCAATAATCCACCCTCGCTTGGTCATTGTCCTACCTACCCGAATGCGACGATTGAACCGCTCATCGTAGTGGTGTCCGAAAACGGCGCCTGGAGGAACACCGTTTCCGACGGCCTGCTGAAACCGCCTCAGGCGTACGTGTTCTCGAGATAGGCGACGATGTCGTCGCTCTCTGCCAGCCCCTCGATTCCGTGTTCGGGGTCGACGAGCACCGGTACCCCGGACTGACCGCTCACCGATTTCACCTCGAATCGGAGAAACCGAAAGGGGAGTACGTTATGCGGCTCGTATTCCAGATCTAGTTCGTCGAGCTTGTTTTCGACCTTCGCACAGTACGGACAGCCGGGAAGCCGATAGAGTTCCAACATTCGATCTTGGTATAGAGTGATCGCAGCGTTTTAAACAGTCTTGGCGGATGTGAAACGAGTTCGCACGAGCGCTCCGGCTGTCAGAACAAACAGCTCAGAACGGTGTGTTCGACGTTTGTTTTGGAGATCGCTACTCGATACAACAGCTCATCTTCGACGTATCTCTCCGGAACGCCTGACAGGCCTGTTTGAACGCTTCGCTGAACGTCGGGAACGGGTGGACGGTGTCGATGATGTCGCCGACGGTGAGACCGAACTTCACCGCCAGCGTCGCTTCCACGATCATGTCGGCGGCACGGGGGCCGACCGTGTGGACGCCGACGATCTCGTCGGTCTCGTGGTGCTTGACTACTTGAACGAGACCATCGGTGTCCTTGACGGCTTTCGCCCGTGGTACATCCTCCATCTGAACAGTCCGGCACGAATATGTCCCGTGCTCCTCCGTGTGCTCCAGTTCGGTCGTGCCGACAGCAGCGACCTCGGGGCTGGTGAAGACGACTGCGGGAACCGCGTCATAGTCGATGCTGACGGCCTCGTTACCGAACGCGTTCCTGACGGAGTGATTGCCCTCCTTGGCAGCAACTGTCTCGAGTTCAGGCTCGCCGATCACGTCGCCGGCCGCGTAGATGTGGGAATTCGTCGTCTGGAAGTGCTCGTCGACGTGAATCCTTCCGTTGTTGTCCGTTTCCACCCCTACTGATGCGAGACCGATCCCATCGCTGTTGGGCTGGACGCCGGTCGCGACGAACAGCGCGTCGCCAGTGATCGTTCGTTCGGTGCCGTCGACGGCCGTCTCGACGGCGACGCCCGACTGTCTCGTTTTGATTCCACCGGCGGCTGCTGGCGTCCGGACGCGCTGGAAGTCGTTGCCAGTAATTACCTCGATGCCTTCCTCCTCGAACGCGCGCAGCATCTCACGCCCGAGTTGTCCTTCCATCCCGGAGAGGACGTGCTCGGAGCGCTGGAGGATGGTCACGCAGACGCCGACACGGTGGAGGATCTGGCCCCACTCCAGCGCGATGTAGCCGCCGCCGAGTATTACGATACTCTCGGGGAGATCGCGCTCTTCGAGAATCGTCTCGCTCGTGTAGTAGTCGACATCGTCGAGGCCATCGATGGGCGGTGCCCACGGTGAGCTTCCGGTCGCGACGAGGGCCTTTTTTCCGGTGATGCGTGCGCCCTCGTCGGCGCCGTCGACGACCTCGATAGTCGTGTCGTCACCGGACTGCGTCCGGTTGCCCGAGGGACTGCGTCCCTCGCTGTCGACTAACTGGCCGTACCCCTCGTAGATGTCGGTCTCGAAGTGCTCGGCGACATCGACGTAGTTCTCCTGCCGGAACCGTTCGACAAGTGCGTCGGTGCCGTCGAGTGCGTCGGCCCAGTCGACGGTCGGCTCCTCAAGGTATCGAACGGCGTCGAAGGGATTCTCTGCCGCGGCAGCACCGTTCTCAGCGACGGCAAGCAGATGCTTACTCGGGACACAGCCGACGTTCACGCAGGTCCCGCCGATAGGCAGGCCGGTGTTCACCATTGCCGTCGTGAGGTCCCGTCGGCTCGCTTCGGTGATCGCAGCGAAGGCTGCGGCGCCACCGCCGAGAATCACGAGGTCGTAGTTGGGGTCGCTAGTCACGTGTACCGTTACTTTACACCAGGAAGCGTTTATACTTCGGAGTCCAAAGCTATGGAGTGAGTTGGAGGCTACAAAGCTATGGCAGATACCACCGCAGACGCTCCCGCCTGTGATGTTGACGGCACGTGCTACTGTCCGCTCACGGGTGTTATCAGCACACTGAGTCAGAAATACGCGATACAGCTCGTCAGCATCATCGGGGCGCACGATTCGCTTCGCTTCGCGGAGATCGAAGCACACCTTCCGACGGCGAGTACTTCAACCATCTCGAAACGACTCGACGAATTCGAGGAGGCTGGTCTCGTCTCTCGAACCCAGTATAACGAGATCCCGCCTCGCGTCGAGTATG
Organism: Halorubrum sp. SP3; assembly: GCF_005435195.1. Lineage (NCBI taxonomy): Archaea > Methanobacteriati > Methanobacteriota > Halobacteria > Halobacteriales > Haloferacaceae > Halorubrum > Halorubrum sp. SP3. The sequence goes on along the minus strand of NZ_SGTU01000003.1, from coordinate 137,611 downwards.
CCCTCACTGAGGACGGTGACGAGCTACGGGCGCGGCTTGAACCGCTCCTGGAGTGGGCAGCGTCGACGGAGTGAGACAAACCGCGTCGGTCGCGGTGCTCACCTGTGTGAATTGATCGCACAAACGCTCGAAGATTAAGATGTTCGTCCGGCTATCTCCACCTGTGATGCCGGACGACACCACGATTTCGGCGCGGTCGGCGCCCCCGGAACTCCTCGACCTCTCGCCCAGCGCCAAGCTGGTCGCGAAGACCCTCGAGTACGAGGGCGAGAGCACGCAGTCGGCCCTTGCCGAGTCGACGCTTCTCCCCCCGCGGACCGTTCGGTATGCGCTCGATCAGCTCGAAGAGGCCGAAATCGTTTCGTCACGAATCTCGTTTGCCGACGCCCGAAAGCGGATCTACTCGCTCGAACTGGAGGCCTGAGCGATTCGGCCGCGCCCTATTTACAGTCGGTTTCGCAGTCGTAGGTCCTGCTGTACACCCAGTATCCGCTCTCGGACGGAGGCGTCAGGGCCGCGAGATCGAGCGACACCCGGAGGTCGTCCGGGGCGTCGTGCGTCTCGACGAACCGCCAAGCGCCGTCCGGTTCCTCGAGATCGACGCGATACTGCCACACGTCGACGCCTCGAGCGTCGACGTGGATCGCGTAGGAATCGGGGACGGCGGTGTCGCGGTTCGGGACGGGCCTCTCCCGAGCAGTGTCAGTTCCCATGCCCGATACTCTCTCACTAAAAATTAATACGTATCGCGTCCGGTCACCGGCCGAACACGCGAGCGGTGGATTTATTTATCGAATTCAGGCGTCTCGGAGACCGCAGCTACGTATCGAGACGGGCGTTCACACCGGATCGGCATCGGTGAGGATCTCGACGAGCGCGGGACCGTCGTGGGCGATTGCGGTTTCGAGTGCGTCGTCGAGATCGGCGGGGTCGTCGACGAAGAGACCGAGGCCCCCGCAGTTCTCCGCGAACGCCGCGAACTCGGGGTTGACGAGGTCGGTCTGCCAGACGTCCCAGCCCCCGGTCCGCTGCTCCTTACTGATTTTCCCGAGTTCGTCGTCGTTCAACAAGACGTGGGTAACGTCCATATCGTACTTCACCGCGGTCGTGAACTCGCTCATGTACTGGCCGAAGCCGCCGTCGCTGGACACCGAGACCACCTTACGACCGCTGAACTCCGACTCCGGCTCCTGGGTGGCTGCCCACGCGCCTAGGGCCGCTGGGAACGCGAATCCGATCGATCCGAGGTACCCCGACATGAGCACGGACTGGTGTTCCGGCTCGAAGTACCGGCCGAACGCGTAGGTGTTGTTCCCCACGTCAACGGGGATGATTGCGTCGTCGGGAACGAGCCGGGTCATCGCCTCGAAGGCCGTGGCGTAGTTGACGCCGCGTTCCGGTATCCCCGCTCGCCGGCTGGCCTTCTCCTCACGCCAAATTGCCCAGCGGTCGGTGATCTCTTCGCGCTGGCTCTCCGCCTCAACTTCGTCAAGTCGCTCGTGGAGTTCGTCGACGGTGACACCGATCTCGCCCCACACCGGCACGTCGATACTGTGGAACTTCCCGAGCGTCATCGCGTCGTAGTCGACGTGGATCGTCGGCTTGTACTCCGCGATGCCGGTGTGGTTCGAAAAGCTCGCGCCGAAGACGGCCAGTAAATCCGCCTCGTTCATGAAGTGGCTCGCAATAGGTGTCCCACTCCGGCCAAGGACGCCCCCCGCAAGCGGATGTGAGTCGGGGATCTGTCCCTTCGCTTTGAACGTCGTCAGCACGGGACACTGTAGCCGCTCGGCCAGGTCGACGATCCCGTCCATCTCGAATCGGGCCCCGTGACCGACGACAATCACCGGCCGCTCGGCGTTCGCGAGGAGATCGGTCGCGTCAGCGAGCGCGCTTTCCGGTGGCGTGATGTCGCGGTCCGTGATCCGTCCCTCCGGGTCCCCGGGATCGACGCCCTCGGCCGACTGGGTCTGGATCTCGTCGGGGAAGACCAGATGCGAGACTCCACGGTCAAGAATCGCGGTCTTGGCCGCCCGCGTCGCGAGTTCGGCGTGGTCGCTGTCGGGGAGGACGGTCGCCTCGAACTCAGCGACGTCGCCGTAGGCCGCCTCCAGATCGACTTCCTGGAAGTTCCCTGTGCCGAGCACCTGCGACTCGACCTGTCCGGTGAGCGCGATCGTCGGCGAGCGGTCAACGTTCGCGTCCCACAGTCCGGTGAGCATGTTCGTCGCACCGGGGCCGGCGATGGAGAAGCACGCCGCCGGGCGGCCGGTGAGCTTCCCGTACGCGGAGGCAGCGAACGCGGCAGCCCCCTCGTGGCGTACGCCATAATATGCGAGGTTTCCCCCGGCCGCTTCGCGGCGGAGCGCGTCGGCGAGCCCGAGATTCGAGTGTCCGACGATCCCCCACACTTGCCGGACCCCCCAGTTGACCAGCGTCTCGGCGATCACGTCCGACACCGTCCGCTCGTGCGGCTCCTCTTCGGGGAATCCGACGTAGATCCCATCGTCGCGCACTTTTACCGGGAACGTCTCGACACAGTCGTCGTGGGATCCGGGTGTTTTCCCCGTCAGCGGGTCGAAGTCCCAGCCGTGCCACGGACAGCGGAGCAGTCCAGTCTCGATAGATCCTTCGCCCAACGGCCCACCTTGGTGGGGACAGCGATTGTCGAGCGCGGCGTACTCACCATTCTGGTGCGTCATCGCGACTGTCGTGTCGCCGCAGCTCACCGCCTTCACCCGTCCCTCCGGCAGCTCGTCCGGGTCGAGCGCTTTGTACCAATTCGTGTCGCCTGCCGCCCCGGTCGAAGTCGAGTCTCTACTCATGACGTCATCCGGCGCGCCGCAGTAAATTAAGTGTGCGGCGGCTGTTCGGTTCCATTATCCACACGCGGTATATCATTTGTATGTGCCGAATGGCCGAACAAAAGTCGTTTTCAGCGGCGTACCGCCCCGAGGAGGTTTCTAATTCGCCTCCCGCCGTTCCCGCCAGTACGGGGCTTCCGGAGGACTCTGGTTCAGGGAAGTAAAACAACCTCACCGGTCGCGGCCGCGACGACTATAAGATAGAACGTCGTCCCGAATGCCGCGCTTGCGGCGACAACCTGGTCCGAGTCGCGGTGTGGCAGCGTCCGCCGGATGACCGGCAGGTCGCGGAGCTCCGGCCGGGTCAGAATGTGGTTCATCGCGACGCCGAACGCGGCGACCAGCGGCGGGCCGAACGCGATGCTGTTAGCGAGCCGGAGCAGCCATTCAGTGGTCACGTCCGTGAGCGACACCGTCGCGACGGGGCCGAGGACCGATGCCGGGGCCGGGAGGAAGGAGATCGCGCCCCCGTAAGTCGCGTAAATGAACACGGCCCCGCCGGCGGCGATCGCGAGGAGTTTGGCGGCTGAGCGGTACCGCGGCGACAGTACGCGCGGAAGCACGAAAATCCCGACGAGGAGGACGGCGTTCATCCCGACCCACGGCCCGAAGTTCTGAATCGCGAGTGGAAGCCCAGTCGCGAGGATACCCAGACTGACCCAGTCGAGACTCATCAGCTCCGTTGTCGGACACGATCCCGAAAGCACCTGTGCCCGATGGACGGGATGAGCGAGGTGAACGGTCAGTCTCGTAAGCAAGAACACCGGCACGAGAAGCACGTACGCGAAGAGACGAATCTGGAGTCCGGCCGTCGTAGCGACTGCGCCGACGGCGGCCGCGGTCGAGAAGTCGAGCACGCCGTTGACGAACCAGAAAGTCAAGATCGACGGCGCAAACAGACACCCGTGTAAGATCGCGGCGAGGTGCCCCGAGGAATACGAGAACTCCTGTGAGAGGAGGTCGTCGAGACTCGAGCGGAGCCGCCGCCCGATGTCGACGAACCGAGCGGCTCGACTCGACGCGTCGGCGTCGCTCACCGTCGGCACCCGCTCGGTTTTTGTGGCGCTGTCTCTGAGTCCATGGCCGACCAGTCACTGGAAGCGGTTCCCGGGCCGCGTTCTTGGATGCCGTCTCGGCCACCTTGCTCGGCATCGGAAGCGCGTGAATGGCGCCGGCCACGTCGTTGACGGCCTCGCCGGTCCGCGTCGAGCCGTGCGAGCTCTCGCATTAGCGGTCGATCCCGTCGATCTCGAACCTTGCGCCGCCGTCCGCAGACTCCTCGACGCCGATCTCCCAGCCGTGTGCCTCCGCGATTTCGGCGACGATGGCCAGCCCGAACCCGGTTCCGTCCCCCGTCGTCGTGTGACCCCATTCGAAGACGTCGTCCTCGTCGTCAGTCGGGACTCCCGCCCCGTCGTCCGCGACGTAGAAGCCGTTCAGTTCCGGCCCGTCGAGTACACCGACCCGAACGGTCACCGACGGTCCGCCGTGGTCGCGGGCGTTCTCGAAGAGGTTCACGAGCAGTTCGTGAAGGCGGTCTCGGTCGGCCCAGAGCGTCGTCGACGATTCGACCTCGAGGCTTGCCGGCGCCATGTCACAGTCGGCCCAGACGTTACGCGCGATCGCGTCTAAATCGACATCCTCCCGCTCGTGAATCAGATCGCCTTCTCGGGTGAGCTGGAGGAGCTCCGACAGCATCTCTTCCATGCGGTCGGCGGCGTCCTCGACCGCGTCGAAATGTTCTGAGTCGCCGGTCTGTCTGGCGAGTTCCGCGTGCCCTTGAATGATTGAAAGGGGGTTTTGGAGGTCGTGTGAAACGATACCGGCGAACCGGTCGAGCCGTTCGACCTTCTGCTCCAGCCGGCGCCGGGTTTGAACGCGTCCCGAGATGTCTCGGAGCATCGCGATCATCCGTCTCGGTTCGGCGTCCGCCGCACCCGCCGTCGACTCCAAGGCCGCCCCGGAGACTTCGGTGGGGACCTTCTCTCCGTCCTTCGTCAGACACGTGAGATCGTCTGTGAAGCCGGTTCCCTCGCTTTTGACCTGCGAGATGAACTCCTCTCGAACCCGGTCGATATCGTCCGGGTGGATGTCCTCGGGATCCATCGAGAGCAGCTCCTCGCGGGAGTACCCCAACAGTTCGCACGCGCGTGGATTGACGTCGACGAACGACTCGGTCTCGAAGTCGACGATCATGACGGCGTCGTTGTTGTACTCGAAGACCTTTTGATATCGCTCTTCGACCGATGCGGGGTCCCCACCGGTTCCGCTCGCCTCAATGCCTTCGCCACCGTCCGTTGATTCGTTGCCCATGTGTCGACTGTCCAGTTTGCGATTCTGGTGGTCGGTTCGACCGGTCGGACCCAAACGGCGGTCGGACAGTTGCGGCCGAAGTCCGTTTCCGCCTCTCTATGGTTAGTTACTGCTCCGATGATATAATATTTCACTGGTCGGACGCAGGGGACATCGGACGGCTCTCGTGTGCCGGTGCGCTCGGCGATGGGCCGGTCTTCCTCGGCGCGCGCCGCGGCGACGCAGACACGACAGGTTACTCTGGCTTCCGCGCGTCCGCGTCGACGAACGTCTCACAGGTGAGGCAGTACTCGCGCTCCGCTTTCAGTTCCGAGGGCTCGATGATCGCGAGCCTGCTTTCCGTCTCGTCGCCGCAGGTCGGACAGGTAGCGTCCCCGCTCATAACTCGATCTGAATGGGTTTACGCTTCGTCCCCGAAGTTCTCTTCGTAGGCGTCGGGGTGATTCTCCTTGGCGTGGTCTTTCAGTTCGTCGAGCGTGTCGAACGTCGCGCCGCAGTCACACGCGTGGATATCGCCGTCGTCGTGGTCGTGATCGTGGTCTGACATCGTCTCTGATAATATGCGGACCACGATTAAATAGCCCCCGCGGAAGTGTACGCTAACCGCCTCGGCGGGAGCACACTCATGAGTCGACAATCACGCGATCGCAACGGAAGCGGAGGGTCGGACGGAACGGCCGATTCGGAGGGGAAGGCGCCCCTCTCGACGCTCACGGCCGAGCACGCGAAGCTCCTCTCGGAGATCGGGACGGAACTGAGCGAGTCGAGCGACGCGATCGAGTCGCTGTCTCGCGGTGCCGCGGAGGCGAACGAATCAAGTTCCGACACGGCCTCGCTCGCGGAGACGGCCCGAGGGTCGGCCCGTGAGGCGAACGCCGACGTCGACGAAGCGAAGGCCGCTGCCGCCGCAGCCGAGGAGAAACTGGAGACGCTCCGTGAGACAGTCACCGAGATCGACGACATCGTCGCGATGCTGAACGAAATTGCCGACCAGACGAACATGCTCGCGTTGAACGCCTCTATCGAGGCCGCCCGAGTCGGCGAGGCGGGCTCCGGTTTCGCCGTCGTCGCAGACGAAGTCAAAGACCTCGCCGAACAGGCTCAGGAGCGCGCGACGGAGATCGAGGCGACCGTCGAGGAGGTGCGTTCGACCGCGGACGAGACGATAGCACAAATCGAGACGGTCGACACGCGCACGGACACCGCCGCGGCGTCGATCACGGACGCGGTCGACGACCTCGACGGCATTGCCGACAGCGCAGTTCGAACTTCCGAGAACGTCGACGAGGTGAGCGAGACGACGCAGGCGTACGCGGACGACCTCGACCACATCGCCAGGGACGTGATCGACGCGATCAGTCAGGCCAACGAGATCGACGAACGGACGGACTCCCCCGCGGAGCAGTAAGTCGCGTCGAAGCCGCCGGACTCACAACCCCCGCTTAGAGATCCATTTCGGCTGCCGAGTCGACTTCAAACCGGGTGACTTCCGGCTCGCCGGCGAGCAGGTCGGGTAGCGCCGCCTCGAACTCCTGGAAGTGTTCGGTCTGCGAGTGCGCCTCGAACGCGGCCTCGTCCTCGTATTGTTCGAAGAACCGGACCACGTTCGGATCGTCCACGTCCGTCGCCGGCCGGTAGTCGATCATCCCCGGCTCGGCGCGGGATTTCTCAGCGAGGTCGGCGATCAGATCGAGCGCCTCGTCGCGCTTCTCGGGATCGAGCGGAAAGACTGCGTGTAACACGATCATGCGATTCTCGCTCGTCGGCCGCGACGGATAAACCTCGGTCGTGAGGGCGCGCGATTCGGGCAGACGTGGGGAGCGACGGAGGGCGAAGAACACCGACGTGAGCCGAGAGAAACCCTGTTACGTCCGCGTTACCCGTGAGAGCCATGCGTGATAATCGGTACCGACGAATTAAATCGGAGACCGTCACAGTCGCTCACATGGATTCGCGACAGATCACGGTCTGCGTCCCGCTTGGCCGTCGCTGGAGGTGGAGAGCGTGACGTCCGATCGAAGCCGCCGCGAAAGGGTTCGAAGTCGACTCGTCCCCGCAGTGGTGGAACAGAATCGGCTCGTCAAGTTCGGACTCTCGATCGCCTTCGTCATCGCCGCGATCGCGGTGACGGGCCTCTTCACTATCCGACAGACGGCCGGGGTCGTCGATCCGGCCGCCCACGCTGCCGTGACGCGAAACATTCTGTTGATTATCGGCGTCGCGATCGTCGGCCTCGGGGCCGTCGGGGTGGGACTCGCACGTCCGACGATCCGTGAACTCGACGAACTCGGCCGACGGGCGGAAGCACTGGAAGACGGCGATCTCGATGTCGACCTCGAGCCGAAGACGAACGACGAGATCGGCCGGCTTTACGAGTCGTTCGACGCGATGCGGACCGCGCTGAAGAGTCGCATCGAGGACGTGGAGGCAGAGCGGGAGCGCGCCCGCGAGGCCAAACGCGAGACGGAACGGTTCGCGGATACACTCGAAACCCGTGCCGAGGCCTTCGCAGGAACGATGGGCGAGGCTGCCGAGGGAGACCTTACCGCTCGGCTCTCAGTCGAACGCGACGACCCGGAGGCGCTCCGCGAGATCGCGGACGCATACAATGAAGCGCTGTCGGAGCTCGAGACTACTGTCTCCGACGTGCGCCGTTTTGCCGACGAGGTGGCGGACGCGACCGACGCGATGACGACGAGCGCGGAGGAGGTCGCCGCGGCCGCCCGCGAGACGAGCGGGTCGATAGACGAGATCTCCGCTGGCGCGGAGAAACAGAACGACCGGCTCGTCGAGATCGCTGGCGAGATGGAGACGATGTCCTCGACGACCGAGGAGGTCGCCGTCTCGGCTGAACAGGTCGCGGCGACCTCCGAGCGGGCGACCGAGCTCAGCGACGAGGGGCGGGCGGCGACGCGGCGCGCCGTCGAGGAGCTCCACGCCGTTGAAGAGCGCTCTCGGTCCGCGACGGAGGCAGTCAGTCAGCTCGAAGCCGGGATGGAGCGTATCGGCGTCATCGTCGACACGATCACCGAGATCGCCGACCAGACGAATCTGCTGGCGCTGAACGCCTCGATCGAGGCGGCGCGGGCGGGTGAGGCGGGCTCCGGATTCGGCGTCGTCGCCGACGAGGTGAAGAGCCTCGCCGAGGAGACGAGCGAGGCCGCCGCTGAGGTCGAGTCGCTCATCGCGGAGCTCGAAGACCGGACCGACGAGAGTGTGACGGAGATGACGGCGATTCGCGAGCGGATCGACGCGGGCGTCGACACCGTGGAGGCTGCGGAGGCCGCGCTCGCCGACATCGATGACCGCATCACTGAGGCGGACGACGGTGTCAAAGAGATATCCGACGCGATGGACGAGCAGGCCCGCGCGGTCAACGACGTAACGACATCGGTCGACGACGTCGCCGAGATCAGCCAGCGGACCTCGACGAACGCCTCGTCGGTCGCGGCCGCCGCGGAGGAGCAGGCCGCCTCCTCGGACCGTGTCTCCGAGAAGGTGGAGGGCCTAGCAGAGCGGACGACCCGCCTCCGGGAGTCGCTGGAGACGTTCCGGACGCGCGACGGCGCGGGAACGGCCGGGGTCGGCGACGGCGCCGACGGCACCGTCCCGACCGCCGACGACTGACGTGGCGTCGGTTCGCAACTGCGTCACCCTCGCAATCGCGTCCCCTCCCCTGGTAACTGACGGGTAACGACGTAACCGGGCTCCCCGATAGCGTTTATATCGGCTCCCACCGCCAGTCCGTATGGGAAAGTACGCGGTGTTGCTCAGCGCGGGCCCGGACAGGACCGGGAGCGCGCTCAACGGGGTTGAGTACGCGCTCCGGCTCGCCGACGGCGGCCACGACGTACGGGTGTTTCTCGACGGGGAGGCGACCCGATGGCCGGAAGAGCTGGCGACGCGGGCCGACCACCCGCTCCGCGACGGGCTCGACCGGGCCGTGGGCGGCGGGGTCGAGGTCGCCGCCTGCGCCTTCTGCGCGGCCGCGTTCGACGCGACCGCGGGCTGTCGAAGGGAAGGAATCCCGCTTCTCGGAACGGCCGGCGAAGAGCACGGTCCGGACGTCGCGGCCCTCGTCGACGACGGCTACGAACTGCTTACGGTGTCCTGATAACCGCGTGGTCGGGGGCAAATCGGTCGGACTGCCCGCTCCGCGATTGGTTTCTTAAGCGTGCGTGCCGAACGGGCCAGTTGAGAAGAACGCCGAATGATCGACGGACACTCCCCGCTTCCCCTGGCGTCATGAGCGACGCGCCCGAATCCGACTCTGTGACGGGCGACGACCCGGAGTCGACGGTCTTCGAACGGCTGTTCGAGCACACCCCCGACGCAGTCCTCGTCATCGACTCAGAGGCGAACCGCATCCTGCGGTGTAACGAGCGGGCGTGCGAGCTGCTCGGGTACGACCGAGAGCGCCTCCTCTCGCTCGGCCCACCGGACATCCACCCTCACGACTACGAGGTCTTCGAGGCGTTCGTCGAGCGCGTCCGCGACAGGGGGAGCGGGTTCACCGCGGAGCTGTCGTGTCACACGCGCGGCGGCGAGGTCGTCCCCGTCGACGTCACCGCGACGACCGCCCGGTTCGGAGGGGCCGACCGGATACTCGCGATCGTGCGGGACGCGTCGGCGCGCACGGAGCGCGAGCGCGAGCTGCGCCGCCGGTCGGCGGCGATGGCCGCGGCCGACGACGGGATCGCCGTGCTCGACGCGGACGGCGTCGTCGTCCACGCGAACGCCGCGTACGCCTCGCTGTTCGGGTACGACGACCCGGACGCGATCGCCGGCGCGAGCTGGGGCGAGCTGTACGCGACCCCGGACCGATTCGAACTCGACTGTCGACCGACGGTCCTCGACTCGGGAGAGTGGCGCGGCGAACTGACGATCTCCCGAACGGACGGCGACGACCTGCCCGTCCGCGCGTCGGTGACCGGCCTCGAAGGCGGCGAGTTCGTCTGCGTCGCCCGCGACGTGAGCGAAGAGCGTCGGCGGGAACGGCGCCTTACCGGGGTAACCGAGGCGAGCCGCGAGCTCCTCGCCGCCGCCGACCGTGATGATGTAAGCCGAATCGCGATCCGGACCGTCGTCGACGCCTTGGGCCACGAGCTCGCCTGCGTTCGACTGTACGACCCCGATGCGAATGAGCTGGTGCGGACTGCGACGTCGGACGCGGCCGCAGCGCTCGTCCGAGAGGCGGTCGCGTACGACCTCAAGTCGTCGAACGCCGGTGCGGCGTACCGGAGCGGGGAAACGGTCCAAAACGAAACGAGGGTTGACGACGCGTACACCGACGACCCGTGTCGAGCCGAGGTCCACGTTCCGCTCGGCGAGTTCGGCGTGCTGAGCGTCTTCGACCGCGAGGCACCGCTGACGGAGGAGGACATTCGGCTGATCGAACTGTTCGCCGGCGTCGTCCGCTCGGCGTTGACCCGCGCCGAGCGCGACGAGCGGCTCCGGTCCCGGCAGGACGAACTGGAGCGCCGCCGAGAGGAGCTGGCGGCGGCCGACCGGTTCAACACCCTCGTCACCGAAGTGATTCGGTCGGTACTACGGGCGACCAGCGGAGCGGCGGTCAGACAATCAGTCTGTGACGAGCTCGCCGACTCGTCGCTGTACGAGACTGCGTGGATCGCGACCGTCGGGACGGGAGGCGACGCCGACGCCGTGACGATCGATTCCAGCGCGGTCGCGACGGACCCGTTCAGCGAGACCGACGCGGAGTCGTTCCTCACGTCGCCGTTCGCGCGGCAACTGGTTCGGCAAGCCAACGAACTGGACGCCGCGGTCGTCCAGCGGCGACGGTTCGAATCCGAGAACGATACCGATACAGACGCTGAAGCCGATCCTATCGCCGCCGCAGTCCCCGTGGCCTGCGGCCGACAGCGGTTCGGCGTGCTCGCCGTGGCCGGGACCGAGGAGAGCGGGTTCGCCGAGACGACACAGAGCGGGCTCGAATTGCTCGGAGAGACGCTTGGGTTCGCGATCATCGCCGACCAACGCCGGAACACGCTGATCGAGAGCGACGCGGTCGAGTTGGAGTTCTCCTTCGCGAGCCCGCTTGGCGACCTCTCCGCGGCGTTCGACTGCCGGTGTGATCACCTCGGGAGCGTCGCCGACGGCGACGACACGCACGCGTACGAGACGCGGATTACGCACGGGGACTTCGACGAGATCCGAGCCTTCCTCGACGAGTACCCCGAAATTCGCGAGTGTCGACTCGTCGAATGTCGCGGCGAGACGTGTACCGTCGAAATCACGGTCGCGGGCGCGCCCCCGGGGCTGCTCGCCGAGGCCGGGTTCGGACTGGTGTCGCTCCACGCGAGCGACGGCGACACGAGGCTGATCGCCGAGGTTCCGAACGACGAAGACGTCACGCGCGTGCTCGACGCGCTCTCGGAGTACTGGGACGACGTCGAGCTGGTCGCCAAGCGCCAGACCCCGACCCGCGGGGCGGACCTCCCTGTCCCGACGGACGGCGCGGCGGGGCTCACCGACAGGCAACGGTCGGTCTTGGAGACGGCCTACGAGAAGGGGTACTACGACTGGCCTCGCGACCACACTGCCGAGGAGATCGCCGAGAGCCTCGATATCGCCTCGGCGACGCTCCATCAACACCTCCGGGCGGCGGAGCACGCGCTCGTCTCGTCGTTCGTCGACGACGAGTGAGGGCCGCGGACCGAACCGGGTACCTACGTGTCTCGGTATCTCTCGCCCGAGACACGTAGCGTGGGTGATCATACCGGCGGCGCGTGACGCATAGTGTATGAGCACCGAACCGATCCCGCTGTCCCGACTCGACGGCTCGCACGAGCGCACGCAGCGCCTCCTCATCGAGGTCGCAGACGTGCTGGGCCACAAGTGGCACCCGATCATCCTCACGCAGTTACTGAACGGAGAGCACACGTTCAGCGAACTCGGCGCGGCCATCGACGACGTGTCGAACAAGATGCTCTCGGACAGCCTCTCGACGCTCGAAGCGGAGGGGCTCGTCGACCGCGAGGTGGTGAGCGAAAAGCCGGTCCGAGTCAAGTACACGCTAACTCAGCAGGGGCGAGAATTAGAGGCGGTCCTCGATCCGATGCTCAGGTGGGGTCGGGAACACCTGTCCGTCGACGGAGTCGAGGGGACGCAGAAGCCGACCGGCCCGCGTCTTCCGGGTCGCGCCGGCGGGGAGGTGCCGGACGATGAGTAGTCGAACGGACTTGTCGACGGACGTCTCGTCGGATGCGCGGGCCGAGCGCGGAGTCAGCCACCGGGGAACGAGAGCCGACGAGAGCGCGCTTTCGGTGAAAAATCCCACACGCGAGGAGGTGTTCCAGACGGTGTTCGACCTCGGCGAACAGGACGTTCGCACCTACGACGCCGTCGTCGAGGTCACGGGAGCGACGACCAGCGAACTGAGCGACCGCCTCGACCGCGACCGCAGCAACGTGAACCGTTCGTTGAAGCGGCTCCGCGAGACCGGTCTCGTGACGCGGGGCCGCCGGCTGCTCGACGAGGGTGGTCACGTCTACCAGTACTACGTCGACAAGGAGAGGTCCGAGGACCCCGTCGCTCACGCGATCGATCGATGGCGCTCCGCGGCGCTCGACGCCGTCGCGCCGGAGTAGCTCGCGGTCTCCTCGGAGCGTTCCGACGCCTGCTATCACTCAGTCAGTTCCACCGTCGGGCGCCAGTCCGAACGCCTCGTCGCGGACGTGGTTCTCGACGAGGAGCAGGTACGTCGCCTGACTCCATTGGAGGTTCGAGTTCCACCTGACCCGGCCGCTTCCGTCGACGCGCTCGGGCAGGAGCCCGGCGGTCGTCGTCCACTCGCGGGCGTCCTCGAACACGTGGTCCGCGACCGCGTCGGGATCGCTCCCGCCGAGCCAGCGCGCGGTATCGGCGTACGCCTCACAGAGCGGCCAGCCGCCGTCCTCGACGGTGCCAGTCGGAGTGTAACGGTCCCCGGGGTACCGGCCGAGACAGGGGGAATCGCCTGCGACCCACGCCTCGTCGTCAGCGGCGGCGAGCGTCGCGGCGACGGCGTCGCCGTCCCCATCGACGACGTTCCAGGGCCAGACGGCCATGAACGCCGCCGCGTCGGGCCGAGCGTCCGCCGACGGGTCGGACGGCGTCTCCGGGCTGTCCGCCGTGACGAGGGCGTCGCCGTACGGCGTGGATTTGAAACAGTACTTTTCGAAGTTATCCGCCCACACCGCCGCCTGCTCGCTACACTCCGCTGCGAATGCCTCGTCGTCGCGCGCGTCGGCGAGTTCGCTCATGGCGCGCAGCCCCGCGATCGCGGCCGCGGTGCCCTCCGTGCTGTGGCCCCAAATTTCCTCCCACGGGTCTTGGTGCTTCTCCGGGAAGCCGTAGCCGTTGTCGTACGAGAGCAGGAACTCGGCGGCGCGGCGTGACATGTCGTAATGCTCGTCGAGGAGGTCGTCGTCGCCCGTCTCCCGCCAGACGAGCCAGTGTGCGTATATCGGGCCGCCGACCTGGTCGAGCTGGAGCGCCCGCCAGTGGGCCTCGCCCGTCACGTAGTAGTTCTGCCACCACGTCCCGTGTCGGTCGATCCCCCGGTCGTCGACGACGTCGCCGGTGATCTGGTTCTCGTCGAACCACCGGAGCGCGAGTCGCGCCTCGCGCTCGGCTCCGGCCGCGATCAGCGCCTGGGTGATGATCACCTGATCGCGCGGCCAGATGAACTTGTACGTCATGTCGCTCGGCTTGAACGCGCCCGCGATGACCCCGCAACAGCCGTCCTGAGCGCACTTCATCGCCGTCAGCGACCGCTCGTACAGGCCGTTGACCGCGGGGTCGTCGGTCGGGCCGTCCGAGACCGTCTCGTGCCACTCCTTCCACGCCGTCGCGAACGATTCCCGCTCCGACTCGTAGCCGCGGTCGAGGAGTCGGAGGGCGTGCTCGACCGCAGCGTCTTCGCCGTAGCCGAAGCCGACGCCCGTGAGCCACGACGCGGCGTCCGTCTCGCCGACGTACAGCCCGACGCCCGCGTCGAGGTTCCCTTCGCCGCGCTCGGCATCGTCGACGAACCCGTCGTTGCCCTCGTAGATATCGGCCCATGCGCTCCGGTCCGGCCCCGCCGCGACGCCCGTGTGGCCGATCCGGCGGCCGTCAAACTCGCGATCCCCGTCGCGGTCCTGTGCGAACGCCAGCCACCGGTCGCCGTCGGTCGCGACCACCAGCTCCGCGCCGTCGCGCTCCGTGACGTACGCCTCCTGGACCGCGTTCGGGTCCTCGTGATCGTGGCCGTGGATCCCGAGGTCGGCGACGGTGTAGAACGTCCGCTCCGCGACGGTTTCGAACTCGGCGTCGGTCTCGATCAGCAGGCCGCAGGTGTCGACGCTCGCGACGACGCGCTGCGTGAGCGTCCCGGTCGATCCCTCCTCGTCGAAGCGATTCTCGAGAGTGATCTCCGGGACTTTGCTCGAAGCGTACGAGACGTCACTCTCGACGGCGTCGTCGCGGGCGTCCAGCGTGTGCCCCTCGTCGGCGTTCCACGCGAGCGCGTGGAGGTCGTAGAACAGCTCGATGTCCGAACGGAACGCCGAGGTCTCCTCGATGATCGCCCCGTGACGGCCGCGGTCGGGGTCGTCGTATCGGTTCGCGGTCAGCAGCACGTTCGCACCCTCCTCGCGCGGCGCGCTGAGGATCGCGTCCTTGTCGCTCGGTACCGATGGCGCGTTCGACTCGACTGGCATGGCCGATAGACGGCCGACGAGCGGATAAGGACGAGGCGAAAATGTGTCCGCGTTACCATTCGACACGGAAGGGCGAGCGCGTCTCGCGGTGAGCCGAGGGTAACCCGCTTACCGCGCGGTTCGGGAAAGAATATCCCGTTTCGAGCCCTCCGTTCGGGTATGTCATCCGACGCGGCTTCCAGCGACGACGCACAGGTCGGCGGGATCATCGACGTGGAGAGCACCGAGTCGTTCGACGAGGCGATCGCGGAGAACGATCAGGTCGTCGTCGACTACTTCGCGGACTGGTGCGGCCCCTGTAAGCAGCAAACGCCCATCCTCGAGGAGTTGTCCGGGACGATCGACGCCCCGGTCCTCGGCGTCGACACTGACGAATACAACGGGCTCGCCGCGGAGGCGGGCGTCCGGTCGATCCCCACGGTCGCGGTCTACCGCGGCGGCGAGGAGGTCGAGCGGTTCGTCGGCGTCACGGGCGCCGACGAGATCCGGGCCGCGTTGGAGTGAGGACTGGAGGTCACCGGACCGACCGTGCTGGACGGCAGCGGAGAGACCGCAAAGGCCTACGCGCTCTCGTTCCATTGATCGGCACGAACTGCCGAGGATAGAGCGGCCCCCGCGACACCGATCGCAGTCGCAACGTTCAGGGAGACTGTCGGTCGGGTGAACCCGACGGAGACCTCGACGGCCACCCAGACGAGGAGCGCCAGCGCGACGCCGATCGCTCCCGGCCGGGCCCACCGTCGCCGCGTGTAGAGCTTGTAACAGACGATCGATGACACCAGACCGAACACCAGACGCAACACGAAACCGGGAAGGAGAAAGTTCTCGATCGGTGCGTTGTCGAGCGGTCCGGTCGGCGGTCCCACGAGTTCGCCGGACGGGGTCACGAGTAGCGCTGTGCCACCGGCGAGCGCGCGAACCGATAGCTGTCCAAGCAGTAGAAGTAGGAGTCAGAACGAGGTCGGACGGCCACGAAGCCTCATTGTTCAGGCTCGGGACGGCTCCTACACAAAAGTTAGCAATTCTCGACAATACCTCGCGTTCTCACCGGGTTTCTTTTGACTGAGAGGCGGTGAACTGCGACGGCTCGTCGACGTCGCTCTCGGTGCGAGCGAGTTTCTCGTATCGATCACGGGATTACGGCGGGGACGACGGCTTTTCCAGCGGTGTGTGACACGCTTCGTGAATGAGATCGACTCGCGTGTGCGACAGAGGCACACGCCCGTTATGGTTACTTATAGTAACCGCACGTCTTCATTCGTATGGACGAGAGCATAGACCACGCGAACAGAGACGACGGGACCGACGACTGTACGACGACGGGGTCATTTGACGACCACGGAATCGATGACGGGTCAGAACTGATCCGGCGCACCTACTACCGACTGGTCGCCGACGACCGGGACGCGTTCGAGCCGACGGAGCGGTTCCTCGACCGCCTCGCGGACGCGTTCACGCGGGCATACCTCACCGCAACCGACGCCTACGAGCTCCCGCCGCACGTCGCGGCCGCGGTCGACGACGCCCGCGCCTGGGTTGGAGCGGAGTTCGCGGACGAACCCGACGCAGACCTACGCGGGACGGTGATCCCGACGTTCTACCGGCATGCCGCCGGGTTCCACTGCGCGTACCGGGAATAGCGGGGCGGGCGACCGGACGGCGGAAGCGTCGGCCGGTTATAATTGATCGGCGTCTGTGCGGTTCGGCAACAACGCACGCTTTTGTTCCTCCCGCGCGACGAGAGCCGTATGTCAGCGGATTTACCGACGGAGTCGTACGACGTGGTCGTCGTGGGCGGCGGTCCCGCCGGCCAGACCGCGGCTTTGTACAGCACCCGATTAGGTCACCGGACCGCTTTGGTCGACCGCGGCGGCGGTCGCGCAGCGATGATGCAGGAGGTCCACAACCTGATCGGCACGCGAGAGGAGACGAGCGGGAACGAGCTGCTCGGGGTCGGGAAGGAACAGCTAGAAGAGTACGGCTGCGACCTCCACCGCGACGTGATCGCGTCGTGTAATCGGGCAGGCGACGACGACGACCGCATCGCGCTAGAGGGGAACAGTGCGGTGTACGAGACCGACGCCGTCGTCCTCGCGACGGGCTTCAACGACGTGCGCCCCGATCCGCCGCTGCCGCGGACGGGACGCGGGCTCCACTACTGCCTGCACTGCGACGCGCACATGTTCGTCGACAAGCCGGTGTACGTGATGGGGCACGCCGAGAGCACCGCTCACGTCGCCGGGATCATGCTCAACTTCACCGACGACGTCGACATCCTCACGCGAGGCCACGAGCCGGAGTGGAGCGACGACACCGCCACGATGCTCGACGACCACCCGATCGACGTGATTCACGCGGACGTCTCCGGCGTCCAGAACGGCGAGGACGGCTGGCTGAAGGCGCTGGAGTTCGAGGACGGGACGACCCGCGAGTACAAGGGCGGGTTCGCGATGTACGGCTCCGAGTACAACAACGGGCTCGCCCGCGAGCTAGGCTGCGACCTCAACGACGACGGGACCGTCGACGTCGGCGACCACGGCGAGACGTCGGTCGACGGCGTCTACGCGGTCGGCGACGTGACGCCGGGCCACAATCAGCTCCCGATCGCGCTCGCCGACGGCGCGAAGGCGGGCATCTCGATCCACTTCGCGCTCCGGGAGTTCCCGCGGACCCCAGAGGCGCTGCGGGAGGCCGGCCCCGTTCGCGACGAGGAGGTCCCGGGAATTCCGGACGAGCTGCTCGAACAGGCGGTCGACTTCCACACGTACGGCGACGAGTAGGACCGATCAGCGGTCGGTACTGTCGCCGTCTCCCACCCGCGCGGCGTATTCCCCCACCAGCCGCGCGTACGCCTCGGCGTTCCGCGCGAGCGCGTCGACGGTCGTGTACTCGTCGACCGCGTGGGCGGTGTCCGTTCCGAAGCCGAACTCCACGGTCGGAATGCCGTCGTGGCGCAGGTCCTTCGCGTCGCCGCCGCCGGTCGCGCTCCGACGGTAGATCCGCTCGTCGACGGCGGCCCCCGCCGCGGCCGCGCTCGCCTCGACCAGCGGCGAGTCGATCGGCTCGTAGCTCCCGCGACTCCACGAGGCGTCCGCGACAGATATCCCCTCGATCCCGCCGAGACAGCGCCGGATCGATCCGAGCGCGTCACGAGTCTCGACGGTCGCGGTCAGCCGCACGTCGACCTCCGCCCGCGCCGACGCCGGGACGGCGTTGACCGCGCTCCCGCCCTCGATCACGCCGAGGTTGACCGTCGGGTACCGGAACAGATCGCGGACGGTCTCGGCGTCGAGTTCCCCCTCGTGGAAGCCGACCGACTCCTCGACGATCGGCCCCATCTCCGGGGCGACGTCCAGCTCACGCGTCCCGAATTCCTGTTTCAGTCGGCCGACCGCGGCCGTCAGTCGGTCGATTGCGTTGACGCCGAGCATCGGTCGCGAGCCGTGTGCGGCCTCGCCGGTCGCCTCTAGCGTCAGCCAAATAGCGCCGCGGTCCGCGATCGACACCGCGAAGCGACCGTTCCGGGAGATCGTCTCCCCGATGACGCAGGCGTCGGGAGCGAACTCGATCGCCTCCCTGACGCTCGGGAGGCCGGCGTCGCCGCCGGTCTCCTCGTCGCTCACGAACGCGAACCGTAGGTCGACCGGCGGCGCCGCGTCGGACTCCGCGTACGCGAGCGCGACCTGGAGCATCGCGGCGACGGCCCCCTTCATGTCCGTCGCGCCGCGGCCGTAGAGCCGGTCGCCCTCGCGCTCGCCGAGCGGGTCGCGCGACCACTCGGTCCCGTCGAACGGGACCGTGTCGACGTGGCCGACGAAACACAGCGTCCGGTCCGACGCTCCGGGCAGCGTCGCGACGAGATTGGGCTTCTCCGGGTCGACCGCAATCCGCTCGAAGTCGACACCCGCCGTCTCCAGCCGCGACGCGATCCACGAGACCGCCGTCGCGGTGTGACCCGGCGGGTTGGCCGTGTCGTGGCTCAGAAGGGTCTCTGCGGTCGAGACGAGGTTCGTCCGGTTCTCGGCGAGGAATCGCTCGACCGAGTCCGGGAGGCGTTGCTGCGTCATCGCCTCACGGCACCTCTCCGTCCATCGACCCGCGGTACCAGCGCCCCGTCTCGGTCCCGCACTCTGCGCAGCGGGTGACGACAGCCTCGCGACCCGACGCCGCGCCGTCGGCGCCCGGTTCGGTGACGCGGTCGAACTCGCTGTCCCGCTCGGCGTCGCAGTCGGGACAGTACCGGAGCCGCGGCATCTCGCCGTACTCTAGGGGGGCGCCGAGCGCGAGCGCACGGACCGGCTCGTCGCCGCGGTTCCAGCCGCGCTGGAGTTCGCCGCGGTCGAACCGCACGATCTCGTTTTTCCCCACCTCGACCGGCCCCTCCTCGGTCTCGAACGTCGCGGTGCCGGAGATGACGTAGAACGCCTCCTCTTGGACCTCGTGGCTGTGGTACGCGAACGCGAAGCTGTCGCCCGGTTCGAGCTCGTAGTAGTTCACGGCCATGTCCGTCAGCCCGAGCGCGTCAGTGAGCGGTCGCATCACCGCGGCCGGCTGAAGCGAGTTCTCCACGTCGTCGACGCGGACGCGTTTCATACCCGCCAGTGCGCGGCCAGTCGAATAAGCGACGCGGCGCTGTGCGGTGGCGGCCCCAACCCGCGGACGACCGAGTTATGTCTAGCGAGCGCCAGTCGCCGACGTGAACGTCCGACGAGTCCTTCCCCGAGACGCGATTCCGAGCGTCGACGAGCCTCGGTTCAGCGGCGCGTACGACGGAGACGCCAACGACGCGGTCATCGCCGTGACCGACGCAGATCCGCCGCGCGCGTATCCGGTGCGGTACCTCCAGTTCCACGAGATCGTCAACGACGCCCTTGACGGCGCGTCCGGCAGCATTCCGATCGCCGTGACGTGGTGTCCCCTCTGCGGGAGCGCGGTCCTATACGACCGGAGCCACGCGGGGCGGACGCTCGAGTTCGGGGTCTCCGGGAAGCTCGCGGACGACGACCTCGTGATGTACGATCGAGAGACCGGCAGCGAGTGGAAGCAGTCCACCGGCGAGTGTATCGACGGTGCGTTCGAGGGCGACTCGCTGTCCGTCCGCCCGGCGGCAATGCTCTCTGCCCGAGAGTTCCGCGAGTCGTACCCGGACGGCGTCGTCCTCGACCCGCCGGGGGGAGAGAGCGAGGCCGCGAGCGACGACAATGAGCCCGCCCCGATCGACTACGCCGAGTCGCCGTACGAGGCGTACGCCGCGGGCGAGGGGTTCGGGCTCGCAGCACACCGCGGCGCGGCCGACACTCGGGAGTGGGACGGACCCGCGGACCTCGACCCCAAAACCGTCGTTGTCGGCGTCGAGTTCGACGAGGACGCGGTCGGCTTCGCCTTTTCGCGGGTGCGGGCGGCCGGCGGCGTCGCGCGGACGACGGTCGGCCACCGGGATGTCGTCGCCTTCGCGACGGACGACGGTATTCACGCGTACGCGGACCCCGGTCACGAATTCGAGATGACCGACGCCGGCGTTGTCAGCGACGGGACGACGTGGAATCCACACACAGGCGCCGCGACGGACGGGCGCCGGCTCGACTGGGTTCCGGCGCGACGACTGTACGCGTTCACTTGGCTGGACGACCACGGTCCAGACGCGTTCCACCGACCCGACTCGCTCGACTGAGCCGCCGGTCTTCGCCGAGCCGACTCCCTCGGCCGAGCCGACCGTTCACCGCCGACGCCCCTCCGCGCCCACGCCCCCGTACTCGACGCCGGTGAGGTCGGCGACGTCCCGTTTCCACGTCGTCAGGTCGCGGCGCTCGAACTCGGTCAGCGCGTCGTGGCCGCAGGCGCGGGCCATCACCTTCATCAGCTTCACCGTCGCGGCGAAGTAGTTCGCGAGCCCCTCGGCGGCCGAGTCGACCACGAGCCGGTCGCGAAGTCCCTCCTTCTGCGTCGCGATCCCGACCGGGCAGTTGTTCGAGTCGCAGGCGCGCATCCCGAGACAGCCGATCGCCTGCATCGCGGCGTTCGCGACCGCGACGCCGTCGGCGCCGAGCGCCAGCGCCTTGATGAAGTCCGACTCGGTGCGAAGCCCTCCGGTCGCGATCAGCGTCACGTCGTCGGCGCCGCGGGCGTCGAGGTGGCGACGCGCCCGGGGGATCGCCGCGATCGTCGGCACCGAGATGTTGTCTTTGAACACGTCCGGCGCGGCGCCCGTCCCCCCGCCGCGGCCGTCTAAGATCAGGTAGTCCGCCCCGGCCTCCAGCGCAAAATCGATGTCGTCCTCGATGTGCTGGGCGGAGAGCTTGAACCCGACCGGGATGCCGCCGCCGACCTCGCGGACGCGGTCGGCCATCGCCGCGAAGTCGTCTGGGGCTTCTAAGTCGTCGAACCGCGCGGGGCTGACGGCGTCGGTGCCCGGTTCGAGGTCCCGGACCTCCGCGATCTTCCCCTGGACCTTCTCGCCCGGGAGGTGGCCGCCGGTGCCGGTCTTGGCGCCCTGGCCCGCCTTGAAGTGGAACGCCTGGACGTCAGCGACCTTCTCGATGTCCCAGCCGAACTTCCCGGTGGCGTACTCGTAGAAGTACCGCGAATTAACCGCCTGCTCCTCGGGGAGCATGCCCCCCTCGCCGGAGCAGACCCCCGTCCCGGCCGCGTCCGCGCCCTTCGAGATCGCGACCTTCGCCTCCTCGCTCAACGCGCCGAAGCTCATGTCGCTGACGAACACCGGGATCTCCAGTTCGAGCGGGTTCTCGGCGTTCGGGCCGATCACGAGCCCGGAATCGACCGGCGCCTCGTCGTCGAGGGGCGTCCGGTCGAGCTGGGCGGTGAGGATCTGGAGGTCGTCCCAGCTCGGCAGCTCCGTCCGCGGGACGCCCATCGCGGAGACGCTCCCGTGCTCGCCGATCCCTTCCGGACCCTCGCGGGCGAGCGTCTGGATGTAGTGGGTGTGCGGCTCGGTCTCGACCTCCGGTTCGCCGTAGAACTCGGGGTTCACCGCGGCGTCCACGTCGTCTGCCTCGTCGGCGTTCTCCGGTAGGTCGTACGGCTCCGGGTGGTCGTCGGCCCACTCGGCGACCGCCGCCGCGTCGACGTACACCGCCTCCTCGCCGTCGCCGTCGGCTTCGATCCATGCCGGGAACTTCTCTAACCGCTCCGAGTTGTCGTACTCGCTCACGCCGGTGTCGTACCGGTAGTCCCAGCCGTGGACCCCGCAGATGAGGTCCTCGCCTTCGACGTGGCCGTCGCCGAGGAGCACGCCGCGGTGGAGACACCGGCCGTACAGCACCGACACCTCGTCGTCGTACCGGACCACGACGAGGTCGACGCCGGCCGCCCGGGCGTGCGTCGGCTCCCGGTCTCCGAGGTCGCTCCACGTCGCGACCCGCTCGGGGTCGCGTGCGCTCTCGGCGCTCATCGGCCCGTTCGCCGTCTCGTCGGTTCGGGTCGCTCTCTCCTCGCCTCTAGCCCCGCGTCCGCGTCCGTCAGTTCAGCCGCGTCACCGGTCGCTGGCGTCATTGATAAACGGACACACTACACCGAACCGTATAACGCTCCGGTGAGTCCGAGGTAACCCGCGTGAACCGACGGGCCGTTCTACTCGGCGTCCGTCCGCGACAACGGGACGGCGAATTCGTCGCCGAACGGGTTGTCGTACTCAATATCGAGGCGGTCGTACACCATCGCCGGAATCGAGAGGTCGACGAGTAGGAGGTCACCGCCGACGGCCGCGAGCCCGGTCTTCGGCAGCGCGAGCGTGACCGTGCGGTCCGGTTCGACCGCGACCCCGGGCGCCTCTCCGGTCGTCGCGTTTGTGCCGGAGGGGACGTCGAGCGACACGATCGTCTCCGCCGCGCCGTCGACGGCCTCGATCAGTTCCGCCGCGGCGCCGCGGGGCGCCCCGGTCAGTCCGTAGCCGATCAGCGCGTCGACGACGAGACCGTCGAGCGCCGCGTCGATGTCTGCGTCGGCGTCGACCCATTCGATCGGTACGTCCATCGCTTTCAGTATTCGTAGCTGTTCCGCGGTGACGCCGTCGACTCCGGTCGGCGCGCGGTCGAGAACGACCCGGACGGGGCGGTCCCGGTTCGCCAGATGTCGAGCACACGCCAGTCCGCCGCCGCCGTTTCCGCCGTTGCCGGCGAGCACCGTGACGGGGAGATCGGTCGGTCGAGCGGCGAGAACGGCGTCGACGAGCCCTCGACCGGCGTGTTCCATCATCCGGGGGAGGTCGAGGCCGATCTCCTCCACGGCGACCCGGTCGACGTCCCGCATCTCTGCGACCGTGACCGCCGTGACGGGCCGATCGTCGGGAGCGACGAAGGCAGACGCGTCCATACGTCGTCGTTCGAGGCAGGATTCAAAAAACGGAGGTCGTCCGGGAGGTGTGATGTCCCTTCGGCGCCTTAGAACGTGATGATCTCGTAGTCGTCGTCGACGAGCGAGCGGATGCTCGGGTGGCCGTCGTACTCGTCGAGCGTGACGAGCCCGGAGTCGGCCACGGCGTCCTCGACGCCGAACGCCCCGGAACAGTAGTCACAGACCGCCGCGTCGTCGCGGACCGCCTGGTAGAGCTCGTGGTAGTCGCTCTCCTCGTCTTCCAGTTCCGGGATCCACTGGGTCCCGGCGCCGTCGAAGATCAGTTCCAGCTCGTCGTCGTCGTTCTCGGCGAACTCCTTGGCCGCTTCGAGCGCGTTCGCGAGGCGACCGTAGTCGGAGTGCGATTCGTTGCCGGCGAGAATCACGATTGCTGCTTTTGCCATCGTACGCCCTTATATAACACACTCGTACAAAACCCGTCCGCGGGTGTGTATCCGGAACGCCATCTCGACACGCGATAGCCTGTCAGGCTCGTCGGGGCGCGCTACGGGCAGTCCGCTTCGCTGAACGACCGCGGCGCAGCTCCTTGGTCAGCGAACCGCGTCGCGCCATCGCTGAGGGAGACGAGAGCGGCGACACCCCCGTAGCCGTGCGTCGCATCGTGGCCACGAACGACAACGCAGTCGACGTCGGCCGGGACACCGACGGTCTCGGACCGCGTGAACGGTTGCTCGGAGTGCGCGTGGAGCAGCTCTCGGCGGCCGAGCCGTGACCCGTCGAGCCGCTCGACCTGCCACCAGTTCGCGTACCCCTCTTCGCCCTCGTCGTCGTGATGGAGCGTCACGTCGAGCGCGTAGCCGCCGCCCGTCGCCTCGAACGCGACATCGACGACGTTCGCCTCTTCGAGGTCGAGGTCGTCGGTAGCCGGCGGTTCCGATTCGGATCCGACGCTCGCGCCGCCGTCGGCGTCGCTCTCGGTGTTGTTCCCGGACCGGGTGTCGGATTCGGAACCGGTGTCGCTCTCGGCGCAGCCGGCCAGCGCTATCGCGCCGCCGCTCGACAGACCCGCTAAGAACCGGCGCCGAAGGAGGTGACCGCGGTCGCTCATACCGGGATCTCGGTGGAGAGCGACAAAACCCCTCGGCCGCCCGGAAAGCCGCCGTGGTCGGGCGCAGCGTCGCCGTGACGGTTAGCCGTGGTGGTGATGGTCGTGGTCGCCGCGGGAGAACTGGCCGGAAAAGGCGCGATCGACGACTTCTGAGAGCGCGGGATGGATGTGGACCGCGTCGCGGATGTCCGCCACGGTCCCCGAGCCGGCGGTCATCGCGACGACGACCTCCTCGATCAGGTTCGACGCCTCGGGACCGATTACGTGACACCCCTCGATGTTGCCGTCCAGGTCGATGAGTACCTTCACGAAGCCCTCGGCGCCCATCGCGCTCCCGCGGGCCGTCTCGTCGTACGCGTACGTGTTGGTGGCGTACTCGACGTCGGCCTCGCGGAGGTCTTGCTCGCGCGCGCCGACGCCGGCCACTTCGGGCGAGGCGAACACCGCGAACGGCATCGCCGAGTAGTCGACCGGCTCCGGCTCGTCGCCGAGGAGGTTCCGGATCACGGCCTTCGCCTCGTGGTTCGCGCTGTGTTTCAACAGGTACTCGCCGACCACGTCGCCGAGCGCCCACACGCCCTCGGCGTCGGTCCGCAGGTACTCGTCGGTCTCGACGAAGCCGTCCGCGTCGGTCGCGACGCCCGTCGCCTCGAGGTTCAGCGAGTCGGTGTTCGGGCGGCGGCCCGCCGCGACGAGCAGTTCGTCGCCGGTGACGGTCACCGCGTCGGCCTCGTCGGGCGCGCCGACCGGCTCGCCGCCCGCGCGGACCGAGTCCGCCTCCGGGTACGGGCGGGCCTCGACCGTCACCTCGCCGCCCGCTTCCTCGGCTGCGACGGCCTCGTAGCCCGTGTACACGTCGAACCGGTCGGCGTAGCGGTCGGTGAACGCCTCCCCGACCTGCGCGTCGGCCTCCGGCAGCAGGTGCTCGCGCCGGCCGACGATCGTCACGTCGGTGCCGAACGTCTCGAAGAAGTGACCGAGCTCGGCCGCGATATACCCGCCGCCGACGATCACGAGGCGGTCCGGGGGTGATTCGAGACGCAGCGCCTCCGTGCTCGTGAGGTAGTCCACGCCGTCGATCCCGTCGATCGGGGGAATCGACGGGCGCGTGCCGGTCGCGACGAGGACGGTGTCGGCCCGCAGCGTGGCGCCCGCGTCGTCGCCGTCGACGATCTCGACCGTGCGGTCGTCGACGAACCGCCCGGTCCCCGAGAACAGGTCGTGGCTGTTCGAGGACTCCAACCCGCGACGGATCGACTCCGAGCTCCCCGAAACGTCCTCGTTCACCTTCCGGACGATCTCCGCGAAGTCGACGTCGGTCACCTCGGCGTCGATCTCGAACGCGTCCGCGCCCTCGATCGTCTCCATCACGTCGGCGTGGTACAGCAGGTGTTTCGAAGGGATACACCCGCGGTTGAGACACGTCCCGCCGAGCCGCCCCTCCTCGACGACCGCGACCGAGTTCCCCCGGCCGGCCATCGCGTTCGCCACGTCCAGTCCCGACCCCGACCCGATCACGAGGAAGTCGAACTCCTGCATGTCCCGGTCGACGGGACCCGCGGTCATCAAGTCCCGTCCGCCGTGGCACGCGCCGCACACGACCGCGGGGCAGGCCAGCGGGAGAGGCGGGGCGGCGGGTTCGCGGTTCCGAGCCGTTCGGCGACGGGATATCACCGCTCCGGCCTCGGCGATCGACCACGTCCGAAAACGACCCCGCCCGAGGCCGCGCGGGCCGGGCCGACCGCCCGACTGTGTTTTCGTCCCGCACGCGCAGCGGTCATTTATGACCGCTCGCCGCGTCGCGGCGGTATGACGCTCGCGCTCTCGGTCGAACTGGCGGCGGCGATCGCCGTCGTCGTCGCGGTCGCGGGCGCCGTCAACGGGGTCGCGGGGTTCGGCTTCGCCGTCGTCGGGACGATGGTGCTCGCCGCGACGCTCGATCCCGCGACCGCCGTCGCGTTCATGATCGTCCCGATGTTCGCCGTGAACGTCGCGCTCGTGGGCGACCTCACCCGCGAGGAGCTGCGAACGTGTGGAACTCGGTTCGCACCCCTGCTCGTCGCCGCGCTCGTCGGAACGGTCGTCGGGATGGCGCTCCTCGACCGGATCCCGGGCGCCCCGCTCCGGGTCCTGCTCGGGCTCGTCTCGCTCGGGTTCGTCGCGGCGAATCAGCGTCTCTTCGCTCTCCCGTCCCTCCCGGTCGTGAGCGACCCGGATGTCGCCGAGACGCCGCTCGTCATGGCGACCGTCGGCGCCGTCTCCGGCGTCCTGTTCGGCGCGACGAACGTCGGGGTCCAGCTCGTCGCGTACGTGCGGAGCTTCGACCTCTCGCACGGGCTGTTCGTCGGCGTCGTCGCGCTCGTGTTCGTCGGCATCAACGGCCTGCGAGTCGGCGCTGCCGCGGCACTGGGGCTGTACCCGGATCTCGGGCTCGTCCTCGCGTCGGTCGCCGCCGCGGTCCCCGCCGTGGCCGGCGTCGCGGTCGGAAAACGCCTCCGCGAGCGCGTGAGCGAACGCCTCCGGCGCGGGGTCGTCCTGGGGCTGTTGACGGTCATCGGCGTCCGGCTGATCCTCGGCGGCGCGGGAGTCCTCTGACCGCCGGTAGCGATACCGCGCCTTCCATCCCCTCACCGATCAAGCCGCCAGCGGATCGCGACGGCCGCGACGAACACGGCCGCGAACGTGACGCCGCCCGAGATCAACGCGCCGCGAGCGCTGGACGCGCCCGTGGTGAGGACGGTCGCGGAGGCGCCGCCCCCGGCGAGGAGCGCACCGCCCGCGACCCCGCCGAACCCGATACAACAGAGGCTCAAGAGGCCGACGACCGACAGCGACTCCAGCAGGCCGTCGTCGCTCATCGGCCTTCCTCCTCGGTCCGGAACGCGTCGAGCGCGAGCGACCAGTCGTACTCGCGGTAGCGTATCCGTGAGACCGCGTCGGGGTCGATCGCGTCGTGCTCGCGGAGGAGCGCGCGGATGCCCGACCGTCCGCCGAAGTCGCCGCGGTACCACAGGAGGAGGCGCGGCACGCGGGCGGTCCCCTCCTCGACGACCGTCTCGCTTCGCAGATACGAGCCGGCGGCGCGGTCGAGCTGGTCGTCTACGTCGGTCGCGTCGTACGCGGCGACCGCGGGACAGGAGGCCGCGCCGCAGTTGAGCGCGAAGTGGACGCGCGCGTCGGGGTCGGCGACCCGGTGCCGCCGGACGAACGCCGAGGGGAAGGGATTCGGGACGTAGCCCAGCCCGTACTTCCACTGCGAGCCGCGGAGAATCCCGTGTTCTATCTGATCGAGGCTCAGCTCAGTCCCGGCGACGGTGACGATCGGCTCGCCGAAGAGCCGACGAAGCTCCTCGAAGCGGTCCGGGTCAGCGAGCAGCGCGGCCCCCGTCGCGGCGTTGTAGACGTTGAGCCAGAACGCGATCCGCTCGTCGGGTGCGAGCGCGTCCAGTTCGTCGGGCGAGGCGTCCGCGATCCGGTTTCT
Source organism: Halorubrum sp. SP3 (assembly GCF_005435195.1). Classification (NCBI taxonomy): domain Archaea; kingdom Methanobacteriati; phylum Methanobacteriota; class Halobacteria; order Halobacteriales; family Haloferacaceae; genus Halorubrum; species Halorubrum sp. SP3. The sequence continues at coordinate 109,831 of NZ_SGTU01000003.1, read as the reverse complement.
GACGGTATCGAGCGCGGGCCCGCGGTCGTCGGGAGTTCGGACCGCGCGGAGGAACCGCTGCGAGTCCGCGACGAGAGCGGGGGCGGCGGCGGACGCAGAGTCGGAGTCGTCAGGTGGCGACCGGTCGGAGTCCGGTGCGGGCGTCGACTCTGGAGCGACCATGAACGGACATCGATCACCCCGTGCGAATAGGTGACGCGGTCTGGTGCGCGAGGCGCCAGACCGACCCGGCGTTATGCCGTGGCCTCGTCTACCCCGTCCATGAGCGACTCTCTCGGTCGTCCCGGACCCGATCGGTGATCAAGGTTCGATCGGCCGCCCCGGATCGATCTTCGTCGCGACGTACGCGAGGCTGGCGAGGAGCAGCGCGATCCCGATCGGTAACAGCCAGACGAACGCCGTCAGGACGACGGCGGTCGCCTGGACGCCGACCGCGAGCAGCACGACCGGGCCGCAACAGACCGTCCCGGAGAGGAGGGCGGGAACGGACGCGAGCAGGCCCGAAACGGCTCCGATCCCGCATTCCGCGGGCCGCCGAACCGCGAGATACGTCGTCCCGAGGTTGATCCCGACGAGCCCGGCGACGACGGCGCCGATCGCGACGTCGACCGGTGAGAGCAGTAGCCGAACGACGCCGGTGTCGACCGTGGCGATCGCGCCGAACGACGCCGGCCCGGTCCGGGCGAACAGGCGACCGAGCGGGTCGTCGATCACGAGTACGCCGGGAGCGACCCCCGTGCGAAGGGACAGATCGCCCGTCGCCCAGAGGTACGCCAGCAGGTAGCCGACCGTCACGGCGGCGACGACCGCCGCGCTATCGCGGCGGCCGAGAGCCAGTCGCACCGCCCCGTCGACGTCCCCGAGGACACCGGAAACCGTCGCACGTGCGCCGCGAGCGGTCATCGGTGGAGGTCGGTCATGGGGTAGTAGCCGTACCAAGCGAACCACATGGCGTCGAAGGCGATCTCCCGCTCGAACGGCAGCGAGTCGGGAGCGTGAACGGAACCGTCGACGACGACGTCTCCGTCCTCCCACGAGAGCGTCGCGGTTTCGAGGTCGGCACCGTCGGTCCCGTCGCTCTCGGCGCCGTCTCTGGCCCGGTACACGTACCCGGTGTCGAGCGATCCGTCGTAGACGGCCGCGTGGCGGACGGCGTCGAGGTCGAACTCGATGATCCGCTCTTCGCGGAGCGTCTCCTTGCGGACGGCGACGGCGCCGTTCGCCGACCGCATCCCGATCACGACGGTCTTCGGGGCGAGCCGGTCGTCCTCCGCGAGCGGCGGAAACAGGAGGGAGCCATCGGCGTAGTACCCGCTCCGGGGGTTGTACCCGCCGTACGGATCGCTCCCGTAATTCCGGGCGAATCCGGTGTCGTCGGTGAGCACGACCGTCTCGGGGTGAGCCGACCGCCACCGCTCCCAGGTCGTCCAGACGACCCGGAACTCCTTCAGGTGGTCTCCGGGGTCGTCGCCGGTGATCCGCGTCGCGAGCATCTGCGGCCACCGGGCCCCCGTCGCCCGGTCGAACATGACGAGGTTCGCGTTGATCAGCTGTCCCGAGACCCCGAACGTCGTCTCCCCGCGGTGGAAGCCCTGTGCGGTGCCGGTGAGCGGACAGTACGTCACGGAGACGGGCGTCCCGGCGATAACGTCGTTGGCGATCTCGTGCCACACGAGGACGGACTGCGGGTACGCCTTCGCCTCGCCGTCGAGGACGACGCCGAACACCGGATCGCCGTCGTCGAGCAACGCCGGCGGGTCCGTCGCCTCGGCGAACTGCGGGTCCTCGATCGCGGGAATGCCGTCGGGCGGCGGCCCGCCGGACCGGCTCGCCGCCGCGAGCTCCTCGGCGGTGTACGCCGCCGGGAGCGACCGCTCGACCGTCGGTGGCCCCTCGGCAACCGAACCGGTCGATCCGTCGGAGCCGCCGTCGATCGACCCCGATTCGGCGCCGGCGTCGGAGGAGCCGAGACACCCCGAAACCGACGACATCCCGACCCCGAGGGCGCCGAGGAGGGACCGTCTGCCAATCTGTACCATACAATGAGTCGGGGTCAACGGATGTTAACAGCGTTCAGATCGTGCGTCGAGAGCGCACAGGCGGTTCGACCGAACCGAGAACGTGCTCGACCGGCGAGCGGCGATCGATCCGCTATCGACGATGGCTCCCGACACCTGGTCTCGGATCGTCTGCCGATCCGGAAGCGGCGGCGGCGCCGAGAGCGCGCCGACGAGTCCGCCCCGGAGGAGGTGACCGACGAGCGAGCCGAGACGAGGGTCGGGAGCGGCGTCGCGGATCCGACGAAACTCGTCGACGACGGCGTTCTCCACGACGGTCTCGCCGACCTCGTCTCACGCCTCGCTCTCGGGCTTCGGGACGTCGATCTGCGGACCGGCGATCGGGACGGCCGTGGTGTCGGCGTCGATTTCGAGTTCGCTCACAGTTACATGTAGTAGCCTAGTACGAGTGGGTATGTGACGGTGCGGCGTGGACGCTCACGACGGGCGAAAGTGACGACGGTCGCCGGCTCCGGCGCGTCGAAACCCGCCGTCTCCACGCGTTTGCGTGGCAGGACGACCACGGGGCCCGTTCGTTCCACTCGTCGTGAATACGCCGTTGCGAGCGGTGCGACGGACGAACCCCGGGACGAGCAGTCGAGACGAGACGTGGTCGCACGCTCCCAGGCGCACGACGAGATCGGATATATGACCCGTTGATTTCGCATCGATCTCCGGACGGAGTGCCGTTCGATAGAGAGCGATGGTCACATAAACGTGAGCCTCGTACGTGGGTACGATCAACCGTCTCATTACAAGTTCACTACTACTGTATGAAAGAAGCATGTGCCGTGATGCTCGCTCGGGTCTGCGCGCTGTCCGACTGAGGAAACGAGTCGCGCCCGTCGCAGTATGAGCAACGAGTGTTCCTTGTGCGGTCGATCGATTCAGTCGTCCTCTTTTGAAGCACCCGGTGAGCGCGCGTTCTGCTCGAGCGGGTGTCACGACGTGTATGCGACGCTCGGAGTTGCCGACCCGCCCGACGTCGACCGGTCCACACCCGAGCGGACACCGGACGGACACGGTCTGCCCGACTCGGATGACTCCCGGACGTTCTTGCGGATCGACGGGATGTACTCCGCGACGTGTGAAGCGTATCTCGAGTCGCTCGCCGAGAACCGGGCGGGAGTGACCGCCGCTGAGGCGAGTTACGTCACGGAGACGATCCGCGTCGACCACGACCCAGGAACCGTCTCGAAGGGCGCGCTGCGTGACGCGTTGAGTACGCTCGGGTACACGGCGTACCTCCGTGACGACGCCTCGACAGAGGCGGACACAGCCGGCGGGACGACGCGCCGGTCACGGGAGATGGGTGGCATTCGGAAGCGGCGGGACGACCAGCTCCTGGGGATGCGGTACTCGCTCGGGTTCCTCTTCGGTGCGTTTCTGTTGGTCCCGTACGTCGCGATCCTGTATCCCGCACACCTCGCGTCGATATTCGACTGGCAAGCGCTCGCGATATTCGAGGGCGCGTTTCAGTTGAACAGCGAGGGCGCGTTCGTGTTCCTCCGGCTGTACTTCGTGATGACCGGACTCATCCTGGTGTTCACCGGGCTTCCGGTGTTGCGGGGTGCGTACATCAGTCTCAAAATGCGGCGCCCGAACACCGACCTGTTGGTCGCGATCACCGCGGTGAGCGCGTATCTGTACAGTACGGCGGCCGTCGTCCTCGGACAGAACGACATCTTCTACGACCTCGCGATCGTCGTAACGGCTGCGGTCACCGCGTCGGTGTTCTACGAGTCGTCGATCAAACAGCGCGCGCTCGACCGGCTCACCGAGCTCACGATATCGCAGGTCGAGCGGGCGCGGACGTACGACTCGGACGGAACCACTCGGGACGTTCGCGTCGAGGACCTCGAGGCGGGCGACGTCGTCCTCGTTCGACGGGGGGAGCGCGTGCCGGTCGACGGCGAACTGGTCGAAGATGGCTGTACCGTCGACGAAGCGATCGTGACCGGTGAGTCGCTTCCGGTGTCGAAACGCGCCGGCGACGACGTGATCGGGGGGTCGATCGTGACGGACGGCGCGGCGTTGGTCCGCGTCGGCCCGGACGTGACGAGTAGCATCGACCGGATAACGACCGCCGTCCGGGACCTACAGAGCGCGACGCACGGGGTCCAGCGGCACGCCGACCGGCTCGCGTCGTACGCTGTGTTCGTCGTCGCCGGAGCCGCCGTCGCGGTCGGCGGCGTCGGTGCGCTCGCGTTCGGGATGGGCCCGCCGGACGCCGTCCGCCTCGCGCTGGTGGTCCTCCTCGCCGGTTCGCCGTGGGCCCTCGGACTCGCGACGCCGCTGTCGGTCGCGAAGAGCCTCTCCAGTGCGCTCCGTCGCGGGATCATCATCTTCGACGAGACGGTCTTCGAACGGCTCCGCGAGGTCGACGTCGTCGTCTTCGACAAGACGGGGACGCTCACGACCGGAGAGATGGAGGTGATCGAAGCGGACGCGCCCCCCGAGCTGCTCGACGCCGTCGCCGCGCTCGAACGACGGGCGTCACACCCCGCTGCGAACGCGATCGCGACGGCGTTCGCCGGCAGGGACGGGGGCGACGACACGGGGGATCAGTCGGACTCGGCGGACGACGCCACCGGAACGGAAGGCGGCGATCGGATACGCGAGTTCACGACCCATCGGTCCGGTATCGAAGGCGTGATCGGCGACACGTCGTATCTCGTCGGGAACCTCGACCTGTTCGCGGAGCGGGGATGGACCGTCGACGACGACATCAGGTCTCGGGTCGCCGACGCTCGGGGGTTCGGTCAGCTGCCGGTCGTGATCGGTCGCGACGGGACGGCGGAGGGGCTGATCGTCGTCGGCGACGAGCCGCGGGACGGCTGGGACGACACCGTCTCTCGGCTCGGGGAACGGGGCACGGAGGTCGTCGTCCTGACGGGCGACGACGAGGAGGCGACGGACTTCTTCAAGCGACACGACGCCGTGACGCACGTCTTTGCGACGGTTCCGCCGGAGGGGAAGACGGCGACGATCCGGCGGCTCGAATCCGACGGCCGGGTCGCGATGGTGGGTGACGGCACCAACGACGCGCCGGCGCTCGCCGCCGCCGACCTCGGCATCTCGCTGGGCGGCGGGACGGCGTTGGCCGCCGACGCCGCCGACATCGCGATCGTCGACAACGACATCCGCTCCGTCGAAACCGCCTTCGACCTCGCGGGAGCGGCCCGTCGTCGCGTGAAACAGAACAACCTCCTCGCGTTCTCCTACAACGGCATCGCCCTCGCGGCGCTGGCCGTCGGGTTCTTCAATCCGCTGACAGCAGCGGCTGCGGTCATCGCCGGCGGCGGGGTGATCGCCGCGAATACTCGGCGGAAGCTGCTCGGGTGAAGAGTCGCTATCTGTCACCCGAGCATCGTCGATCCGATCGTTGAGGTCGTTGTCCGGATCCGCATCGCGTTCGTTTCTAAAGGACTATCCTTGTCTAGGCACAACCACACCCATGGAATTCGACTTCACGCGCTCGGTGGTTCCGCTCGCCGCGATCGTCGCCGTCGCAACGGTCGCGCTGACCGCGGTGATGACACCCTCGACCGTCTTCATGATGGTCCTCCCCTCGATGATCGCGTTCTCGGTGGTCGCGTACTTCTTCGGGATGAAGCACGGCGAGTTCCGCGCCAGTCCGTAGCGGTCCCGTCCGGTATCGGCCCCGAAGTCGCAGAGTCGGCCGTCCGAAACGTCCTGATTCGGTCACTACGTCCGGTAGTCCGCACTTCGTTTCGTAGATCTAGTCTTCAACAGCCTCCTCGACGATCTCGATCTCCTCGTCGGTCAGCCCGTACAGCTCATACACGATCTCGTCGATAAGCCGGTCCGTCTGCTCGATCTTCGCGTCGAGCTCCGCGGCGCGTTCCTTCGTGTCCAGGTAGTTCTCCAAGTCGTCGGCCACGTCGTCGACGTCCGGCACCTCGATCGCCTTCAGCCGGTCGATCAGCGAGTTCGTCTTCGTCGCCGTCTCGCGGAAGTTCGCGAAGCCGCCCGCCTCGTCGACCGCGACCGGGACGAAGTGCTCGATCAGGTCCGCCTCGCGCTCCGTGAGGTCCGTGATACGGAACGCCGGCAGGTACTCCGTCTCCGTGTAGCCCCACTGGTCCGTCTCGTGTGCGTCCTCATCGTCGGGCTTGTAGCGAGCAGTGAGGTGGATTTCAACCGTGTTTCTTGAGACCCGCTTAATCGTCGAGTCACCGGTCCGCAGGTTTGTCTTCTCGTCAGATGTCTGCTGGAGTATTGTCGGCGTCGAGCCTTCTGGAGGTTGTTCAAAACCAATATCTCCTAGCTCAGGCCCATTCGTATAGGTCCCAAGATGGTCTGTAAGATTTGTATTGAGTACTGACTGCTCTTTTTCTTGAGTAATCCGTTCCGCAGCCAGAGCTCGGAGAATTTCCTGATAAGACGGGCCATCTCCAGAATCCACTGCGTTTCCGGTAGCGAACAGATTATTCGCTCTTTCAACAAGGCGTTCTGAATTCAGCTTTTTGCTCGCCGCTCCGATCGACGGGATACAGAACGGTTCCAAGTAGTCCGTTTTGAAGGTAAAGTAGCCGCCGCGGAGTACGTATCCAGTACTCCTTAGGTAGAACCAGAACAGCTTACTGTTCAGTAAAGTCAGAAGGTATTCATTGTCGATGTTTTCTTCCGACACGATGCCGTAAACTTTCGACTTATGGAGTACACCAGTCTCGTCTAACGTGAAGTTACCCCCGTAGCTGATCTCGGGAGTGACTATTTTGTCATTCAGAAATTCACCCATGTTCTGGGCCCGAGTGAAGTCATACCACCGTTCCGTGTCCATACTACCACTGTCACGCGATCGAAGCTTCGACTCGTGACTCTTGAAGTACTCAAATGCTCGTGGGAACTCTGAACGAAGGGATTCTTCTGGTATGAAGTCTAGTTCGTTGTCATCAACCCGGTATGGTAAGATGATTTGTAGAGGCGGATTTAAGGGAGCATATCGTTTCACGTCTTTTCCTTTCAAAAAGGGGTGTAGAAGCTCTGATTCTACCTTAAATTGCTCACCATGTCCGTTTTCTACAACTGTCAGATCTCCCATCTGTTCGGTGGTTTCCACCAAGAAAATACTATCAGCACTCGTTATGATTCCCTGATATATTTTCTTCGTAGCATCAGCTAGACTTAGTGGGTTATCCTCGATTTCCTGAATAATCTCTAGAACTTCTGGCGATTGGAATACCCAAGCATCTCCGTCAAGTTCAGGATTGATGTGACGGAAATTAGGATCTTTCCCAGTTGCTAGATCCGCAGGATCGACTTCAGCATATTCGAGTCCGTCCTCGTCATATTTGCTCAATATAAGGACGCAGGTATAGACAGAGGCGTTCCCAAACACCTGCTTGTGACCGAATGAGAGGATCTTATCGAGGGAATCATTGTCTGCGAGGAACTCGCGGATACCTCTTCCAAATTCATTTTGGAAGAATTTGTGAGGCTCAATAAACCCGAGTAGCCCCCTCGGGGATAACAATTCGTACCCCTTCTCGGTGAAGTTTACATAGAGATCGAAATTCTGCTCGGAGGATCGATATCTAGAGAGATACTCCGCCCGTTCTGGCACATTTGTCTGTAGCTCTTGGATTCGCACATAAGGCGGATTCCCGATCACGGTGTCGAAACCGGCTTCAGGCATCCGCTCACCGTCGGCGTCGAAGAACACCTCAGGGAACTCCAGTTCCCAGTGGAAGAAGTCTTGCTCGGCGGCCGTCGCCTGTGCCGATTTGAACCACGGCTCCTCGCGGATCTCTGCCCAATCGGCTTCGTCCTCGATCGCCCCCGCCATCTGCTCGTAGGCGTCCTCGGGCACGTCGACGCCGAACTCCTCGGCGGTGTGGACGTTCGCCAACTCGAAGAGGCGCGTGTACAGCGGGTCGTCGCGGATCTCGTCGTACAGCTCCTCCATCGATTTCACGCTCTCCAGCGAGTCGTTGTCGTACGCCAGCAGGTCCGCCATCAGGTCCATCACGTGCCCGAGGGTGTCCTGCCGAACGCGTGCGAACGCCTGTGTGAGCGTTAGCTGGCCGTCGTTCTCCTCGGTGTCGTCGGAGAGGACCTCCGTGATGTCGCTGCCGACGAGCGAGTTCCCGTCCTTCAGGTGGTGGTCAAGGAAGGCGAGCGGCTGGTCCGCCGCGAGCGTCTCCAGCCACATCGAGAGCTTCGCGAGCTCGACCGCCATCCCGTTCAGGTCGACGCCGTAGATGACCTCCTTCGAGATCGTCCGGCGGATGTCCTGCTCGTCGTACGACTGAATCTCCTGCTCGCGAACGACGCTCATGACGTGCTCGGTGAGGTAGCCCGTCGCCTTCGTCAGGAAGTGCCCCGAGCCCATCGCGGGGTCGAGAACCGTCAGGTCCGTCACGCGGTCGTAGAACCGCCGGAAGTACTCCCCGTCGCTCCGGGAGAGCCCGTCGGCTTCGAGGTCCGCGTGAATCTCGTCTATCAGCGGGTCGATCGTCTCCTCGACGATGTAGGTGACCACGTAGTCCGGCGTGTAGTACGCCCCCGTGGCCTTGCGCTCGCCCTCGTCGTTGACGACGTACAGCCCGCCCTCGTCGACGACCTCGACCGCGTCCGCCACGGAGACCTCGTCGCCGGGCTTCCACACCTGTCCGCCGTCCTCCGCGACCGCGGCCATGCCCGCCTCCGGCGCGATCCGGAACTCGTGTTCCAGCAGGCCCTCGTAGATCGAGCCGAGGTGCCGCGTGTCGAGGTCGGCGTAGTCCGCCGGGACGTACTCGCCCTCGTCGTTCTCCGTGGTCGACAGCCGGAAGATGACCTCGGCGATCGCCGGGTCCGAGACCGAGTTTTCCGCGAGGAACTCGTGGTCCTCACGGCTGAACAGCCCGCCGTTGTACGGCGGAATGCCGAGGTCCTCTTCGCCCTCGTCGATCAGCTCGAACAGCTCCGAGAGCCGACCCCAGATCGACGAGGAGTACTGACTGAACTCCTGCTCGAACGCCGCGCCGGACTCGACGTCAAGCCCGTCGACCTCGTCGAGTATCTCCTCGCGTTTCGCTTCGAGGCTGAAGTACTCCTGATATTCCTCGCTGGCGGCCGGGTCGTCGGGGTCGATCAGCCCCCGCGACTCGGCGTAGAGGACGAACATCAACCGGTAGAGCAGCACCAGCGACTGCTCTTTCAGTTCGTCGGCGCTGAGTCCGTCCTCGTCGTTGGGATCGATTTCCAGATCGTTCGACTCGACGAACCCCTTTCCGAGGACCCGCAGCGCTCGGAACACGTTGTCTTGGAGGTCCTCTCCAAGTTCCTGTGCGGCCGTCTCCGATTCGGACCACACGTCGTCGAGGAAGGAACTCCCGGCCGTCTCGACGAACGCTCCGGGCCGGAAGAAGACGTAGAAGTACTTGAACGCCTCTAGGTTCCCGCTCTCCAGAATCTCCGGCAGGTCGACCTCGTAGTACGTCTGTGTCTCGTAGTCCTTCGTGCCGTAGAGCCGCCACTTCTTCCCGTCGGTGAGGATCCCCCAGTTCAGATCGCCGGGAGTCCGTTCGAGGTAGAACTTGATCTGGTGAGACGCGTCGCGATAGGACCGCTGTTCGGAGAAGAACTTCTCAAAGTCGGCGTCCCACTGCTTGGCTTCGAGGATCGACAGCGCCCGGGAGAAGTGCCCTTCCGTGCCGCTGTCAAGCGCCTGCCGGGCACTCTCGCGGCGTACGTCCTTGTTCTCGAAGAGTAGCCGGTCGACGTAGCCCCCGCCGTCCGGGAGCGTCACCTCGGAACTCGTGCCGTACCCGAGGATGTCGAGAACCTCGGCGATCCACGTGTCGATCAGTTCGTCCTCCTTGTAGGAGGGCAAGAGCGCTCCCTCCCGGTTCCAGAGGTCACGAATCTGCTCGAACGCTTCCTCGGCTTCGGCGTCACAGTCCCACGCGTCGAGGTCGGCAACGCGCTCGTCGAGATAGTAGCCAGAGAAGAGGCTGGAATTCCGGTAGGGACCGCTTCCGAGCGTCGCTTGGCTCATTGAATATCAAACCCACACGTCAGCGCAATTAAATAGATGACGGAGATAGTCACAGATTCCGAACGGTCGCGGGCCGACACCGAGACAACACTCTCAGGTAGCGATTAGAACCGATCTCCCGACGCCGCCTCAGTCGCACCCAACGCCCGCCGATCAGCGCCGTCTCGACCTACTGGCGCGTTTCGACCACGACGTTCAGCCCCGCTCGTTGAGCTTCACGATCGGGCGCAGGTCGGTCGGGTCCGGCATCGACTCGACCACCGCCGCGACGCGGTCAGCGATCGCGTAGGTGTCCGTCGTATCGTCGGCGTAGTAGAGCACCGGCACGTCCCCTCGCGTCTCCGCGTCGAGAAAATCGGTGTCGTGCGTGAGGACGACGTAGCCGCCCTCGCGAGCGAACGCCGCGATCGACTCGTCGTCGACGCCTTCAGAAAGCGCCTCGTGGACGTGTTCCGCGGCGACGCCCTTTCCCCGGAGTGACTCCGCGACCCGCGGACTCGTGTCCTCGTCGACGAGGACCCGATACTCCATCCGGTTTCGCGCCCTCGTCGCCTTTCAGCTCCGACAGCGACACCGCACCCGCCTCCTGCGCCGCAGCCTCGCGGTCAGCCCGCTGACGCTCGACCGCCGCCATCCCGTCGGGGTGACTGTGGTAGTACTGGAGCGCGCCGTACATGTCCGCCACGTCGAGGTCGAGCTGGTCGGCCACCTCGTCGGCCGACTTTCCGGCCCCCTCGACGAGCCCCTGAATCCGCCGGACGGTCACGCGCCGCCCCTCGATATGCGGCTCGTCGTGGACCTCGGTCGCGATCCGAACCGACGACTGTGCCATACCCGCGCGTATTAGCCGAGAAAACATACAACGTCGCTCTAGCGGCCATCGCTGGCTTCAGCGAGTACTATTCGGTCTATGTCAGAGATATCATCATCACGGTACTGGCACTGCGCGGTTTCGTCGGAACCGCCGATTTGGCGGTTCATAGCGCACCCTCGAATGCGTTTTTCGGGCGTTAGAAGGCGTTGAGACTGCCGATAACGGCAATCTGTAAAGAATCTGATGGGACCGCTGAGAGTCGAACTCAGGTCATACGGACCCCATCCGCATAGGATACCACTACCCCACGGTCCCTGACTACACGACGAGAAACGACGGTCCGGTAATTAAGGACTTCGCTTCACTCCTCGCCGGCGTCCCGCGGGACCACGAGGTCGCCGTCGTCCCGGACCGCGAGGCTGCCGATCGGGTCGCCCTCGTAGACGGCGAGCCCCTCGCAGCGGCCGAGGACGTAGCCGTCCGCGTCGGCGCGGACCGTCGCGCGCTCCGTGCCCGCCGCGTCGACCACGTCAGCGAGGGCGTCGCCCTCGGCGAACGCGTCGCCGGCCGCGACGCGGTGCCGGACGAGTCCGGCGGCGTCCGTCGTCGCGCTCCGGAAGCGCCGCACGGGAAACTCGACGGGCGCGGGATCGACGCCGACGCCGGACTCGTCGACCGACGCGGGCACGTCGCCGGCGGCCAGCAGGCCCATCTCGACCGCGACGCCGAACGCGCCCGCGACGCCCGCGTCGAGGAGCGCGTCGTCGACGACGCTGTGCGCGCCTAACTCCGCCGTGAACGCCGGGATACCCGCCTCGTTGAGCACGGCGCCGGCGGTCGACCGCTGGAGGTTTTCCTCGACGTACTCGGCCGCGGGGTACTCCCGGACGACCGGGAGGCCGAACGCGTCGACCAGCCGGCCGAGCTCCTCGGAGAGCGCGGTCGCCTCGGACGCGCTCCGGCGGTCACCGTGGAGGACACGGTCCCGGATGACGAAGGGGTCGCTGCCGACGCCCGCGGTGTGACAGTCGATCAGCGCGTCCGCGGCCGCGTTCGTCCCGACCGTCTCGACGGCGAACTCGCCCGCGTCGCTCGGAGGGTCACCCGTGATCGCGGCGTACAGCCGGGCGTCGATCCGCTCCTGGAGCTTCGGCGGGCGGGCCGACTCCGCGTCGGCGTCCGGGAAGTGGCGGTTCGGGTCCTCGTCGGCGTAGTACGTCTCCCTCGCGTTCCGGCGCAGTCCGGCCGGGGAGACCACGGGCACCGCGACGACCGCGCCCGCGAGGTCGGCGAGGCGGTCGCCGAGGGCCGCGACCGCGTCCTGAACGACCGCGACGCCCGTCGCCTCGTCGCCGTGGACGCCGCCCGTGAGCCACAGCGTCGGCCCGTCGCCGGCGCCGTTCGCGACCGCGACCGGCAGCGCCTCCGAGCCCCCGGTCGGGAGGTCCGCGACCGGGAGCCGGCCGCGGTCGAGCGTCCCCGGCCCCGCGCTCGCGCTCCCGAGTGCTATTCGGCCGCCCTCGTCCCCGTCCGCGTCAGACTCGTCCATACCCGGGTTCGAGGGTAGTGGAGTTATAAAAGAACGCGCTCTAAGTCGACGACGACCCCGCTGTCGGCGTCCGGATCGCCGACGACTCGCCCGAGACAGACCGCGGTGCCGTCGGGGGTAAAACACGCGATGAGGGGGGGATCCCCGTCGCCGGTGCGGTCCGGCCGAGCGGCGTCGTCGACGTCGATCACGCCGGGCGCGTACACGGGCGCACCGGTCGCGACGTTGCGCGCGGCCGACGGTGCGATCCTCACGGCCGGGAGGTGTGTCAGGGCGTCCTCGGCGGGACGGACCACCTCGCGGAGGAGCGCGTCGTCGCCGTCCTCGGCCCACGCGAGCGCGTCCACCAAGTCCTGAAGCGTGCGGAGGTCGCGGTCGTCGAACGGGTCGGTGGCGGTGCGCCGGAGGTGCCCCATGTGCGCGCCGACGCCCGCCGCGAGCCCGATGTCGTGGCACAGCTTCCGCACGTACGTTCCCGACTCGCATCGGACCCGGAGGAGGGCCTTCCGGTCGTCGACCGCCAGCACGTCGAGGTCGTGAACCGTCCGCGTGCGGAGCCGGCGGCTGACGGCGCTCTTCCGCGGCGGCTTCTGGTAGATCTCGCTCTCGAACTCCGCGACGACGTCCCGGAAGTCCGCCGGGGGCGACCCGTGGAGCTCCAGCACCGCGACGTACTCCTTGGTACCCTCCAGAAACACCTGCGCCATGCGCGTCGCGTCCCCGGTCAGCGTGGGGAGACAGCCGGTGACCTTCGGATCGAGCGTGCCGGAGTGCGCGACGCCGCCGGTGGGGGGGCCCTCGGGGTCGAGCGCCGCGAGCGTCTCGTCGACCGCGTCGCGCACCCACGCCGACACCTGGTGCGAGGAGGGGCCGGCTGGCTTGTCGAGGTTGACGACGCCGAACCGGAGCAACTCCGACACCGACCGCTCCTCGGGCGGGGCTCTGAGGGGGTCCTCGCCGTCGGCGCGTTCGTCGGCGTCGGCGTCGGAGGCGTCTGTCATGGGTGGTGCGGTGGCGGGCGGTTCAGAAGTCGTACACGACGCCCTCGACCGGGGACTTCCCCTCGTCGTCCGCGGGGTCGTACGCCTCGACGGTCGCGACGAGGACGTCGAGGAAGCGCTCGGGCCCCCAGCGGGCGGTGTTGTACGCGGCGTCGTAGATCGAGAGGTCCTCGATGTCGATGTTGTAGTACTCCTCGTACCGCTTGCGTTCTGAGGCCTCGCGGCGCTCCGTCTCCGTTCGCGCGCGGTCGACCGGCTTCGCCTCGCGCTCCGCGATCCGCTCCGCGCGGACCGAAAGCGGCGCGTCGAACCAGAACCGGAAGTCGGCGTGGTCGGCCGCGAGCCACCCGGCGAGCCGCGACTCGAGGACGACGTCGTCGCGGTCGACGGCGATCTCGCGGAGCCGACGGTCGAGGTCGCGGTCGATCTGGGGGTCCTCCTCGGCGAACTCGTTGAACTCGACGGGCGTCATGTCGCGTTCGGCCGCCATCTCGCGGAAGATGTCGCCGCCGGAGACGTGCCCGAGACCGAGCGCGTCAGCGAGCTGCGCGGCGTTGGTGCTCTTCCCGCTGCCGGGCGGGCCGGAGACGGTGATCAACATATCGTCACTGCGCGGGTGTCGTTCAAAACGGTTGTCGTTCGGTCGCGTCGGGCGTCGACTCCCGGACCGCGTCGCCGACTCGCTCACGCCTCGCCGTCCGCCGTCGCAGCCGTCATCGACCAGACCGCGACGAGGCCGAGCAGGAGCGCGGGGACGAGCGGGAGCGCGAGGTACGTCGCGAAGAAGGGGAGGCCGAACCAGCCCGCCGCGTACGGGTAGACGTAGATGATCCCCGGGATGACGAGGGCGCAGGTGAAGATCGCCGCCGTCAGCGCCCACCCCTTGCGACCGAAGCCGTCGGCGGAAGGGTCGTCGGCCGTCGACGACCCGAGGCCGACGGGCTCGTCGCCCTCGCCGCCGTCGGCATCCGGAACGTGGACGTAGCCGCCGTCGGTGGTGCCGTCCGCGTCGGTCGCGTCGGTCTCAGAACTCACTGTCCGGTTTTACCACCACTTTGCCAAAGCCCTCACGGTTCTCTATCATCTCGTGTGCGCGCGCCGCCTCGCTCATCGGGAGGACCTCGCGAACGCGGGGCTCGAAGGTGCCGTCCCAGACGAGTTCGAGTACGTCGTCGACCTCGCCGGGCGTCGCCATCGTCGACCCGAGCACCGACAGCTGGTTCCAGAAGATGCGGTTGAGACCGGCGCCCGGATTCCCGCCCGTCGTCGCGCCGCAGGTGACGAGCCGGCCGCCCTTCGCCATCGACTTCAGCGAGTCGGGGTAGGTGGCCTCGCCGACGTGGTCGACGACGACGTCGACGCCGCGTTTGCCGGTGAGTTCGTCGATCTCGTCCGCGAAGTCGTTCGCCTCGTAGTCGATGACGTGATCGGCGCCGCACTCCTCGGCGTGCGAGAGCTTCTCCTCGGTGGAGGCGGTCGCGTACACCTCACAGCCCGCGTGGTCGGCGATCTGGACGGCCGCGTGGCCGACGCCGCCCGAGGCGCCCAAGACGAGGACCTTCTCGCTCGCCTCGATTTCGGCGCGCGTGTGGAGCATTCGCCACGCGGTCTGGAAGACGAGCGAGGCGGAGCCGGCGACCTCCCAGTCGACGCCGTCCGGGACCGGAACGAGGTTCGCCGCCGGGACCGTCGCCTTCTCGGCGTGAACGCCGCGGACGTGTTCGCCGATGATGTGGAAGGAGACGCACAGCGACTCCTCGCCGTTGCGACAGAACTCGCACTCGCCGCAGGAGACGCCCGCGCTCACGGCGACGCGGTCGCCGGGCTCGAACCGCGTCACGCCCTCACCGACGGCCTCGACGACGCCGGCCGCGTCGCTGCCCGGGACGTGCGGCATCTCCAAGTCGATGCCGGGCATCCCGCGTCGGGTCCAGATATCGAGGTGGTTCAACGCGCCGGCCTTGACGTCGACGAGCACCTCGCCGCGGTCCGGCTCGGGGTCGGGGAACTCGCCGTACTCGATCACGTCGCGGTCGCCGTGGTCGGCGAACTGAACGGCCTTCATGGTCGGACTCTCCCGCGGGATCCACTAAACAGTACGCCTCACGGAAACGGGCGGTGCGCCTCGATGGCTCTGGTGAAACCCTCTGAGAGAGACACGTTCTACCCGGTCTCGGTCAACACAGACGTAGCGACGAGCGATTTCGGGAGTGAGTGTAGTACGTCTTGAGAGCGGTCGTTTATAATTCAGATTGCGGTGTTGCTGTCGGCTGTTTATAAGTGATTGACGCTACTGCGGTGAGTACCTCCAAAGCCCCAGTCGCGAGGCGGACGCACGCTCGCTGTGCTCCTCGCTCAGTCGCTGGCGCTCCTTCGCTGCGGTGCTTACGTCGCCTGCGGCCGCCTCGCGACTGCCCCTTTGAGTCCCGCCCCGCACGGCACCTCACGCCTCCCCAACCTCGTCAGTCGCCTCCGCTTCGCTCCGGCGACTGACTCCCTCGCGGGCTGGCTCGCGGCCGCCGAGGGCGGCCGCTCGCAGGCGCGCCACCGCCTGCCATTTATAAGCGCTCGTCGCCGTCGCTCATCGCCTTTTAAATACGCTCCCGCCACCGCCGATCTGCGATACTCACTCCCGCGATCGATCAAGAAGCACAACTCACCGATCGGCCGTTTCAGACGGGAAAACATCTGAAAAACAGGGCTCCAACAGCGCCGTCTCGACGGATTCTACGCGTCCTTCGCGACCTCGTCGCCCCTCGATACTCCCGACGCGACGACCGTGCGAGACCCCCACAGCACCCCGACCGTTTCGTGATGTTTAAGTACCGAAAGCGGGAGGTAACGAACGCACGAACTGTAGGGGCGTCGGGCCCCGAGTCCGAGAGGGCGATGATACAACGCGGGTTGCGGTAGCCAAGCCTGGCCCAAGGCGCAGGGTTGCTAACTCTGTGGCGTCACTGCCTCCGGGGTTCGAATCCCCGCCGCAACGCTCGAACGGACGAGTACCGCCGGATTCGCGCCGGTAGGGCTCACCACAACCAACACATGAGCACGGAAGAATCACAGGACGACTCGCCGGAGGAGGAGGAAGACCTCCAGTACTTCGTTCGGATCGGGGGCGCGGACCTCGACGGGACGAAGACGGTCGAGCGAAGCCTGTCCGAACTCGACGGCATCGGCACGCGCACGGCGCGGCTGGTCGCCGAGAAGGCCGACGTGGACCGAAACGCCACGTTCGGGCTCCTCGACGAGGATGACATCGACGCGGTGGTCGACATCGCCGAGAACCTCGAAGACCACGTCCCGTCGTGGATGACGAACCGACAGAACGACTTCTTCACCGGAGAGACGACGCACCTCGTCGGCACCGACGTCAGCGAGAAGCGCCGTCACGACATCAACCGGATGAAGATCATCGAATCGTACAAGGGCGTGCGCCACAAGCGCGGGCAGAAGGTCCGCGGGCAGCGCACCAAGTCCACGGGTCGCTCGGAGGGGACCATCGGGGTCAACGTCGAGGAGATCCGCGAGGAGATGGCCGACGAAGAGGAGGGTGACGACGAATGAGCACCGGAAAGAACACCAAGGGCTACGAGACGCCGAACCACCCGTACCAGGGCGAGCGCATCGCCGAGGAGTCCGACCTCCTCTCGCGGTACGGTCTGAAGAACAAAGAGGAGTTCTGGCGCGCCCAGTCCGAACTGCGTAACATGCGCCGGGAGGCCCGACGGCTGCTCGGCGAGGCGCAGGGCGACGTCGACGCCGCCCAGGACGCCGGCGCGGAGTTCGTCGCACGGCTCCGCCGCATCGGCATCCTCGGCGACAACGACGACATCTCGACGGTCCTGTCGCTCGACGTGACCGACTTACTGGAGCGCCGGCTTCAGACGGTCGTCTACCGCCAGGGATTCGCCTCCTCGACCCAGCAGGCCCGCCAGTTCATCGTCCACGGCCACATCACCGTCAACGGCGCTCGCGTCACGCGCCCGTCGGTGAAGGTGGACGTCGACGACGAGGGCGCCATCGCCTTCGACGAGACGAGCCCGCTCGCGGACGATCTCCACCCCGAGCGCGCGGAGTCACAGGAGAGCAACTAATGAGTGAATCCGAGGACGGAAAGTGGGGCATCGCCCACGTGTACGCGTCGTTCAACAACACGCTCATCACGGTCACCGACGAGACGGGCGCCGAGACGATCGCCAAGTCGTCCGGCGGCACCGTGGTGAAGCAGAACCGCGACGAGGCGTCGCCGTACGCCGCCATGCAGATGGCGGAGGTCGTCGCCGAGCGCGTGAAGGACGCCGGTCTGGAGGGCGTCCACGTTCGCGTGCGCGGCCCCGGCGGCAACCTCAACAAGTCCACCGGTCCCGGTGCGCAGGCGACGATCCGCGCGCTCTCGCGTGCGGGCGTCGAGATCGGTCGCATCGAGGACGTCACGCCGATCCCGCACGACGGGACGAAGGCGCCGAAGAACAAGCGAGTCTGACATGACCGAAGACGAATTCGACGTCCAGTACGTCGAACGGGACGAACGCAGCGCGCGGGTGCTGATCCGCGGGCTCACGCCGGCGTTCGCCAACGGCATCCGCCGGGCGATGATCGCCGACGTCCCGACGTTCTCGATAGACACGGTCCAGTTCGTCGAGAACTCCTCGGTCATGTTCGACGAGATGATCGGGCTTCGGCTGGGGCTCGTTCCCCTGACGACGCCGCTCGACGACTTCGAACTCGGCGACGAGGTCACCCTCGCGCTCGACGTCGAGGGACCGGCGACCGCGTACTCCGGGGACATCGAGTGCGCCGACCCGCTGGTCGGGGTCGCGGACGACAACGTTCCGATCATCGAGCTGAAGGAGGGCCAGCGCCTCGAGTTCGAGGCGACGGCGGTGTTAGACACCGGGAAGGAGCACGCCAAACACCAGGGCGGCGTCTCCGTCGGCTACCGCCACCTCCAGCGCGTCTCGGTCGAGGGCGACCGGGGCGAGTTCGACGAGGACGAGCCGAACATCCTCCGCGGCGTCATCGAGACGCCCGAGGGCGACATCGAGCTCACCGACGAGTTCGACAACGACCTCTCGGAACGGTTCCCCGGGAAGGAGGTCGCGGTCGAGGACGTGCCGGGCGCGTTCGTCTTCCACATCGAGACGGACGGCTCGTTCGACGTCGAGGAACTGCTGCTCCGCGCGATCGACTCCATCGAGGCGCGCGCGGACGAACTACAGACGAAAGTCGCAGTATAAGGAAATGACGGCCCTTCGAACCACCCCCCTGACCGTCGCCCCCGCCGCCAGCCGCGGCCCCGCTCCCAGCGCCGGAGCGCCCGCGGCCGAGGCGGTGGACGGCGGGACCGAAAGTGGTTTGAAGGGAGCCGGAATACGGTGGAGTGCACGCAGGGATAGCCAAGTCAGGCCAACGGCGCAGCGTTCAGGGCGCTGTCCTGTAGAGGTCCGCAGGTTCAAATCCTGCTCCCTGCACTCCGTTTTCCACGAACTCTCCGTTCAGGAGGGACAGCCATGAGTAGCAAGACGAATCCGAAACTACAGAACCTCATCGCCGATCTGAAGTCGGTCTCGCGTGACTCCGGTGCCAACGTGTGGCAGGACGTCGCCGACCGACTGGAGAAGCCACGGCGCACGCACGCTGAGGTCAACCTGGGCCGCATCGAACGGTACGCTCAGGAAGACGAGACGGTCGTCGTCCCCGGCAAGGTGCTGGGCAGCGGTGTGCTCGAAACGAACGTCACCGTCGCCGCGGTCGACTTCTCCGGGACCGCCCGGACGAAGATCGATCAGACCGGCGAGGCGGTGACGCTGGAACAGTTCATCGAACAGAACCCCGAAGGAAGCAACGTCCGGGTGGTCCGATGAGTCTCGCGAAGATAGACGCGGACGTCGTCGTCGACGCCCGCGACTGCATCCTCGGTCGCGTCTCCTCGGAGGTCGCCCAGCGCGTCCTCGCCGGGGAGACCGTCGCCGTCGTCAACGCCGAGCGAGCCGTCATCACCGGCAACGAGGAGGCGACGATGGAGACGTACCACAAGCGCGCGGAGCTCGGCTCGGACAGCGGGCCGTACTACCCCAAGCGCCCCGACCGGATCTTCAAGCGCGCCATCCGGGGCATGCTGCCGTACAAGTCGGAGGACGGCCGCGAGGCGTTCTCGAACGTGCGCGTGTACGTCGGGAACCCCTACGAGCGCGACGAGGACGTCGAGAGCGTCGTCCTCGACGGCACCTCGCTCGACCGCCTCTCGAACATCAAATTCACCACGCTCGGGGACATCTCCGAGTCTCTGGGAGCCAACGTCACATGGTAACGAACACCTCAGGCAAGAAGAAGACGGCCGTCGCCCGCGCCACCGTGCGCGAGGGCGAGGGTCGCGTGCGAATCAACTCCCAGCCAGTCGAGCTGGTCGAACCGGAACAGGCGCGGCTCAAGATGCTGGAGCCGTTCCGCATCGCGGGCGAGGAGCTCCGCGACGGCGTCGACATCGACATCGACGTCCAGGGCGGCGGCTTCAGCGGCCAGGCGGACGCGACGCGGACCGCCATCGCCCGCGGACTCGTCCAGCACCTCGGCGACGCCGAGCTGCGCGACGCGTACATGAACTTCGACCGCACCCTACTGGTCAACGACGTGCGCCAGTCCGAACCCAAGAAGTGGGGCGGACCCGGCGCGCGCGCTCGCTACCAGAAGTCCTACCGCTGAGGTGATCCAGTCATGATGATCCCCGTCCGGTGTTTCACGTGCGGCAACGTCGTGGGTGAACACTGGGAAGAGTTCAAAGAGCGGGCTCGCGAGGGCGACGAAGACCCGGGCGAGGTCCTCGACGACCTCGGGGTCGACCGGCACTGCTGCCGGCGCATGCTGGTCAGCCACCGCGACCTCGTCGACGTCGTCTCGCCGTACCAGTAACTATGTCAGGACAGCGATACAATCGATACGAGAAGGCACGCATCCTCGGTGCGCGAGCGCTACAGGTGTCCTACGGGGCGCCCGTGCTGATCGAGACGGACCAGACGGAGCCGATCCTCGTCGCCGCCGAGGAGTACGACGCGGGCGCGCTCCCGTTCACCGTCCGGAGGGAGAGCTGATGACGCGGATCACGAGCGTCTCGCTCCGCCGCGTGCTCGACTCGCGCGGAAACGCGACGGTCGAGGCGGACGTGCTCACCGAGTCCGGCGGCTTCGGGCGGGGCGCGGCCCCAAGCGGGGCCTCGACGGGCGAGTACGAGGCGATCGAACTGCCCGCGAGCGAGTCCATCGCGAAGGCCCGCGAGCACGCGGTGCCGCGCCTCGAGGGCGTCTACGCGGGCGACCAGCGCGCGGTCGACAACGCCCTGCGGGCCGCCGACGGGACGGACGACTTCTCGGCCATCGGCGCCAACAGCGCGGTCGCGGTCTCGATGGCGGCGGCGAAGGCGGCCGCCGACGTGCTGGGCGCGCCGCTGTACCAGCACCTGGGCGGCGCGTTCCGCGGCGAGAACTTCCCCGTTCCGCTCGGCAACGTCGTCGGCGGCGGGGAACACGCCAAGGAGGCGACCCACATTCAGGAGTTCCTCGCGGCGCCCGTGGGCGCGCCGAGCGTCTCGGAGGCCGTCTTCGCGAACGCCGCGGTCCACGCGGCGGTCGCGGACGTGCTCGACGAGCGCGGCGTGCCCGCGGCGAAGGGCGACGAGGGGGCGTGGGCGCCCCCCATCTCGGACGCCGAGGCGTTCGAGGTCGTCGACGAGGCGGTCGATCGCGTCGAGGACGACGTCGGATTCGAGATCCGCTTCGGCCTCGACATGGCGGCCGCCGAGCTGTACGACGACGACCGAGAGGCGTACGTGTACGGCGACGAAACGAAGTCGGCCGACGAACAGATCGAGTACGTCGCCGGCCTCGTCGACGAGTACGACCTCGCGTACGTCGAGGACCCGCTCGACGAGAACGACTACGAGGCGTTCGCGACGCTGACCGACCGGGTCGGCGACCGGACGCTGATCTGCGGCGACGACCTGTTCGTCACCAACGTCGAGCGGCTCGAAGACGGGATCGACGCGGGCGCGGCCAACAGCATCCTGATCAAGCCGAACCAGATCGGGACGCTGTCGGACGCGTTCGACGCCGTCGAGCTCGCCGCTCGCAACGGGTACGAGACGGTCATCTCGCACCGCTCGGGCGAGACCGAGGACACGACCATCGCACACCTCGCCGTGGCGACCGACGCCGGCTACATCAAGACCGGCACGGTCGGCGGCGAGCGAACGGCCAAGCTGAACGAACTGGTCCGCATCGCGGACGACGCGGTATGACGGACCGACACCACGCATGAGCGAAGACAACGACGCGGTCGAACTCGACGACGACGCGGAGACCGAGGCGGTCGACGCGGCGGTCGAGGAGGAGGCCGACACGACCGAGGAACCGACCGCCGACGCGGCTGCCGAGGGGGCGTCCGCCGACGCCGGACCCGAAGCAGCCGCCGACGCCGAGAGCGAGGCCGCCGCCGCGGCCGCGGAGGAGACCGAGGAGGAGGACGACGACGCCTCCCCGTTCGACGACGACGTCATGCCCGACGACGACGTCGACCTGCTGATCCCCGTCGAGGACTACCTCTCGGCGGGGGTCCACATCGGGACCCAGCAGAAGACGAAGGACATGGAGCGGTTCATCCACCGCGTCCGCGACGACGGGCTGTACGTCCTCGACGTGAGCCTCACCGACGAGCGAATCCGCACGGCCGCGGACTTCCTCGAGAACTACAATCCCGAGCAGATCCTCGTCACGTCCTCGCGGCAGTACGGTCGGTTCCCGGCCGAGAAGTTCGCGGACGCCATCGGCGCCCGCGCCCGCACCGGTCGCTTCATCCCGGGCACGCTGACGAACCCCGACTACGCCGGCTACATCGAGCCGGATGTCGTCGTGGTCACCGACCCGATCGGCGACGCGCAGGCCGTCAAGGAGGCCATCACCGTCGGCATCCCGGTGATCGCGATGTGCGACTCCAACAACCAGCTGTCGAACGTCGACCTCGTCATCCCGACGAACAACAAGGGTCGGCGCGCGCTGTCGGTCGTCTACTGGCTCCTCGCCAACGAGACGCTCGACCGCCGCGGCGCCGACACCGTGTTCGCCCTCGAAGACTTCGAGGACGAACTGTAGGCCGGTCGTTTTTCGCGTTTCGGTTCCCGTTCGCCCGTTCGACGTCCGCGAGCCGCCGGTATCTCGACTCGCGGGGATCGATCACCCCCAACGCCGTCCTCACGTCTGCGCGTTGTTACGCGGTTGAGCCGTCCGCCGACGAGGGCTCGTCGTCACCCGTCGCGTCGGCCGCCGGCACGTCGTGGGTCCAGCGCGGCTCGATCTCGCGGTTGGCCATCACGATCCGGTCGCCGGCGTCCGTGTCGATCCGCGTCTTCCGGAGCTCGATGGCGGCGACGGTGCCGGTGACGCCCTTCGCCTCGACGCGATAGCCGACGTTGAAGTCGGGGTCGCGGAGGAGGTAGACGCCCGCCACCGTGTCCTCGATCATCTCGGAGAGCGCGTACGAGACCCCGAGGGCGATGAAGCCGACGGCGGTGCCCAGACTCGCCGCGATGTCGCCCATCCCGAGCACCTTGAGGAAGGTGAGCGCGACGCCGAACCAGAGGAAGATGGCCACGAGCGTGGCGATCAGGTCGCCGACGAGTTCGCGGTCACCGATGTACACCCGGTCGATCGACCCCCGAACGAGCGCGAGGACGACCTTCACCGTCACGTACGCCAGCGCGAGGAACACCACCCCCGAGAGCAGCCGCGGTATCGCGACGGCCAACCCCTCGACGAAGTCGGTGAGCGAGCGGGCGACGAGCGACGAGATCCGCGTCATGCCGACCCGAACACGCGCCCGGATGGAAAAGGTACGGGACGACCGCCGCGTCAGTTCGCGTCGGTGTCGGAGGTGAATACGCCGTCGAGGTCGACGCTCGGCTCGCGCCGCGGCTCCGAGTCGCCGTCGGACCGGTCGTCCGGCACCCGCTCGCTCGCGAGTCGCATCAGTCGTTCGTGGACGTCACCGACGACGTACGCGTTCTCGTACTCGTCGATGTCGATGTCGAGGTGGTGCGGTTCGACGTCCGAGTGGAAGCGACCCATTACCTGCCCGTGCGACGGACACGATATTAAACGCCGCTAAGAGCCGTATGTACGGATATATATACCGGTCGTCGGCGCAGCCTACTCGTTTGCCACGCGTTGACACCCGGTCTCCAACCGCAACGCGGGCGTCCCGTCGGAGGCGGACTCGATCCACAGTTCGACGCCGCTGCGGTTCGGATCCCCGCAGGGAAGTCCCGGCCGCTCGACCCCCGGCCAGTCCCGCTCGAATCTGACGCCGTCGACGGTCACGACGACGGATTCCGGCTCCGACGACCCGGGAATGGGCTCGTCCTCCTCGGCCTCGTTGTCGTCCGAGAGGCGATACGCTTCCTCGAACAGCGTCGCGCCGCTCGCGTCGGTGACCGCGACGGTCACGTCGTGAGTCTCCTCGCGCTCTCCGAGGTAGACGCTCACCCAGTGGGCGGGAGCCGAGTCGGAGCCACTTCCGGCGCACCCGGCGGCGGCGACGACGAGCGCCGTCGACAGTCCGGCGACGAACGTGCGGCGAGTTGCGGAGGGCATCGGTCACTCGTTGTCCGGATACCGAGTTAAATGATCGCCTCCGGTCGTGCGGTCCGGTCACGAGCAGGTCGACCGGTAGCCGTTCTCCGGGCCGTCGGAGAACACGAACGTGTGGCTCAGCGAGTCGCGGGGACAGTCGGCGAACGAGGTCCGGACCACTCGCCCGTCCGGCGCTTCGAACACGTACACGACCGCCGTACCGGGCTCCCAGGCGTCGAACGTGGCGGTCCGCGTCTGGCCCGGCGAGACGACCAAGCGCCGCTCGGTCGCGTTCCACTCGGCGCTCAGCGAGGCATTGTAGTACGGGCCGTCGGTCTCGAACCGCAACCGCTCTACCGTCGTCCGCGCGCCGGTCTCGTTCGTCGCCCGGAAGGTGACGTTGCCGGCGCCGACCGGCTCCTCGATCAGGTACGCCGTCATCCGGTACTCGGTCGCCTGCGCGTTCTCGACGGTCACGTCGGCGGCGGTGCCGCCGAGGCCCGCGCACCCGGCGGTGACGAGCAACAGGACGCAGGCGAGCGCCCGACGGCGAGTCATCGCCGACCCCCTCCGGCGGCCGCTCCGTCGGCCCGCCGCGCCGGGCTCCCCGCCGCGAGCGCGGGCGCCGTCGCCCCGGCCGCCGCAGGCGATTCCGCGCTCGCCGGGGGGCTCGCGTCCGCGCGCGCCGCCGGGAGCCAGGGCGGCGGCGCCACGTCGCCGGCCCCGGTGCTGACCGCGTACTCGAACCGCTTCCGCTCGCCGGCCCGGACGTACAGGAGGCGCGCCTCCCGCACGACCCCGTCGCCGTCGACGGTCAGCGACCCCCGGACGTCGGTGGCGTTCGGGACCGCGACCCCGGTCGCGACGTACCGGATGCGGCGCTCGTCGCCCTCGCCGCCGGCGTCGACCGCGCGGAAGTCGCCGACGGTCAGGATCCGCGAGGCGACGGCCCACATCGAGTCGGCGGCCCGGTGCCTGGTCTCGGCCACCGACCCGTTCTCGGCGTCGAACGACGCCCGGCGGTTCCGCGCGCTGCGGACGTACCGAACGCCGCCGTCCACGTACACGTCGTTGCGGGTGATGTCGACGTAGCCGTTGTGGACGTCGAGTCGGAACCGGGTCCGGTTCGAGTCCGCCTCGTACCGGTAGTCGGCGTACGCCCCGGCCCGGAACCGTTCGAGCGCGGTGCCCGACACCGGCCCCGTCCGGAGGAACGCGACGGACCGTTCGCGCGCGACGGTCAGGTCGACCCCGGAGCGGGAGAACCCCGCCGGGAACTCGGCGTCCGCGAGGCTCTCGTTCGGCGTCGCGTTCGACGGGCCCGCCGGTGACTGGAGTTGCGGGGCGGAGTCGCCGGCGGGCGATCCGCCGGGGACGACCCCTCCGCACCCCGCGAGGAGGACCAAGAGGGCCGCGGCGGCGGCCCGAGGCCTGCGAGACGCGCGTACCGGTCGCGAGCCCTCGGTGGGGCTGGTGAGTGCGGTCCGCATCGGCGGCTATCGAGCGCCGTTCCGGTCGACGGCCCGTCCGCTCTCCGATGGCCCCGTGTCGTCGCTCGCCGCCGGGCCCGTCGCCGACTCGTCCGCCGAGGCCGACGCCCGGGCCTCCGCGACCGTTTCGTCGACGAGCCCCCACGCGACTGGCGGCTCGACGTCGGACAGCGCCGCGTCGAGCTCGTCGAGACGGTCGCCGAACTCGCCGTCGAGGCTCGGGCCGTCGGCGAGCGCCGAGGCGCTCGCCGCCACCTCGGTCTCGACCTCGTCGATCCGGGCGTCGACGTCCGTCGGGAAGTCGGCGCCGTCGCGCTCGGCCCACGCGCGGAGGTCGGCCGCCTCCGCCCGGAGGTCGTCGACGACGACGTCGAGGACCCGCGTCTGGACGGCGGCGTCGAACCGTCGCGCTCGGTCGGGATCGGTCGCCTCCCGAAGGGACGCGACGGTCTCCGCGACGGACTCGGCGGACTCCGCGGCGGCGTCGACGTCGGCGGCGAGTCCGCCGTGCCGTCGGTCGGCGGAGCCGAGCCACGCCTCGAACGCCTCGAGCTCGGTTTCGAGGTCGTGAGCGGTCCGGACGACGTTCTGTGCGTCCGTCGTGATATCGTGGAGCTCGACGGCGGCCCGGTAGACGCGCACCGGCGAGTCGAGGTCGTCGGTCGCCGCGCCGAGCGCCGCGCTGAGCGCCTGGACTTCCTCGCGGAGGTCCGCGAGCCGCTCGTCGAACTCCCTGTCGCGGACGTCGACGACGTCGAGGTCGGGGGCGTCGGCGACCGCGTCGCTCGCGCTCTCGCGGGCCCGCGTCGCGAGGTCGGCGCGCGTCTCGGCGGTCGCGATGATCTGTGACACGTCGGTGACGGTCGCCTCGACCGCCGCGGGGGTGACGGTCCCGCCGTCGGTGAACGGGTCGAGCCACCGACGGACCGACTCCGGGTCCTCGTCCGTCCGCTCCGTGACGGCGTCGACGAGCTCGTCGAGGGGGCGCTCCCCGAGCGCGAGTTGGCTCATACCGCGCCCTTCTGTACAGGGCGGTGTATACCTTCCGTCAGAGCCGATCGTTGACGGATAGTTCTCAACTTAGCGATATTGCGTTCTATATAGAAGACATCGTTCTCCGGAGCGCAACGTATCGGTACCGCGCACTCGCTACGAGTACCGACTCGAAAATATCAGAAATATAAAACAGTTTAATGAGCTGGTCCGTGTGACTACTCGATGTCAGACCGGAACTGGGTCGACGGCGGCGTGTCGCGGCGGAAAGTGCTCATCACGTCCGGGGCGCTCGGGACCGCCGGATTGGCGGGCTGCGGGGGCAGCACCGACGGCGGCGACGCCTCCGGCGGCAGCGGAGGGGGCTCCGGCGGCGGCAACACGATGTCCGACAGCAGCGGTGGCGGTTCGGGTTCGAACACGGCGCTGCTCAACGCCGAGGGCTCCTCGACGGTGTACCCGATCTCGAACACGGGGAGCTCGTACTGGAACTCCAACGCCCCGCCGAGCGACGGCGAGTACTGGGGTGCGAACGACGAGGGCTCGGTGCCCGGCTGGGAGCAGCTCGCGTCCGACGGCGCGGACGACATGCTCCTCGCCGACTACTTCGCCTCGAAGTTCGGCTTCGAGCCGACCGACCAGCGCTCCTCCCCGCCGTTCCCGACGACGGTCGGCCTGAGCCACTCCGGGACCGGCTGCGAGGCCGTCACCGAGGGGCTCGTCGACATCGGCAACTCCTCCGGGCCGATCACGGCCGAACTGGACTGGAGCGAGGAGAAGGCGCAGAACACGGTGGTCGACAACGTCGTCGGCCGCGACGGCCAGCCGGTTGTCGTCAGCTCCGACGTCGTCGACGCCGGCGTTAGCCAGCTGACCGGCGAGGAGATTCGCGGCATCTACCAGGACGAGATCACCAACTGGAACCAGATCGACGGGATCGACTACGACCAGGAGATCTACGCCATCGGCCGCGCCGAGGGGTCCGGCACCGACACCTCGTTCCGCCTGAACATGCTCGGCAGCGCCGACGCCTCGATGTCCGGCGTCGACACGCGCTTCGGGCAGAACCAGCAGGTCGCGCAGGCGGTCGCCCAGAACGAGGGCGCCATCGCGTACATGGCGCTGGCGTTCACCGGTCCGGAGGTCACGCCCATCGCCATCAACTTCGACGGCACGCTGTACGAGACCAGCCGAGACGCGGAGAACACGATCTTCGACTCCGAGTACCCGCTCAACCGTGACCTCCACATGTACACCCTCATCGAGGAGAGCAACCCCGACGGCGGCGGGTACGACCGGCGCGAGGCGGCGTTCATCAACATGTTCCTCAACGAGTACGGGCAGACCGTCTTCGTCGAGGGGAGCAACTACATCCCGCTCCCGACCAGCGACCTCGAGGCGATGAAAGAGAAGGTCTCGTCCGTCGCCACGGAAGACCTCCTGATGCCCTAGCGCGGAGGGAGTTCGGTCGCGCGCCGTCGGGATCCGCCGCGCTCCCCGAGGGGGCACTTCCCCTCGGACGCCTGCTCCCCCGCGGCGTTCGGAACCCGCCCTCGACGCGAACGACGTTTCTACGACATACGGAACACACATGCCACTCATACCAACCCCATGGCACAGGTAACAGACTCCCGAGACGGACGGATCCGCGGTGCGATCGGCGAACAGGTCCGGCGGACCAAACGGTTCGCCGACGAGACCGAGACGGCCGCGCTGGCGATCATCTCGGTGATGGCGGTGTCGCTCCTCGGCGCGCTCGTCGGGTTCCTCGCCGTCTCGAACTGGACCGTCCTCCCCTTCGTCGCCTTCCTCGGCTCGTCGGCGATCGGGTGGGTCCGGTACCAGGAGGAGACGGCGTACACCATCGCGCTGATGATGACGGCCTCGACGATCCTCATCCTCGGACTGATCATCGTGTTCATCTTCCGGGAGTCGATCCCGGTGATCCGGTACGAGAGCGCGACGGTGTTCGGTGTCTCCGTCCCCGGGCTCCGGATGTTCATCCAGCCGAACTGGGACGCGGTCTCGCCGCCGATCCGCTACTCGATGGTCCCGATGATCCACGGCACGGTGATGGTGACGCTCATCGCGTCGGCCGTCGCCGCGCCGCTCGGCGTCTCCGCGGCGCTGTTCCTCTCGGAGATCGCTCCGGCCACCGTCCGCGAGGTCGTCAAACCCGGCGTCGAGATCCTCGCGGGCATCCCGTCGATCGTCTACGGGTTCATCGGCTTCACCGTGCTCGGCCCGTGGGCCTCGGACCAGTTCCAGACGACCGGGCAGGGGTCGTACCTGTTCGTCGGGATCGTCGTCGGCCTGATGGCGCTCCCGACCGTCGTCTCGGTCGCGGAGGACGCGCTGAGCAGCGTCCCCGAGTCGATGAAGAGCGGGTCGCTGGCGATGGGGACGACCGACTGGCAGACGATGACCTCGATCACCCTGCCGGCGGCGTTCTCGGGGGTCTCCGCGGCGGTCCTGCTCGGCGTCGGCCGGGCCATCGGCGAGACGATGGCCGCGACCGTGATGCTCCGCGGCGTGCCGCGACTGACGGATCCGCTGGTCAACGTCTTCTACGGCCAGGAGACCCTGACCTCGATCATCGCGCGGAACTACGGCGAGGCCGACGGGCTCCAGATGGACGCGCTGTTCGTCGCGGGCGTCATCCTGTTCGTCACCGTCCTCGTCATCTCGATCGGGGCGCAGTACATCGAGTGGCGGATGCACAAGCGGCTCGGGGGTGAGGTCTGATGGCCGGGGCGAGCGAAACGGACGCGAAGCTGGTCGAGTCGGAGACCACGGAGACGGACGCCGTCGCCGGCGTGGCCGTCGGGCTCTCGGCGGTGCTGTTCGCGCTCGCCGTCACGGCGCTGTTCGAGCGCGTCAGCCTCACCGGCTCGCTGTTCGGCGTCGGGACCGTCACGCTGCTCGGCGGCCTCCTGGCCGCGCTCGGCGTCGCGGTGATCGCCTTCGGCGCCGGCTCGCGGCTCGGCTACGTCGAGACCGACCCCGACCCGAGCGCCGGCCTCGTGGCCGGCTTCGGCGCCGCGGTCCCGTGGGTCCTGATCGGCGGGAGCGTCGCGAGCCAGACGCTCGGCCTCGGCACCGGGGTCGGCGTCGTCGCCGGGGTCGCCGTGGGCGCCGTCGCGTTCGCGCTCACCGTCCTCCCGCGCGAGGACGTCGGGTCGACGCTCCCCCTCGGCGCCCTCCTCGCGCTGACGGGGCTCGTCTTCCTCACCGGCGTCATCGACCCGGCGTGGGCGTGGGAGCTCGACTGGGAACAGCAGGCCGCGATCACCGCCGAGTTCCTCATCCCCGCGGCGACGCTGTTCGCGGCCCTCTACGGCGGGTGGGCGTCCGCGAAGGCGTACGGCGGCTTCGGGGCCCGCGGGCGGCACATGGGCGCGTACGTGCTCGTCTACCTGAACGCGCTCTCCATCGTCGCCTTCCTCTGTATCCTCGTCGCCTACGTGGTCGTTCAGGGCGTTCCCGGCCTGCTGACCGGCGTCGACGTCGGCCTCGGCACCGGTCCGGAGACGACGATCCTCGGCGTTTCGGTCGCGCTCCCGGTCTCCGTTCCGTTCGTGATGAACGGCGTGGCCCTGCTGAACGATTTCCAAGGCGTGTTGCCCGCCATTGTCGGCACGTTCTGGCTCGTGATCGGGGCCGTCCTGCTGGCGGTCCCGCTCGGCGTCGGCGCGGCCGTCTTCCTCACCGAGTACGCCGAGCGCGGCCGGTTCACGCAGGTCGTGGAGGTCGCGACGAACGGGCTGTGGAGCACGCCGAGTATCGTGTTCGGACTGTTCGGGTTCGCGTTCCTGATCCCGCGGTTCGGCAACGGGAAGTCGCTGCTCTCGGGGATGATCACGCTCGGGTTCATGCTGCTGCCGCTCGTCGTCATCACCTCCCGCGAGGCGATGCTCTCGGTCCCCGACGAGTACCGCGACGCGAGCGCCGCCCTCGGCGTGTCGAAGTGGCAGACGATCCGAAGCGTCGTGCTGCCCGCGGCCCTCCCGGGCGTCGTCACCGGCGTCATTCTGGGCGTCGGCCGCATCGCGGGCGAGACGGCGCCGATCCTGCTGACGATGGCCGGCGGGACGTTCCTGCCGGGCTCGCAGACGGTCGACGTCATCGGCGGCTTCCAGTTCACCGCGACGCCGCCGTTCGTCGCCAACCCGGCGTTACTCGAAGCCACATCGGCGCTCCCGTACCAGCTGTTCGCGCTGATTACGGCCGGCGTCGGCCTCGGGAGTAACGTCGGTGACCCCGACGCTTTCCGGTGGGCAACGGCGCTCATCCTCCTGATGGTCGTGCTCTCCTTCTACGCGATCGGCATCGCGACGCGCTACTACTTCCGCCGCCGGCTCAAACACACCTGATCACCGATGAGCGAGAACCAAAACCCACAGACCCAGACGAGTACCGCGACGACGGACACCGACCAGCCCCTCACGACGACCACCGGCGAGACGGACGAGCGTACCCGTGACGAGTGGACGGACTACGAGTTCCGAGGAGAGGCGAAGATGACGGTCGACGACCTCGACGTCTACTACGGCGACGACCACGCGCTGAAGGGCGTCTCGATGGAGATCCCCGAGAGAAGCGTCACCGCCCTGATCGGTCCCTCCGGCTGCGGAAAGTCGACGTATCTACGCTGCCTCAACCGGATGAACGATCGGATCAAGTCCGCGACAATCGATGGGTCGGTCCGCTTTGACGGCCAGGAGATCTATCAGGACGGGGTCAACCTCGTCGAGTTGCGGAAGCGGGTCGGGATGGTGTTCCAGTCGCCGAACCCGTTCCCGAAGTCGATCCGCGAGAACATCGCCTACGGGCCGAAGAAGCACGGCGACCTCGACACCGGGCTCCTCGCCCGGTTACTGAACCGGAGCGACGCCGAGGAGCGCGACCGGCTCGTCGAGCGCTGCCTCCGCGACGCGGCGCTGTGGGACGAGGTGAGCGACCGGCTCGACGACAACGCGCTGGGCCTCTCGGGCGGCCAACAACAGCGCCTCTGTATCGCCCGGTGCCTCTCCGTCGATCCGGAGATCATCCTGATGGACGAGCCCGCGTCGGCGCTCGACCCGATCGCGACCGCGAAGATCGAGGACCTGATCGAGGACCTCGCCGAGGAGTACACGGTCGTCATCGTCACGCACAACATGCAACAGGCCGCGCGCATCTCTGACCAGACCGCGGTGTTCCTCACCGGCGGCGAGCTCGTCGAGTACGGCGACACCGACCAGGTGTTCGAGGACCCGCACAGCGAGCGCGTGGAGGACTACATCACCGGCAAGTTCGGATAACCGTATGCCCCGAGAACACTATCAGGACTCGCTCGACGAGCTCCGGTCTGACGTGCTCTCGATGGGCGACCTGGTGACGGAGCGTCTCGGGGACAGCCTCGCGGCCGTCGAACGCCGCGACGAGTCGCTGGCGCGGGCGGTCGCCGACGGCGACGACGAGGTCAACGAGACGTACCTCGCCCTGGAGGACCGCTGCGTCGACCTCTTCGCCCTCCAGCAGCCGGTCGCCGGCGACCTCCGGTTCGTCACCGCCTCGTTCAAGATCATCACCGACCTCGAGCGGATCGGCGACCTCGCGGTGAACCTCGCGAACTACTCGCTGGCGGCGCGGGAGACGGTGGCCCCCGAGGTGGCGATCGACGCGATCGGCGCGGCGTCGCGCGGGCTCCTCGAACGGAGCCTCGCGGCGTACGAGACCGGCGACGCCGCGGCGTGTCGGGCGGTGGCCGCCGGCGACGACGAGGTGGACGCGCTCTGCCAGCGCGCGAGCGAGAGCGTCACCCGCGAGCTGATCGCCGGGACCGACGACGACGGCTGGGCCGCCGAGCGGCTGTTGGACGACGTGTCGCGGGTGCTGTTGACGGTCCGAGACTTAGAGCGGATCGGGGACCACGCGGTGAACATCGCGGCGCGGACGCTGTACATGGTCGAGAACGACCCGGAGCTACTCTACTGAACATGGAAACCCGCAAGGTCCAGACCGTCGGAAACGGAACGTACACCGTCTCGCTGCCGAAAGAGTGGGCCGAGTCGCAGGGCGTCACCGCCGGCGACACCGTGACGCTCCACGACTACGTCGACGGGGTGTTGGCGGTCCAGACGTGCGACCGGTCGGGCGGGGACGTCCCGACTGCCGCCCGGATCGAGTCGGCCGATCCGGCGGTGATCGAGCGCGGACTGCGGGCGGCGTACGCGGCCGGCGTCCGGGAGGTGACGCTGGAGTCCGACGAGCCGCTCACCGCGCAGCGGCGCCGCGCCGTCGAGCGGGTCGCCCGCGGTCGGATCGGGATGTCGGTGGCCGCGGAGTCGGAGGCGGCGACGACGGTACAGATTATGCTCAACTCGGAGGAGGTGTCGGTGAGCCAGTCGCTCCGCCAGCTCGCGTTCACCGTGCGCGCGATACACCGCGACGCGGTCGAGGCCCTGGCGGCCCCGCCCGGCGCGTCGCCGGTCGGCTCTCGCGACGAGCAGGTCGACCGCCTCGCGGCGATGATCGAGCGCTCCGTGTCGCGGGGGATGGCGGACCTCGGAGAGGTCGACGCGCTCGGGACGACCCGCTCGGAGCTGTTCGAGTCGTGGACCGCGATGCGGGAGCTGTGCCGCCTCCGCGACGCCGCCGTGGAGGTCGGCGCGGCCGCGGCGGCGCTCGACGGGCCGCCGGCCGAGCGGCGGCTGGAGTCGTGCCGCGATATCGGGCGGGCCGTTCGGGGCGCCGTGGCCGACGGCGTCGGCGTCGTGCTGGGCGACGAGGACGCCGGGGTCGCCCGGGGGGCGCTCGGCGACCTGCGCGAGGTGCGCGAACGGATCGACGCGTTCGACCGGCGGTTGGACGAGGCGGGCGCGAGCGCGCCGGAGCTGCGGCGCGTCTCGCGCGCGCTGCGCCGGAGCGCGGACCGGGGCGACGACGTCGCGGAGATCGGGCTCCGCCGGGCCGCCCGCCGCGGCGAGTCGCCGCGCGACGCCGGGGCGGAGCGGTAGTCCGCCCCGCGCCCGCAAGCGCAACGCCTGTAAGCGCGGGGGGAGAGGGAGTTCGTATGACCGTTTGCGAGGCGCCGGGGAAGGTGTACCTCTTCGGCGAACACGCCGTCGTCTACGGCGAGCCGGCCGTGCCGGCGGCCGTCGAGCGACGCGCGACCGTGCGCGTCGAGCCGCGCGAGGACGACCACGTGCGCGTCGAGGCCGAGGACCTCACCTTGGACGGGTTCACCGTGGAGTACGCCGGCGGCACCGGCGACCGCCCGGACGTGGACGTGCCGACGCCGCTCGTCGAGGCCGCGATGGGGTACGTCGACGCCGCGGTCGAGCAGGCGCGCGACGCCGCCGACGCCCCCGACGCCGGCTTCGACATCACCGTCGAGAGCGACATTCCGCTCGGTGCGGGACTGGGGTCGTCGGCGGCCGTGGTGGTGGCCGGCATCGACGCGGCGACCCGCGCGCTCGGCGAGCGGCTCGACCGCCGGGAACTAGCGGAGCGGGCGTATCGTGCCGAGTTCGAAGTTCAGGACGGGCAGGCCTCGCGCGCGGACACGTTCTGCTCGACGATGGGCGGCGCGGTCCGCGTCGAGGGCGACGACTGCGAGCCGATCGACGCCCCGAACCTCCCGTTCGTCGTCGGCTTCGACGGCGGCGCGGGCGACACCGGCGAACTCGTCGCGGGCGTTCGCGCGCTGCGCGAGGAACACGGGTTCGCCGCGGACACGGTCGAATCGATCGGCGACCTGGTTCGGGAGGGCGAAGCCCTCCTCGCCGACGCGGACCCGGAGAAGCCGCCGTCGTCCGAGCTGCTCGCCGGGCTGGGCGAGCTGATGGACTTCAACCACGGGCTGCTCGCCGCGCTCGGCGTCTCCGCCCGGTCGCTCGACGCGATGGTGTGGGCCGCGCGGGACGCGGGCGCCCACGGCGCGAAGCTCACCGGTGCGGGGGGCGGCGGCTGCGTCGTCGCGCTCGACGCGAGCGACGCGACGGAGACCGCCCTCTCGTTCACGCAGGGCTGCGAGGAGGCGTTCCGCGCCGAGCTGGCGACGGAGGGCGTCCGGGTGGTGGAGGCGTGACGGGCGCCGACCCGACCGCAGACGGCGGCGACGCACGGGGCGCGGGCGGCGACGAAGCCGCCGACGGCGCCGGGACCGACGCGCCCCCGGTCGTCCTCAAGCTCGGCGGGAGCCTGATCACGGAGAAGGACCGTCCCGAGACGCTCGACGACGCCGCGCTCGACGCGGCCTGCGACGCGGTCGCGGACGCGCTCGCGGCGGGCGACGTCGACCGGCTCGTCGTCGTCCACGGCGGCGGGAGCTTCGGCCATCACCACGCCAGCGAACGCGGGGTGTCGACGACCGACGGGACGCGCGACGCCGACGCGGTGGCCGCGGTCCACGGCGCCATGAAGCGGCTGAACGCGCACGTGCTAGAGCGGCTCCGCGAACGCGGCGTACCGGCGGTCCCGGTTCACCCGCTGTCGCTCGCGGCGCGAACCGAGGGGGCGGACGGCCGGCTCGACCTCCCGCTCGGGTCGACGGCGACGCTGCTCGACGAGGGGTTCGTCCCCGTCCTCCACGGCGACGGCGTGGCGACGGCTGGCGACGGCGTCACGGTGGTCTCGGGCGACGAGCTGGTCGCGGAGCTCGCCGCGGGGCTCGCCGCGCGCCGCGTCGGCGTCTGCTCGACGGTCCCTGGCGTCCTCGACGGCGACGGCGACGTGATCGACGAGATCGACGACTTCGGCGCGGTCGCGGACGCGCTCGGCGCGAGCGACGCGACGGACGTCTCCGGCGGGATGGCCGCGAAGGTGCGCGAGCTGCTCGACCTCGACGCGCCAGCGTACGTGTTCGGCGCGGCGGGACTGGCCCCGTTCCTGCGCGGTGAGGGCGCCGGAACCCGGATCGACTGACCGGGTGACAGAACCCTTATTCGACCCACGGCCCTCCCCCCGGGCATGAACGAATCGGACGTGCGGGAGCGGCTCGCGGACGTGCGCGACCCCGACCTCGGCGGCGACATCGTCTCGCTCGGGCTGGTGAACGACGTCGAGGTCGAGGAGGGCGGGGAGGGGACCGGAGACGGCACCGCCGGAACGGTCCGCGTGTCGCTCGCGCTCGGCGCCCCCTTCTCCCCGACCGAGTCGGCCGTCGCGGACGACGTGCGCGAGGCGCTCGCGGACACCGGCCTCGACGTGGAGCTGTCGGCGTCGATCCCGGACGACCTCTCGGCGGACGAGCAGGTCCTCCCCGGCGTCCAGAACGTCATCGCGGTCGCCTCCGGGAAGGGCGGCGTCGGGAAGTCGACGGTCGCGGTGAACCTCGCCGCCGGGCTCTCCGCGCTCGGCGCGCGCGTCGGCCTGTTCGACGCCGACGTGTACGGGCCGAACGTCCCGCGGATGGTGTCGGCCGAGGAGCGCCCCGAGACCGACGGCGAGACGATCGTTCCCCCGGAGCGGTTCGGGGTGAAGCTGATGAGCATGGACTTCCTCACCGGCGAGGACGACCCCGTCATCTGGCGCGGGCCGATGGTCCACAAGATCATCACCCAGCTCGTCGAGGACGTGGAGTGGGGCGAGCTCGACTACCTCGTGATGGACCTCCCGCCGGGCACCGGCGACACCCAGCTCACGATCCTCCAGACGCTGCCGCTGACGGGGGCCGTGATCGTCACGACGCCGCAGGACGTCGCGCTCGACGACGCGGTGAAGGGGCTCCGCATGTTCGGGAAACACGACACGAACGTCCTCGGGATCGCGGAGAACATGGCCGGCTTCCGGTGTCCCGACTGCGGCGGGTTCCACGAGATATTCGGCTCCGGTGGCGGGAAGGCGCTCGCGCAGGAACACGACCTCCCGTTCCTCGGCGGGATCCCGCTCGACCCCGACGTGCGCACCGGCGGCGACGACGGCGAGCCCGTCGTCTTGGAGGACGGCGAGACCGCGGACGCGTTCAGGGTGCTCGTCGAGAACGTCGCGAACAACGCCGGCGTCGTCCGCCGCCGCGGGGTGAGCGAGGGGCGATGACCGACGCGGACGGCGGCACCGACGGGGCGGAGTCCGACGCCGCTACCGGAACCGGGCCCGACGACGACGGCGCCGGCGACGACCGCGAGGACCCCCTCGCGGCCGCGGGCGTCGACCCGGTGGTCCCCGAGGAGGCGTCGGACGCCGAGTTCCCCGCGGACGACGAGGTCCGGGAGTTCCTCCGCGAGGTCGCCGAGGACGTGCGGGGCGACAGCTCCGAGAGCAGGCAGCTCTCGGCGATCCTCTACCGCGTCTCGGACCTCTACGACGCCGACGAGGAGACCTCGCCCGAGGAGATCTACCTCAACGTCCGGCACATCATGCGGATCAAGGCCGAGGGCGGACTGCGCCGCTGAGGCGGGCGCGAGCGCCGGAAGTCGATTGTAACTCGCGTCAGTCGTCCGAATCCGTTGCCTCGGCGAGGTCGATCGGGCGCTCGTCCAGCGGGGTCGCGTCGTCGACGACCTCCGCGAGGCCCAGGCGGTCGAGCGCCGCCGGCGTCGGGAGGCCGCGGTCGCCCCACCCCCGGGCCGCGTAGTAGCGGTCCAGCAGGCGGTCGAACGCGTCGACGTCGACCCCCGGCGTCCCGTCCGCCGCGGCCGTGCGGAGCGGCTCCGGGAGCGCGTCGTCGTCGCGGTCGAACCCCTCGCGGGCGTTGAACAGCCGGGTGAGCGTCCAGATCCGTTCGCCGGTCGTCGCGAGCGCGGCGACCGGGTCCGAGCGGTCCTCGGCGCGGTCGCCGCGCTCCGGCGCGTCGCCGTCGCGGTCCGTCACCGCGGGGTGGTCGACCGCCGCGAGCCACTCCGCGCCGAGGTCGTCCCAGACCGCCTCGCCGACGAAGTCGTCGACGACGAGGCTCCACAGCACGGAGCGCGCGTTCTGCTCGCCGACCACGTCCCGCACCCGGTCGGTCGGAGACCGGTCGGGCCGGGCGAGCGGCTCGCTGTCCTGCGGCCGCGCGCGTCTGTGACACGCGCCGCGGTCGCTCGTCGCGTACGCGAGCGCGACCCCGACCGCCGCGCGGGGGTCGAAGCCGGGCAGCGCCATCGACTTCACCGTGGGCACGAGCGCCTCGCCGCCGAACCGCTCGACCGCGGCGTCGATCCCGTCGGCGAGCGCGTTCGGCAGATCCGGGTGGACGTCGAGGTCGGGCGGCGCCTCGCGGGCCGCGATCGCCGCTAACAGGCGCTCTGCCCCGTCGGCGTCGCCGAACGAGACCGGGCAGTCGACGACACCGGCTTCCCCGGCGCGGACCGCCCACGCGACCGCGTTGCCCGCGCCGATCACGTCGAGGCCGAGCCGGTCGCAGACCCCGCAGAGCTCGACGACGCGGTCGAAGTCGTCGACGCCGAGGCCCGCGCCGAGCGTGATCGGGGCCGCGCCGCGCGGGACCACCTCGCCGTCCGGGGTGTCGATCCGGAAGCCGCCGGGGACGGCGGGGTCCTCGCCTTGGCCGGCGTCGGTAACTTCTTCGCGCCCCGTCGCGCGCTCCAGCGCGGCCTCGACGCCGATGTCGTCGGCGCCGTCGAAGCCGGTCCCCGTCCACCCCTCCGCAGCGAGGATCCCGACCTCGTTGGCGTAATCGACCGTCTCGACCGTTTCGCCGGCCGCCTGCCACTCGCCGGTCGGGTCGCGGCCGTAGGCCGCCGCGTCGCGGTCGCGGAGCGCGGCGAGGTCGTCCGGGACGCTCGGCGGGGGGTCGCGGGCGACGACCGCCTTCAGCCGCTTCGACCCCATCACGGCGCCGGCGCCGCCGCGGCCCGCGTGGTGGGCGCCGCCGTCGCTCGCGACCGTCGCGTAGGCCGCCTCGCGCTCGCCCGCCGGGCCGACGCAGGCGACGCCGGCGGCCGGGAACCGTTCGGCCGTCTCGGCGGCGTCGTCGCCCCAGGCGTCGCTCGCCTCGATCCGGGCGCGGCCGTCCTCGACCTCGATCCGGACCGGTCGGTCGGCCGCGCCCGTCACGAGCAGCCCGAGGCAGTCGTCCAGCGACCCCGCGAGGCGGTCGGCGAACTCGCCGCCCGCGTACGAGTCGAGGAAGCCGCCGGTGAGCGGCGACTTGGTCACCGCGGCGTAGCGCGTCTCGCCCGGGAGGTAGCCCGCGAGCGGGCCGACGAGGAAGCAGAGGAGATTCTCCGGACCCGTCGGCTCCGTCCCCGGCGGCAGCTCCTCGTAGAGGTAGCGCGCCCCGAGCCCCTTCCCGCCGACGTAGTCGCGCCGCCGGTCCCGCGGGACGCGCTCGCGGGCCGTCTCGCCCGCCGAGAGGTCGACGCGGAGGACGTGGGTGCGGCGGCGACTCATTTGGAGGCCCTGCGCGGCGAGGACGTATCAATCTGTTCGCCGGGGGGGTCGGCCCCCGCGTCGGCTCCGAGCGCAGTTGGGCCCGCGGAGCGCGTCACCGACCGCCAGAGTGAGGGACGCGGCGCCCGAACGCGGCGGCATGGACTTGACGACCGCGCTCGACGCCCGCGACGCGACCCTCTGCGTCGTCGGCGCGGGCGGCAAGAAGTCGACGCTGTTCGCGCTCGCGGACCGACTCGACCGGTCGGTGGTGACGGCGAGCGTCCGGATACCGATCTTCGACGACCGGGTCGCGACGGTGCGCGTGACCGAGGACCCGATAGGAGCGATCGAGGACGCCGACGCCGGCGACTGGCCGCTCGGGCTCGTCCCCGAGCGCGACCGGTCGGACCGGTACCTCGGGTACGACGTGGACGTAGTCGCCGATATCGCCGACGCCGCGCCGGGCGCGACGCTCGTGAAGGCGGACGGGGCGCGCCTCCGGGAGTTCAAGGCGCCGAGCGAGCGCGAGCCGCAGATCCCGCGGAACGCGGACATCGTCGTGCCGATCGCGAGCGCGCACGTCGTCGGGGAGCCGCTCACCGAGGAGCGCGTCCACCGGCCGGAGGCGGTCGCCGCGATCACCGGCCGGGGGATCGGCGACGAGCTCACCCCCGCCGACGTGGCGACGGTCCTCGCGAGTCCCGCCGGCGGGCTGAAGGACGTCCCCGGCGACGCGACCGCGATCCCGGTCGTGAACAAGGTCGACGACGAGGCGGACGCGACCGCGGCCCGGGCGGTCGCCCGCGAAATTCTCTACCGCGCGAACGTGCCGCGCGTCGTCCTCACGCGGCTCGTCTCCGACGACCCGGTCGTCGAGGTCGTGGAGTGAGTAGTTCCGTGCGGCCGGCGAACGGATCTCTTCACGCGTCCGCGTCAGGCAACTGCTCGTACGACACCCACAGCGCCCGGTACAGCGTCCACGCGTCGACGCCCGTGCGTTCCATCACGGCCCGGCAGGCGTCGTCGAACCGCCGGTAGTCGGCGGCCGACGGCGGCTCCGGGTAGGAGGTGTCGAGCTCGCCCGCCGCGGCGAGCACCGCCCACGTCCGGCGGTCGACCGCGACGAACCGCTCGGGGGCGAGGAACTGGCAGAACCCCGACGCGACCGCGACGTCGACCCCGTCGAGCGCGGTGAGCGCGTCGAGGGCGGCGTCTGCCTCCGCCGCGTCGCCCCTCTCCGCCGCGTCGGCCCCCTCGTTCTCCCCGACACCGAGCGCGTCGACGGCGGCGTCGATGGCGTCGATCACGTCGCCGAAGTCGTTGTCGCGGAACGCCTCCTCCCGCTCGCGCCGCTCGCGGTCGGGGTACTCGCCGAGGTAGCGCCGGAAGTACCACCGGACGATCCACTGGGCGTCCCGGCGGCCGTACTCGTCGCCGGCGAACGTCTCCGGGACCGTTTCGACGTGCTGTCGCTCCACGTCGTATAACGGCTCCCGCTCCGCGTACGTCCGGGCGCGGTCCCGGACGGTCGATTCGCTCAGGTCCATCGCCTCGTGGTACGTCGGTGAGACGGATGAACGTTCGTGCCAATCATCCCGATCGATCGTTTCATATCGGTGTGGGCATTGACACCACACATGTCAGACGACCGGATCCCGGTCACCGTCCTCAGCGGCTACCTCGGTGCCGGGAAGACGACGCTCGTGAACCACCTGCTCTCGAACCCGGGCGACAGACGGATCGCCGTCATCCTGAACGACATGGGCGAGGTGAACGTCGACGCCGAGAAGATCGCCCGCGAGAACGACGAGGAGGGCGTCGTGGACCTCTCGAACGGCTGTATCTGCTGTCGGCTCCAGGACGACCTGCTGAGCGAGGCCGCGGCGCTCGCGGAGTCGCGCGAGTTCGACTACCTCCTCGTCGAGTCGTCGGGCATCTCGGAGCCGGTGCCGATCGCCCGGGCGTTCACCGAGGGGACCGAGGACAGCGACGTCGACCCCCGGGAGCGGTTCCGGCTGGACACGATGGTGACCGTCCTCGACGCCTACGGCTTCTGGAAGGAGTTCGACGCGGGCGAGAGCCTCCCCGGCGGGGCGGAGCCGGAGACGGACCGCCCGCTCGCGGACGTGCTCGTCGAGGGGATCGAGTTCTGCGACGTCCTCCTGGTGAACAAGACCGACATGGTGCCCGACGACGTGCTCGACCGGATCGAGGCGGTCGCGGAGCGGCTGGGCCCGAGGGCGAAGCGGATCCGGACCACCTACTCCGCGGTCGACCCCGGCGAGGTGCTCGACACCGGCCGGTTCGACTTCGAGTCGGCGAAGGGGTCGGCGGGGTGGAAGCGCGCCATCGCCGACGAGGAGGCGGGTCACGACCACGACGGCGGAGAGGGCCACGATCACGCGCATCCGGAGGGTGCGGCCGCCGCGCACGGCGTCGGCTCGTTCGTCTACCGGTCGAGCGAGCCGCTCGACCCGGAGGCGCTCGCGGCGTGGCTCGACGACTGGGACGGGTCGATCGTCCGCGCGAAGGGCGTGGTCCGGGTGGCGGGCACCGACGAGGTGATCGGCGTGAGCCAGGCCGGCCCGTCGGTCCAGGCCGGACCGATCGGCGAGTGGGGGTCCGACGACTACCGCCGGACGCGGCTGGTGTTCATCGGCGAGGACCTCGACGAGTCGGGGATCCGCGAGGAGCTGGCCGGACTCGTCGCGGGCGACGCCGAGACGACGGCGGACCCGGACGCGGTGTTCCCGATCTAGATCCCCAGCTCGCTCCGGAGGTCGTCCCACTCGTCGTGGAAGCCGTGGGTCGACTCCGTCTCCGCGCCGACCGCCGACTGGTACGTCTCGTCGTACTTCAGCAGCTCCCCCCACCCGTCGTGGAAGGCCCAGTTACAGTACTTACACATGGGCGTGACCACGCGCCGGAATGACATACCCGTTTCGGCGGCCCGGACGGGAGGGCGACTCCCCTGCTCCGCCGACACCCTCAAGCGTGGCGGGCGTTTACACCGGTCAGACGCGGGCCGACCCGAGTCGACGGAGCAACAGATGCCGACTTACAGACGCGGCGGGTACGTTCGGGGCGACGACGACGGCGTGGAGCGTGAGTGCGACCTCTGCGACTGGCACTGCGTGGCCGACACGTACCCGGCGCTCGTCCGGGAGTACCAGACGCACCTCCGGAGCGACCACCCGAAGGCGTGGCTCAGGGCGTGAGCGCGGGCGAAAAAAGCGCGGAGTTCGAAGCGGCGGCGCGACGCGGCGGTCTCAAGGCTCTAACAGGACCTTCGTGACGCCCTCCTCGCGGGCGTCGAACGCCTCGTACATCTCGGGGGCCTCCTCGAGGTCGACCCGGTGGGAGACGACCCAGCTCGGGTCCGCGCGCCCCTCGATGATCATGTCGCGCAGGTACCGGTTGTACTCCTTGACGTTACACTGGCCGGTGCCGCACTTGAGCCCCTTCTCGAAGAACTTCCCGAAGTCGATGCCGAGGCGGCCCTGTGCGGCCATGTCGTCGGGTGCGCCCGGGTCCTCGGGGACGTACAGGCCGGGGATGCCGAGCTCGCCGGTCGGCCGGACCACCCGGATCAGGTTGTTGATCACGACCGCCGGGTTCTCCTTGGCCGGCTGGTAGGAGTAGTCCTCCGTCTCGGTGTCGACGTCGTCCGGATCGGTCGCCTGGTAACCGACCGCGTCGACGCCCTTGTCGACCATCCCGCCGTGCTCCTCGATGATCTGGTCGACCGGGTCGCCCTCGGAGAAGTCGATGGCGTGGGCGTCGCAGTGCTCCTCCGCGAGCTCAAGTCGGCTCGGCACCTGGTCGACGACGTAAATTTCGGCCGCGCCCTTGATCTTCGCGCTGTAGGCGGCCATCAGCCCGACCGGTCCCGCGCCGAAGATGGCGACGGACTCGCCGGACTCGAGGTTCGCCAGCTCGGTGCCGTGCCAGCCGGTCGGGAAGATGTCCGCGAGCAGCGAGAACGCGTCCTCGTGCTCGCGGCCCTCGGGCAGCTTCAGGGCGTTGTGGTCGGCGTACGGGACGCGCAGCTTCTCGGCCTGTCCGCCGGGGTACGGCCCCATGGCGACGTAGCCGTACGCGCCGCCCGCGAAGCCGGGGTTGACGTTGGTACAGAAGCCCGTGTACCCCTCCTCGCAGTTCTGGCAGAAGCCGCAGGAGACGTTGAACGGCATGACGACGCGGTCTCCCTCCTCTAACGTCGATACCGCCTCGCCGACCTCGCTGACGATCCCCATGTTCTCGTGGCCGAAGATGATCCCCTCCTCGGCCGCGGTCCGTCCCTCGTACATGTGGAGGTCGGAGCCGCAGATACAGGACGTGGTGATGTCGACGACGACGTCGTTCGGGTGTTCTATCTCCGGTTCGTCTACCTCCTCGACGGCCACATCGTAGGGGCCTTGGTACACAACTGCTCTCATGTTGTTGCGATTGTAACGTGTTAACAATACATAGTAAATGTTTTTCCATTATATTTTACCATTAATAACTCGGTTCGTTTCGCTATTAACAAATATTGCGAGACGGGGTCGGGAGCCTCCCCGCGGCTCCGCTCGTGTGAATCCACCGATACACTCATGGACGCTGACGATCGATCGTGTGGTATGAACGCGCACGGAGGCGGTGAGACAGATGTCCAGTGAGCCGGACGACGCGACCAAAACGATCTGCCCGTACTGCGGCGTCGGCTGCGGGATCCGCGTGCTGGAGGGCGACGAGCCGGGCGAGATGCGCTTTATGCCGTGGGCCGACGCGCCGGTGAACGAGGGGAGCGTCTGCATCAAGGGCGGGGCGGCGACGCAGGTCGTCGACCACGAGGACCGACTGACCGAGCCGCTGATCAAGGACGGCGGCGAGTTCCGCGAGGCGACGTGGGAGGAGGCGCTCGACCGCGTCGTCGACGAGATGGAGGGAATTCGCGAGGAGCACGGGCCGGACGGGATGGGATTCTTCGGCTCCTCGAAGACGTTCAACGAGGAGAACTACCTGATCCAGAAGCTGGCGCGCCGATACGGCACGAACCAGGTGGACAACTGTACGCGGATGTGTCACGCGTCGACGGTGTGGGCGCTGCGCACCAGCCTCGGGATGGGCGCGATGACGAACAGCATGGCCGACCTGGAGGACTCCGCGGACGTGCTGTGGATCCAGGGCGCGAACCCCGGCGAGCAGCACCCGATCGCCAACAGCCAGTACTTCCGGCAGGCCGTCTTAGAGGGCGCGACCGTCATCCAGGTCGACCCGCACGCGAACAAGACCACCCGGTCGTTCGAGATCGACGACACCGACCGGCACATGCACCTCCAGCTGAAGCCCGGCACCGACATTCCGCTCCTGAACATCGTCCTCAAGACGATCCTCGAGCGCCACGAGGAAGAGCCGGACGCGGGCTGGATCGACGAGGCGTTCGTCGAAGCGCGCACGAAGGGG
Organism: Halorubrum sp. SP3; assembly: GCF_005435195.1. Classification (NCBI taxonomy): domain Archaea; kingdom Methanobacteriati; phylum Methanobacteriota; class Halobacteria; order Halobacteriales; family Haloferacaceae; genus Halorubrum; species Halorubrum sp. SP3. The sequence goes on along the minus strand of NZ_SGTU01000003.1, from coordinate 65,549 downwards.
TTCGACCACCTGAAGGAGACGCTCGCGGACTTCGACAAGGAGGCGGCCGCCGAGGAGTGCGGCGTGCCGCTGGCGGACATCGAGCTCGCCGCCGAGAAGTACGCGATGGCGAACGACGCGGCCATCTTCACCGGGATGGGGATGAGCCAGCACACCTGCGGCGTCGACAACGTCCAGAACGAGATCAACCTCGCGCTGATCACGGGGAACCTCGGTCGCCCGGGGACCGGCGTCAACCCCCTGCGCGGGCAGAACAACGTCCAGGGCACCTGCGACGTGGGCGCGATGCCGAACGTTCTCCCGGGGTACCAGCTCGTCGACGACGACGAGGCGCGCGAGTCCGTCGAGGACGTGTGGGGGTTCGAGATCCCCTCGGAGCCCGGGCTGACGAACGTCGAGATCTCCCACGCGATCGGCGACACCGTCCACGGGCTCTACGTCATGGGCGAGAACCCGATCATGAGCGAGCCCGACGGCAACGAGACGGAGCGCCGGTTCCGCGAGGAGCTCGACTTCATGGTGGTCCAGGACATCTTCATGACCGAGACCGCCGAGCTCGCGGACGTGGTCCTCCCGGCGACGACGTGGGCCGAGCGCGACGGCACGGTCACCAACACCGACCGCCGCGTCCAGCGCATGCGCGGCGTCCACAAGGTCCACGAGAACACGCGTCACGACCTCGACATCCTCTGTGAGGTGGGGACGCGCCTGTTCGACGGCGACGAGTTCGCGTTCGACGGCCCCGAGGACGTGTTCGAGGAGCTGCGCGAGGTGTGCCCGATCATGCACGGGATGACCTACGACGCGCTCGGGGAGACGGGGCTCCACTGGCCCTGCTACGAGGAGGGCGACGAGGGCGACCCGTTCCTCTACGAGGACGAGTTCGAGACCGAGGACGGCCTCGGCCGCATCGAGGGCGTCGTCCACCAAGAGCCGAAGGAGGTCCCCGACGAGGAGTACCCGCTGGTGTTGACCACGGCGCGGCTCGAGGAACACTACAACACCGGGACGATGAGCCGCCGTTCGCCCACGCTCTCGAACCAGCACCCGGAGAACTTCGTCGACGTCCACCCGAACGACGCCGAGCGGTACGGGATCGAGGACGGCGACTACGTCAACCTCAAGTCCCGGCGCGGGGAGATCACCGTCCGCGCCGACGTCACCGAGGACATCAAGGAGGGCGTGGTCTGGACCACGCCGCACTTCGCGGCCGCCTCCGCGAACCGCCTCACCAACGACGTGCTCGACGAGCGCTCGAAGATCCCCGAGTACAAGGCCGCTTCGGCCGAGATCGAGGTCGACATCGAGGCCGCGGGCGACGACTCGCCGGCATCGGCGGACGACTGAGCGACGTCGGCTTTTTTATACCCGTTCTTCCAGCACCGTCTCGTCTTCGTGCCGGACGACGACGCGCTCCGGGACGGGCGCCTCGAGGAACGCGACCGCGACTGAGTACGGGTGAGGTTCGGCGACGTCCGAGCAGCGGTCAACGTCCGAGTCGGGGTCGTCCTCGGAGACGATCCGGAGGCGGAGGGTCCCGTCGTCGAGCGCCGCCTCGAACGGCGTGACTCGATAGCAACGCCGGGGGCCGTCGAGGAGCGATCCCGCCACGACCAGCCGCGGCGGATCTTCGTCGAGGCGTCGACGCAGCTCTGCGACGTCGTTCCCCCCGGACTCGGTGACGTCGAGGTCGCCGTCGTACTCGCGTCGAAAGGTCAGTTCAGCGCCGTCGATCGTCGTCGGATCGTCGGTCCACGGCGGGGTGGGACAGCCGGCCAGCGAAGCGGTCGAGACAGCGGCCGCGGACGCGAGGAGGGCTCTGCGGCGCATATTGCTGGCGACGCGGACTGGCGGGAAGTGTCTTGTGCGGTCGGGGGTGCGGTTGGGGCCCTCGCGGCGTGCGACCGGCGTCACCGCCGCATCCGAAACCACTATCCCCGATCCGGCGAATTCCACGGTATGGACTGGCCACACGACCCCGACGGCGAGCAGGGGAGCGAGGGCATGCGGCAGTACGGCCACGCCGTGCTCGCGAAGAAGATCGACGAGGAGGAGGACTTCCCGCTCACGGCGGCGGAGTACGTCGAGCAGTACGGCGACCACCCGATCCGGATCGACTTCGAGACGGTCGTCTCCGTCGAGGAGATCTTCGAGGGCGTCGAGCAGGAGGAGTTCGCGGACTTCGTCGAGTTCCACCAGGAGCTCGGCCGCGCGATGCGCGAGAACGGCTACTGGTTCTACGAGGGCGCCGACCAGTTCGTCGACGGCAGCGCCTGATCTCGTTCTGCGGTCGATCGACTTCTCACCCGTCGCGCGCTCGGTGACGGGCGCGAGCTCACAGTTCCGCCCATAGACAGACGGCCGTTGACGGGCACAGCCCCTCGAACTGTGAAGTCGCGCGGATTTCGGCCGGGATCTCCTCCCGCGGTATCTCTGCGTAGCCCCGGGCCGCGAAGAAGTCGGCAGCGGTCGTCGTGAGCAGGTACAGCGCGTCGACGCCGTCGGCGGTCGCCTCTGCTTCGAGCGCGTCGCAAAGCGCCGTCCCGTACCCTCGTCCGCGCTTCGGCTCCTCGACGGCAACCGACCGGAGCAGCCCGGAGCCGCCGCGCCGTTCGACGCCGCCGACGCCGATGCGCTCGGCGCCGTCGCGAGCGACGTAGAAGGCGCCGGGCGCGGTACGGACGTCCCGAGACGGCAGGCCGTTCGCTTCCAGCAGCTCCTCGACGTAGGCGAGCGAGCCGTCGTCGGCCGGGGCGAGCGTGAGTGACGGGTCGCTCATTTCGAACTGAACGGTGGGGCGGCACCCACTTCAGCCCTCGGCCGGCGGGGCCGGTCACGGGCCGGGGAGCGGCCGAACGGGGTCTCTCCCGCCGACCACGCAGAGCGACATCCCTCGACTCTTTTAAGAACTCCCGGGGCGAGCGACCCACCATGGACCACGAGCGGATCGCCGTCCTCGCCCACGAGAAGTTCCCGGACCGCGCGAAGACCGCGCTCGGCGTGCTGCGCTACGGCGACCAGGACGTCTTGGCCGTCCTCGACCGCGACCGCGCCGGCGACCGGGTGCGCGACCACGTCGCGGACGTCTCGGACGCGCCGATCGTCGAGTCGTTCGCGGACGCGCACGCTGCCGCCGACGGCGACCTCGACGCACTCTACATCGGGATCGCGCCCATCGGCGGCGGCTTCGACGAGTCGTGGCGCGGCGACGTCGAGGCCGCGATCGAGGCCGGCTGCGACGTGGTGAGCGGCCTCCACTACTTCCTGAACGAGGACGCGGAGCTGGCCGCGCTGGCCGACGAGCACGGCGTCGACCTCGTCGACGTGCGCGAACCCGACGACGACCTCACGGTCGCTTCCGGGGCGTCCGGCGACGTCGACGCCGACGTGGTGCTCACGGTCGGCACCGACTGCTCGGTCGGGAAGATGACCGCTTCGCTGGAGATCGTCTCGGCCGCCCGCGAGCGCGGGATCGACGCCGCGTTCGTCCCCACCGGCCAGACCGGGATCATGATCGCCGGCTGGGGGAACCCGATCGACCGCGTCGTCTCCGACTTCGCCGCGGGCGCGGTCGAGGACATGCTCCTCGAGGTCGGGGACGACCGCGACCTCCTCGTCGTCGAGGGACAGGGGAGCATCGTCCACCCCGCCTACTCGGCGGTCACCTGCGGCATCCTCCACGGGTCGATGGCCGACGGCCTCGTCCTCTGTCACGCCGCGGGCCGCGAGGCGATCCACGGGTACGAGTCGTTCGAGTTGCCGCCGCTCGCCGACTACGTCGACCTCTACGAGGACCTGGCGGCGCCCGTGCGCGAGGCGAGCGTCGTCGCCGGCGCGGTCAACACGAACGGCGTCGCGGACGACGAGGCGGCGGCCGAGGCGGTCGCGTCGTTCGCGGACGAGACCGGCGTGCCGGCGACCGACCCGGTGCGCCACGGCGCGGGCGACATCGTCGACGCCGTCGTCGAGGCGGGCCTCGGCGCGAACCCCGACGCGGGCGACGCCGCGGGCGGTGACCGAGCGACCGAGGGAGGGGGAACTGCCGAATGAGCCTCGAAACCGGATTCGAGCGGGTCTCGATGCCGCTCGAAGCGCCGTTCACCATCGCGCGCGGGACCCAGACCGAGGCGGAGAACGTGGTCGTCCGGGTGGCCGACGACGCGGGGACGACCGGAGTCGGCGGCGCGGCGCCGTCGGCCCACTACGGCGAGACGGCCGCCACCGTCGAAGCGGTGTTGCCGGCCCTCCTCGACGCGGTCGAGCGCGTCGGGGACCCCCACGCGCTCCACGCGATCGAGGCCGAGCTGCGAGCGGTCGTGAACGGCAACCCCGCCGCCCGCGCCGCCGTCTCGATCGCGGTCCACGACCTCGCGGCGAAGCGTCTCGGGGTCCCCCTCTACCGCCTGTGGGGGCTCGACCCGAGCGACGCCCCGATGACCTCATTCACGATCGGCCTCGACGAGACCGAGCGCGTGCGCGAGAAGGCGGCCGACGCCGTCGCGGCGGGCTACTCCGTGTTGAAAGTCAAGCTCGGCACCGACCGCGACCGGGAGCTGATCGACGCGGTCCGCGACGCCGCCCCCGACGCGCGGCTCCGCGTCGACGCCAACGAGGCGTGGACGCCGAAGGAGGCGGTCGAGAAGAGCGCGTGGCTCGCCGGCCGCGACGTGGAGTTCGTCGAACAGCCCGTCCCGGCCGAGAACCCCGAGGGGCTCCGGTACGTCTACGAGCGGTCGGCGCTGCCGATTGCCGCCGACGAGTCCTGCGTGACCGCCGCGGACGTGCCCGCGATCGCAGACCGCTGTGACATCGCGAACCTGAAGCTGATGAAGACCGGCGGCCTGCTGGAGGCGCGCCGGGTGATCGCCGCCGCGCGAGCGCACGGGCTGGCGGTGATGTGCGGCTGTATGATCGAGTCGAACGCCTCGATCGCGGCGGCCGCGCAGCTCGCGCCGCTCCTCGATTACGCCGACCTCGACGGCTCGCTGCTGCTCGCCGAGGACCCGTACGAGGGCGTCGACCTCGCGGACGGCGAGATCCGGCTCGCCGACCGGGACCGCGCGGGGACCGGCGCGCGCCCGGCGTCGGAGTGAGGGGGCGGAAGCGGGACCGACGGGAGGCGGGGACCGCGGGGACCGGGCCGCGACCGCGCTCGATCAGTTCCGCTGTTCGTCCGCGTCGGACTCCGACTCCTCTAACTCGACGTCGAGCTCCTCGTCGAGGTCGGTACTCCCGGAGCTGCCGTCGCCGTCGAGGTCGGCCTCCAGGTCGTCGGCGTCGATCTCCGACTCGATGTCCTCCAGTTCGGCGTCGACGTCCTCGTCGCTGACGGCGGCGTCGCCGTCGTCGGCCGACTCGCCCTTGCCGAGCTCGCCCTTCAGCGTCTCCAGCTCGGCGTCGACCTCGCTGTCGGTCGAGAGGCCCTCCAGCTCGCGGTCGATGCTGTCCTTGTCCGAGAGCGCGTCCTCGAAGGCGCCGGAGTCCTCCAGCTCGTCCATCGCCTCCGAGCGCGCCTCCATCTCCTCGGTCCGCTCCTCGGCGCGCTCGATCGAGCGGCTCACGTCCTCCATCTCGTCGCCGACGCCGGTCATCGCCTCCGAGACGCGAGTGGACGCCTCGGCCGCCTCGTAGCGAGCCTTCATCGTCTCCTTCTTCGTGCGGAACTCCTCGATGCGGTTCTGGAGCTTGTTCTTCTTCTCGACGAGCTGCTCCTGCGTGTTGTTCAGCTCGGCGATCTGGCCCTCCAGCTCCTCGATCTGGGTCATCTTCGACTTCTTCTTTTCGAGGGCCTTCCGCGCGAGGTCGTCGCGGTCCTGCTGGACCGCCTCGCGGGCCTGGCGGTTGTGCTTCTCGACGTTCTCTTCGAGCTTGCGCTTCTGTATCTCCAGGCGCTTCTTCTGGGTCGTCAGGTCGGCGATCCCCTGTTTGACGTCCTGAAGCTCGTCGCGCATCTGTTCGTACGAGTAGTCGAGCGATTCGGTCGGGTCTTCCGCCCGGTTGAGGAGGGCGTTCACCTTCGAGCGGACGACGTAGGAGGCGCGCGAGAGGATTCCCATGCCACATCGTACGCGTTCCACCCGTTAAAACCTCATGCGGTTCGCGGCGGGCCGTCGCGGACCGTGGCCAGCGGGCACCGTCCGCGACGGCCGGGCGCCGCGCGACGCTCCCTGAAGATTTATTCGGCGGATCGACGTACCCCCGGGCATGGACATCGGCGTGCTAACGGTACCCCTGGGCGGCGAATCGATCGACGACGCGGCCGCGTACCTCGACGAGATCGGCGTCGACGCCGTCGAACTCGGCGTCGGGGGGTGGCCCGGCGAGGACCACGTCGGTCGCGAGACGCTCCTCGGCGAGGAGGCGGCCCGCGAGGAGTTGCGCGACCTGCTCGACGACCACGGGCTTCGGATCTCCGCGCTGGCGACGCACAACAACCCGCTCCATCCCGACGCGGAGCGAGCCGCGGAAGCCGACCGGGAGCTACGAGAGGCGGTCGAGTTGGCCGACCTGCTCGGCGTCGACACGGTGACCTGCTTTTCCGGGCTCCCGGCCGGCGCGCCCGGCGACTCGACGCCGAACTGGGTCACGGCGCCGTGGCCGACGGAACACGCCGACGCGCTCGACTACCAGTGGGACGAGGTCGCGGTTCCCTACTGGCGCGACCTGGCGGAGCACGCCGAGGGGCACGGCGTCGACGTCGCCGTCGAGATGCACCCGAACATGCTGGTGTACGAGCCGACCGGGCTGCTCGCGCTTCGGGAGGCCACGAACGAGCGGGTCGGCGCCAACTTCGACCCCTCGCACCTCTACTGGCAGGGGATCGACGTGACCGAGGCGATCCGGTTCCTGGGCCAGCGCGACGCGATCCACCATTTCCACGCCAAGGACACGAAGGTGTACGACGCGAACGCCCGCGTGAAGGGCGTCCTCGACACGACGGGCTACGCCGAGGAGGCCGACCGTTCGTGGCTGTTCCGCTCGATCGGGTACGGCCACGACGAGGCGCACTGGAAGGACGTCGTCTCGACGCTCCGGATGGTCGGCTACGAGGGCGCGCTGTCGATCGAACACGAGGACTCGCTCACCTCCTCGCGCGAGGGGTTAGAGAAGGCCGTCGACGTGCTGGAGCGGGCCGTCTTCGAGACGGAACCGGGCGAGGCCTACTGGGCGGAGTGAGGAGCGGACCCGAGAGCCGCGGCGCGTCTCTCGCTCGCGGGCCCCGGTCGCGGCGACGGCGCGAAACCGCAGCGATCCGGGTCGGGAACCACCCACACTCAAGGCCCGCTGCGGAGAACGCCCTGCCATGACACTCCGTATCGGCGTGCTCGGGTACCGTTTCATGGGCAAGGCGCACTCGAACGCGATGGCGCGGCTGCCGATGTTCTTCCCGGACGCACCCGAAATCGAGCGCCACACCCTCGTCGGACGCGACGAGGGAGCGCTCGCGGACGCCGCGGATCGGTTCGGCTTCTCGCACACCGCGACGGACTGGGAGGCGGCGCTCGACGAGGTGGACGTCTTCTACAACCTCGGGCCGAACCACGTCCACGCGGAGCCGTCGATCGCGGCCCTCGAAGCCGGGATCCCGGTCCTCTGTGAGAAGCCGCTCGCGCCGACGCTGGAGGAGGCGGCGGCGATGCGTGACGCGGCGGCCGCGGCGGACGCACCGGCCGGGACCGCCTTCAACTACCGGTTCATCCCCGCGATCCGCTACGCGAAGGGACTGATCGAGGACGGCGAACTAGGCGAAATCCGGCAGGTTCGAGGGCGGTACCTCCAGGACTGGCTCGTCGACCCCGAGGCGCCGTGGGCGTGGCGGATGGACGCCGAGATGGCCGGCTCCGGCGCGCTCGGCGACCTCGGCGCGCACACCATCGACCTCGCGAACTTCCTCGTCGGCGACGCGGTGGGGGGAATCGAGCGCCTCTCGGGCCAGTTGACGACGTTCGTCGACGAGCGCCCCGTCTACGACGAGAACGGGGGGATCGAGGAGTACCGCGACGTGACGGTCGACGACGCCTACAACGCGCAGGTCGCCTACGAGTCGGGCGCGACCGGCGGCTTCGAGGCCAGCCGCGTGGCCGAGGGGCACAAAAACGACCACGCGATCGCGGTCCACGGCACGGAGGGAAGCCTGAAGTTCTCCTTGGAACGGCTCAACGAACTGGAGGTGTTACGCGGGCGGAACCGCGGCTACGAGACGGTGTTGGTCACCGAGGAGTCCGACCCGTACGTCGACCACTGGTGGCCCCCGGGCCACGTGATTGGGTGGGAACACACGTTCGTCCACGAGAACTACGAATTCCTCTCGGCGGTCGACGAGGGCGGATCGTTCGAGCCGTCGTTCGACGACGGTTACGAGGTCCAGCGCGTGCTCGCGGCGATCCAACGGGCCGACGATCGCGGCGAGTGGGTCACCGTAGGGTAGGGGGTCGACCTCCGACGGCCAGACAGCGCGCGAGACACCGCCGTCCCGTCACCTGACGCCGCTGCGTCAGCCGACGCCGCCGTCCCGTCAGCCGCCGCCGCGTCAGACGCCGACGCCCGGGGTGCTGCCGCCGTTCCCCTCGCTCCACTCGTCGATCTTGGAGCTCTCGCCGTTGTAGCTGCCGAGCGTCTCGCGGGTGTCGAACGCGACCGGCTCCCAGACGACCTCGAAGTTCTCGTTGCCCGTGGCGTTGGGCACGACGATCCGGTCGCCGGGTCGGACGACGCCGTCGCCGGGCCACGCGCCGAACTGGACGCTTCCGTCCGGGTCCGTGCCGCGGACGTACAGCTCCTCGGCCGGGACCGGGTCCGGGCCGAGCGCGACGACGACGAGTGTGCCGTTCTCCTGTTGGCCTTCGAACTCGGCGTCCGGCGGTGCGACGCCGTCGATGAGACCGAACACCGCCGCGCCGACGAGCGCGAGCAGCAGCACGACGACCCCGACGAGCAGCCCCGTCCCCGCCAGGGGGGTGAACCCTCGCTTGTCGTCTCGGAACGCGACCATTCGGCCGTGACTCAGACGGCACCGGTATAAGCGTTTGCGCGCCGCGTATCAGTCGTGATACGTTCGGGGTCGCCGGGCGCGGCGGGCCGGGTCGGAACCGGGCCTCGACCCGAACCGGAAACGGGTTATTCCGCGCGGGCGAACGCCGGCCGTGAAGTCTCGTCCCGACGGCTCGGCGGGCGGTCGTCCCCGCGGACCGCGAGGCATCGCTCGCACGTGGGCCGAGGTGCTCGTTCGGCCGCGGCGCACGTTCGCGAACGGGATCACGCCCGGCGATCAGGCGCCCGCGCTGACGTTCGCGGTGGCGGTCGCCGCGGCGTTCACCCTCGGGTGGATCGCGTCGGACCCCGCGGCGATGCCCGTCGTCGTCCCCTCCTCGCGAGTGCTGTCCGAGGCCGTGGTCGTCGTCGTCGTGGTCGCGCTGGCGGCGCCGGTCGGGCTCCACCTGACCGCCGCGGTCGCGACCGTTTCCGTCGTGCTGGCGAGCCTCGAGGTCGACGGCGGAGTCGGCTTTCGCGACCGCGGGGGAGTGAGCGAGACGGTCCAGGCGGTCGCGTACGCCAGCTCCCCGATGGCGCTGGCCGGACCGGCGATCCCCGAACTCAGGGTCGTCTGCGGCGCGTACGCGGCACTCCTCCTGTTCGTCGGGTTCCGGGCGGTTCACGGACTGGGACCGCTCCGGACCGCCGCGGCCGCGCTCCCGCCGGCCGCGCTCGGCTACGGCGTCGGCTATCGGGCCGTGGCCGCGGCGCGAACGCTGCTCGGCGCGTGACGGGCGGGGCGCCCGCGCCGCCGCCAGCGGGTTTTCGACAACCGTTTTAGGCCCGAGGCTCTCGGTGTACTCAAATGGGATCCTGTATCATCTGTGGCACCGACGTCGGAGGCGGTCGCGTCTGCGACTCGCACCAGGAAGACGTCGTGTTCGACTTCCGCGGCGACTCTCCCGACGATCTGGTTCCGAGCCGGTTCTATCGGGGCGTCGTCGACGGGTACGCCGAGTTCGGCGTGTTCGTCGACCTCGCGCCGGGCGTCACCGGACTGCTCCACCGCTCCGAACTCGACCGCCGGCTCGACAGCCTCGACTGGGAGCCGGGCGACGAGGTGTTCGTCCAGGTGAAAGGCGTCCGCGACAACGGCAACGTCGACCTCGGCTGGTCGATCCGCCAGGCCGACCGCGAGTTCCGGGGCGTTCTCGTACAGGAGTCCGACGGCGAGCACCTCCCGGACGAGGAGCCGGGCGACGACGGCGACGACGGCGAGGGCGCAGCCGAGACGACCGGCGATGCGTCCGCCGAAGCCGAGGAGTCGGTCGACGCAGGCGACGACGAGGACGCGGACGAGTCGGTCGACGAGACGATCGAGGCCGACGCGGGGTCCGTCGAGGTAGAGCCCGAGGCCGACGCGGGGTCCGACGATGCGGCGGAACCCGAAAGCGAGACGGGGTCCGCCGAGAGCGGTGACGCGGCGCCGACCGCCGCCGAGGAGACCCCGGAATCTGAGGCGGTCGAGGCGGCCGGAGACGACGCCGACGCGGACCCGGAACGCGTGCCGATCACGACGCTCGGAGACGCGGTCGGCGACGCGGTGCGGATCGAGGGCGAGGTCGTCGGCGTCCGCCAGACCGGCGGCCCGACGGTGTTCGAGGTCAGCGACGAGACGGGCGCGGTCGACGTGGCCGCGTTCGTCGAGCCCGGCGTCCGGGCGCATCCGGACGTCGAGGTCGGGGACGCGGTGCGGGTCGACGGCGAGGTCGAGAGCCACCGCGGCGACGTCCAGGTGGAGTCCGAGGCGCTCGTCCTCCTCGACGGAGCGGCGGCCGAATCGGTCCGCCGCCGCATCGCCGAGGCGCTCACGGACGAGGCCCGACCCGAGGGGCTCCAGCCGCTCGCCGGCGACGAGACGGTCGCGGAGCTCGCGGACGGCCTCCTCGACGCGGCCGAAGCCGTCCGGCGCGCGGTCCTCGAGTCGCGGCCGATCGTCGTCCGCCACCCGGCGACCGCCGACGGCTACGTCGCCGGCGCCGCGGTCGAACGCGCCGTCCTCCCGCTGATCCGCGACGAACACGCGAAGAGCGACGCCGAGTACCACTACTTCACCCGCCGGCCGCTCGACGAGCCGGTGTACGGGATGGACGCGGCCACCAACGACGCGACGCGGATGCTCCAGGACCGCGACCGCCACGACGAGAAGCTCCCGCTGTTCCTGCTCGTCGGCGCCGGCTCGACGACCGAGTCCGCCGACGGCATCGACCTGCTGTCGGTGTACGGGGTCGACGCGGTCGTCGTCGACGCCGCGGTCGCGGACCCGGAGACCCGGGACGCGGTCGACACGCTCGTCTCGCCGGAGCTGGCCGACGTCGACGGCGACGAGACGCTCTCGACGGGCGCGCTCGTCGCCTCGCTCGCGTCGGCGATCAACGACGAGGTCCGCGCGGACCTCCGGCACCTGCCGGCGGTGAGCTACTGGGCGGACGCCCCCGACCGCTACGTCGACCTCGCGCGCGACGCGGGCCACGACGCCGAGCGCGTCGCGGAGCTCCGCGAGGCCGTCGCGCTGGAGGCGTACTACCAGTCGTACCAGGACAAGCGGGAGCTGATAGCGGACCTGCTGTTCTCGGACGGCGGCAACCTCGCGGCGCACGTCTCCGAGCAGTTCAGGGAGAAGTTAGAGACCGAGGTCGAGACCGCTGACGCGAACGTCGTGACCGAGGCGGTCGACGGCGTCGAGTTCGCCCTGCTCGACACCGACGACTACACCCACCGGTACGACTTCCCGCCGACGCCGCTCCTGCTCGACGACCTGCATCGGCGCCGCGCCGACGGCGAACCGTTCGCGACGGTCGGCGTCGGCACCGACGAGCTGTACGTGCGCACGACCGCGGACGTCTCGGTCCGCGACGTGGCAGCGCGCGCGGCCGAGCTCGCGCCGACGGCGGACATCGACACCGCGGGCGTCCGCGAGGGGAAGATCGAGTTCCTCTCGGGCGAGCGCGACGCCGTCGAAGACGCCGTCGTCGCGGCCGTCGCCGAGGCGTTCTGAGGCGGCCGCCGCGTCAGACGACTCGGGGACTGGCCGACTCGGAGTCGCTTCCCGTTCCGCGCATCGATATGCGCGATGGTTTTCTCTCGCCGTCGATCGAAAACCGAGGGGCATCGGATCCGGCGGTAGATTATTACCGGTGTGTTGACCTCTCTCAAGCTGGTGTCACAGACATGGCAACGCAACCCTCCGAACGGACGCTTCGCGCGGAGCTGCTCGGCCGCGACGTGGAGTTCAACTACTCCGAGACCTGGCTGGCGTACTCGATGCTTGGACTCCGGGTCGTGATGGCGTGGGTGTTCCTTCAGGCCGGCCTGGAGAAGCTGTTCGAGGGGGGCCTCGCAGACCCGCTCGCGTGGAGCTCGGTCGGGTTCCTCCGGAACGCCATCGCCGAGGCCAACCCGTTACAGGGGCTGTTCCTCTTCTTTGCGGACTACGCCGCAATCATCGACCCGATGGTGGTGTTCGGACAGATCCTGATCGGGCTGGCGCTGCTGTTCGGCGTCCTCTTCCGGTTCGCCGCGCTGATGGGGGCGATCATGATGTCGATGTTCTGGACCGCCGCGTGGCAGGGCGGACTGCTGGCCGGGTTCCCGGTCGCGCACGGCTACTTCGTCGACAGCTCACTCGTGTACATGCTGATCCTGTTCGGCCTCGGCGCGTGGGGCGCCGGGCGGATCGTCGGGATCGACCGGGCGTTAGAGGAGACGGAGCTGGTCCGAAACGCCCCGGCGCTGCGGTACCTGCTCGGGTGACGGACGCCGGCCGCGCTCCGGCGCCGGACGTTGTTGCGTCGACCGATCGACTCCCCCTCAGCGACGCGTGAACGGACCGGGCGGGAGAATGAGGTCGTCGAGCTCCGGGCGCTGTTTCACGTTGAACACGACGGACAGCTCGTCGGTCAGCGGGTAGCCGTTGCAGGAGAGGCGGAACCCCCGCTCGGCGAGGTCGTCGGGCATGATGTGGTCGGTCGGCTGCGAGAGCTCGCCCGCGGCGAGGTACACCGCGCAGTTCGCGCAGGCGCCGCCGCGACACGAGAAGGGCCACGCGAAGCCGCTCCGCTCGGCCGCCTCCAGCAGGCTCTCGTCGGGCTGGACCAGCAGGCGACCGTGCGCGTCGGGGTCGAGGTCGGCCTGACCGGCCTTCCGGAACAGCTCGTCGTCGTCGAGCGACCAGCCGTAGTCGACGACGGCCTCGTAGTCGAGGAACTCGACGCGGGTCGGCTTCGGCCCCGCGGCGTCGCCGTCGTCGCTGAGGTCGATGTCGGCGGGCCCGGCCCCGTTCTCCTCGCCGCTCTCGTCGCCGTTCCGGTCGCGCTCGGACAGCTCCCGGTAGGCGCGGCGGACGAGCTGAAACTCCTCGATCGAACCCCCCTGATCCGGGTGGGCTCGCTTGACGCGCTCGCGGTAGGCCCGTTCGACCGCCTCGTCGTCGGCGTCCTCGTCGACCTCCAACACCTCGAACGGGGAGACCATTCAGACGCGGACCCGTACGCGCGTGACGCATATAAACGGCCCAGAAGTCGGCAGGCGAATCGCGACGCGGGACGGACCGAGGAATCGCCGCGAGACACCGAGCCGGCGGTTCCTCGGTCCGGGAGCCGTCAGCGTTTAAGAGCGGCGCGCCCCAGAGACCGGTAATGGGAAACGCCGACCTGCGCGACCTCGCGTCGATCCGCGACGTGCCCTTCGCGGAACTCGAGGGGAGCGTCGTCGCCGTCGACGCGCACAACTGGCTGTACCGGTACCTCACGACGACCGTCAAGTGGACGAGCGACGAGAAGTACACGACGGCCGACGGCGTCGAGGTCGCGAACCTGATCGGGGTCGTCCAGGGGCTCCCGAAGTTCTTCGAACACGACCTGATCCCCGTGATGGTGTTCGACGGCGCCGTCACCGACCTGAAGGCGGACGAGGTTGCGGAGCGCCGCGAGAAGCGCGAGGCGGCCGAGGAGCGTCGGGCCGCCGCCGAGGAGCGCGGCGACGCCGTCGAGGCCGCCCGGCTGGAGGCCCGGACCCAGCGGCTCACCGACGCGATCCACGAGACGACCCGCGAGCTGCTCGAACGGCTCGACGTGCCGATAGTCGAGGCGCCCGCCGAGGGGGAAGCGCAGTGCGCGCACATGGCCGCGAGCGGGACCGTCGACCACGCCGGCAGCGAGGACTACGACACCCTGCTGTTCGGCGCGCCGACGACGCTCCGCCAGCTGACGAGCAAGGGCGACCCGGAGCTGATGGACCTCGCGGCGACGCTGGCGGACCTCGGGTTGGACCGACAGGGGCTCGTCGACGTCGCGATGCTCTGTGGCACCGACTTCAACGACGGGATCCGTGGAATCGGACCGAAGACGGCGGTGACGGCGGTGACGGAACACGGCGATCTGTGGGGCGTTCTGGAGGCGCGCGACGCCGAGATACCCGACGCCGAGGCGATCCGCGAGCTGTTCATGAACCCCCCGGCCGAGGACGTCGCGGTCGACACCGACGTGAACCCGGACGTGGAGGCCGCCCGGGAGTACGTCGTCGACGAGTGGGGCGTGGCCGCCGACGAGGTCGAACGCGGGTTCGAGCGCATCGCGGAGTCGCAGGTTCAGGCCGGTCTCGACCGGTGGACCTGAGCGGATACGACCGGTGGACCGAGGAGACGGCCCGGGAACAGACGAGGCGCCACCGACCGGGTTCGGGCGGGGGTCCGTCGTCGAGACCGCCGCGAACACACCTTTTATTTCCTCGTCGTCAGAAGGGTGACTCACACGTGTCGCGGATCGCCTTTCGATCGCGGACGTCGTCCACGACCGGTAGACGAGCCGGATCCGCCGCCGTTTCCGGCGGCGCGGCGCGTCCGCGGGCCGACGCCCGAGCGGACCGCGGCGACCCTGACCAATGAGCTTCGACGTTCCCGACGACAGACGGTACTTGGAATCGCACGAGTGGGCGACGACCGGCGGCGACACCGTCCGGATCGGCGTCTCCGACTTCGCGCAGGACGAACTGGGCGACGTGGTGTTCGTCGAGCTCCCGGAGGTCGGCGACGAGGTCGCCGCCGGCGAGGCGTTCGGCGTCGTCGAGTCGATCAAGGCCGTCTCCGACCTGTACGCGCCCGTCTCGGGCGAGGTCGTCGCCGTCAACGAGGAACTGTTCGACCGCCCGGAGCTCGTCAACGAGGACCCCTACGGAGACGGCTGGATGCTCGAGGTCGAGCCCGTCGAGGGCGGCGACGCCGAGGGGCTGCTCGACGCCGACGCGTACGACGACCAGATCGCCTGAGTGTCCCGATCGACGCCGGGAACGGGGCGCCAGACTCGGACGAAACACCAACCGGACACACGACAATGACCACGCCACCTTCCGATCCCACGCCAGCGTTCGACTCCGCGCCGCCCGTGAACCGACGATCCGAAAATCCACGACCCGCGACCGGACGAACAAACCGTCGCGGACGAGACGGAACGAACCGATGAGCCGGGCGAACGGCACGCCGTACGCGCCCCACACCGACGCGGAAACCGCGGCGATGCTGGCGGAGATCGGCGTCGACGACGAGGAGGCGCTGTTCGACATCCCCGAGTCGGTCGCCTTCGACGGCGAGTTCGGCATCGAGCCGCGGACGGAACGCGAGATCCGCGACGAGTGCGCCCGAATGTTGAACCGCAACGACGACCTCACGGAGTTCCTCGGACGGGGACACTACGGCCACTACGTCCCGAGCGTCGTCGATCACCTCTCGGACCGCGCCGAGTTCCTCACGAGCTACACCCAGTACCAGCCGGAAGCGTCACAGGGGTTCCTCCAGGCGCTGTTCGAGTACCAGTCGATGCTGGTCGAGCTGACCGGTCTCGACGTCGCGAACTGCTCGATGTACGACGCCGCGACCGCGCTCGGCGAGGCCGCGACGCTCGCGGACCGCGTCCGTGCCACGTCCGGCGACGTCGTCCTCGTCCCCGAACAGCTCCGCGAGGGGAAACGGGCGGTGTTGGAGAACTACTGCGCGGGCGTCGGCCTGACCGTCGAGACGTATCCGATGGCCGACGGGACCGCCGACGTCGACGCCCTGGCCGACCGCGCCGGCGACGACGTCGTCATGCTGTACGCCGAGAGCCCGACCGTCCGCGGCTGTATCGAGGAGCGGCTCGCGGCAATCGGTGACCTCGCCGGCGAGACGGACGCGCTGTTCGCGCTCGGCTCCGACGTCGTCGCGCTGTCGGTGTTACAGTCGCCGGAAGCGGTCGGGGCCGACGTCGTCGTCGGCGAGGCCGGCGCGCTCGGCCTGCCGACCAGCTACGGGATGGGACTGGGGATCTTCGCCTGTAGCGACGAGTTCCTGCGGCAGGTGCCCGGCAGGCTCGTGGGCGCGAGCGAGGACGCGAACGGCGACCGCGCGTACACGCTGACGCTCCAGACCCGCGAACAGCACATCCGCAAGGAGCGAGCCACCTCGAACATCTGTACGAATCAGGCGTGGGTCGCGATCCGCGCGGCGATCCACGCGGCGACGCTCGGTCCGGACGGGCTCGTCGACCTCGCGAACGACTGCGTCCGCGAGGCCGAGGCGCTCGCGACGCGGATCGACGACTGCTCCGGCGCCGCGGCCCCTGTCCACGACCGCCACCACTTCCGGGAGTTCGCGGTGCGCGTCGACCAGCCGGCGGCGGCCGTCGCCGAGGAGTTAGAGGCCGAGGGGTTCGCGGTCCACGCGATCGGCGACCACCTGCTTCAGGTCTGCGTCACCGACCTGAACGCCGGGCGGGCGGACGGCCTCGTCGCCGCCTTCGAGGAGGTGCTGTAGATGATCCACGACCAGGCGAACTACGAGCGCGAGGCGGAGGACGTCCGGGAGCCGCTGCTCTCGGAGAAGGGCCAGGAGACGGTCGACGTGCGTGAGGACTCCCCGCTACCCGACGACCTGACCCGGGAGGCGCTGACGCTCCCGAACCCCTCGGAGCCGGAGACGGCGCGCCACTACACCCGGCTCTCGCAGATGAACTGGGCGATCGACGCGGGCCCGTACCCGCTGGGGAGCTGTACGATGAAGTACAACCCCAAGTTCACCGAGGACGTGGCGGCCGACCCGAACGCAGCGGTCCACCCCGACCGCTCCGCGCGCTCGGCCCAGGGAACCTTAGCGCTCCAGTACCGGCTCCAAGAGGTGCTGGCCGACATCGGCGGCATGGACGCCGTCACGCTCCAGCCGCCCGCGGGCGCCGCCGGGGAGTTGACCGGAATCCTCGTGGCGAAGGCGTACCACGAGCATCACGGCAACGACCGCTCGGAGGTCGTGATCCCGGCGTCGGCGCACGGGACGAACTTCGCGACCGCCGCGACCGCCGGCTACGACGTGGTCGAACTCCCCTCCGGCGAGGACGGCCGAGTCGACCTCGAGGCGCTGGAGGCGGCCGTGAGCGACGACACCGCCGCCTTGATGCTCACGAACCCGAACACGGTCGGACTCTTCGAGCGCGACATCACCGAGATCGCCGAGATCGTCCACGACGCCGGCGGCCTGCTCTACTACGACGGCGCGAACCTCAACGCGCTGCTCGGCCGCGGCCGCCCCGGCGACATGGGGTTCGACGTGATGCATTACAACGTCCACAAGACGTTCGCGACGCCACACGGCGGCGGGGGTCCCGGCGCCGGGCCGGTCGGCGTCGTCGACGAGTTGGCGCCGTTCCTCCCGACGCCGCGAGTCCGAGAGGCGGACGACGGCGGTGGTTACGAGCGCTTCGAACCGAGTCACACCATCGGCAAGGTCCACGGCTTCGCCGGCAACTGGCTCGTGTTGATCAAGGCGTACGCGTACATCGCCCGCCTCGGGGACGAGGGGCTGTCGGACGCCGCCGCGAAGGCCGTTCTCAACGCCAACTACCTCGCCGAGCGGATCGACTTAGAGGTGCCCTTCGGCCCCTTCCACCACGAGTTCGCGGCGACCGCGGGCGACCGCGACGCGGCCGACGTCGCCAAGCGGATGCTGGACTTCGGCGTCCACCCGCCGACAACGAAGTGGCCCGAGATGGTCCCGGAGGCGATGCTGACGGAGCCGACGGAGATCGAGGGGCGGTCGTCGCTCGACGACCTCGCCGAGGCGTTCAACCTCGCGTACGCCGACACCGACGCGGCGCTCGACTCCGCACCGACCCGGACCGCCGCCGCCCGGATCGACCAGGTCGGCGCCGCGCGGGACCCGCGGCTCTCGTGGCAGGCGCTCGACGGAGAGTAGGACGGTCGGCGTCCGAAGGCGGTCGACCGCGTCAGGGCTCGGTCGCCGCGGACCGAACGGGTTCCTCGCGGTCGCTCGCGTCGAGCTCGTCGGCGTCGTCGACGTCGAACTCCCCTTCGTCGAGGGGTGGCTCCTCGGGGGGCGCGGTCTCGGCCGTCACCGCGTCTCCGACGTCCGCCCCCGAGGCGAACGCCCCCTCGCCGTCAACGAACCGGCGCATCACCCGCCCCTCGGCGCGGTGGAGCGTCTCGCTACAGGTCGATTTCGCGATCTCGTTGGCCTCGGCCAGTTCGGTGAGGGTACACCGTCGCGGCGTGTCGTAGTACCCCGCCCGGACCGCCTCGAAGACGAGTTCGCGCTGCGCCTCCGTGAGCGTCCGATCCGGGTCGCCGGCGTCGGTCGCGGCGACACCGACCGTCACGCCGTCGCCCGTGAGCCGCCGCCCGAACGCCTCGATCCGGTCGCGGTCGCCGACGACCGTCACGGTGGCGCGCCCGTCGACGACTTCCACCGTCGACTCGATCGGTAAGCCGACCGCCCGCGCCGCCGGGAGGTATACGGGGGCGCGCCCGGCGACCCGGAGCGTGCGAACCTCGCCGCGGCGCTCGACCGTCGTCGCGCGCTCGACCGCCTCGTGATCGCGAAGGGCGTCCTCGGCGCGGTCCCTCTCGGTGCCGGCGACGAGGACGGTCGCGATCGCCTCCGGGTCGTCGTCGGCCGTCTGCCGGGTGTTGCCACCGGTCGCGCTCGAATCGACGCCGACCGCGATCGTCTCCGCGACCCGGAGCGTCGCCGGGGGGACGCTTCGGGAGACGTCACCGAGCCACGACCCGGTCGGGAGGTCGAGTCGCAGGTCGGTCCGGCTCATCGCTTCCACCTCGGTTCGCCCGGCGGATCGCCCGTCCCGACGGTCGCTGGTGCGCGCATCTCACGTCCGGGTACGGCGGCGGTCCCCCTCGGTGTACCCCTTCATACGTTTCGAACCTAAATACCCCGCCGCGACCGCAGGACCGAAGTCCCCGGCGCGCGAGCGCGCGTTCATGGAGACGACGGACGCGTTCATCGGCCTGACCTGCGTCGACTGCGAGGAGACGTTCGACGCGGCGGCGGCGACGCACCGCTGTCCCGACTGCGGCGGGATCCTCGACCCCGACTACGACTACGACCGGGTCGACCTGACCCCGGCGACGCTCGACGCCCGTCCCGACGGGTCGATGTGGCGGTACGCCGAGCTGCTCCCGTTCCCGGCCGAGACGGCGGTGTCGCTCGGGGAGGGCGCGACGCCGCTCGTGGAGTGCCCGGCGCTGGCGGACGCGATGGGGGTCGGCCGCGTCTTCCTGAAAGACGAGGGCGCGAACCCGACTGGCACGTTCAAGGACCGGGGGCAGGCGGCCGCGATGACGGCCGCGCGCGAACACGGCGCGAGCGAGGTCGCGCTGAACAGCGCCGGCAACGCGGGGCAGGCGGCCGCGGCGTACGCGGCGCGCGCGGACCTGGACGCGCACGTGTTTCTCCCCTCGCGGGCGGGGTTCACGCAGAAGGCGATGACGGAGGTCCACGGCGCGGACCTGACCGTCACCGACCCCGTCGACGGGAACTCGCAGATCGGCGACGCCGGAAAGGCGTACGCCGAGGCGATGGACGAGCACCCCGAGTGGTACTCGACGAAGACGTTCGTCACGCCGTACCGCCACGAGGGGAAGAAGACGATGGCGTTGGAGCTGCTGGCGCAGCTCGACTGGGAGGTCCCCGACGGGGTCGTCTACCCGACCGGCGGCGGCGTCGGCCTCGTCGGGATGCACAAGGCCGCCCGCGAGGCGCGCGACCTCGGGTGGACCGACGAACTCGTCCCGATGTACGCCGCGCAGGCCGCGGGCTGTGCCCCGGTCGTCCGAGCCTACGAGTCGGGGGCGGAGAGACACGAGCCCCTCGACGACGACGAGGTCGACACGGCCTGTAACGGGATCGCGATCCCGGATCCCGGCGCGAGCGGCCTCATCCTGGAGGCGATCCGCGAGTCCGACGGCGGGGCGGTGGCGACGACGGACCGCGAGATCCTCGACGCCGCGATCGAGGTCGCGCGGGCGGAGGGGCTGGAGGTCGGCGCCACCTGCGCCGCCGCCGTCTCGGGCGCGTTCGCGCTCGCGGAGTCCGGCGAGTTCGGGCCGGACGACACCGTCGTTCTGTTGAACACCGGCGCCGGCAACAAGGACGTGGACGCGCTCCGCGCGCACCTCGGCGAGCGCGAGGCCGAGGCGGAGGCGAACGAGTAGGAGCGAGGACTCGAACCGGAACCACTACGGCGACCGGTCGCCACCCCTCGCGCATGGAACTCGGCGTCATCGGGCTCGGTCGGATGGGGCAGATCGTCGCGGACCGGTCGCTTTCGGCGGGCCACGACGTGGTCGCGTTCGACCTCTCGGCGGAGGCGACCGCGACGGCGGCGGAGAACGGGGCGGAGCCGGCCGACTCGGTCGCGGACCTGTGTGACCGGTTGGACGACGGCGGGGGAGACGGCGGCGGCAAGCGCATCTGGCTGATGGTGCCCGCGGGCGACGCCGTCGACGCCACGCTCGCGGACCTGGAACCGCACCTCGACGGCGACGACGTCGTCGTCGACGGCGGCAACTCGCAGTTCCGGGAGTCAGTCCGGCGCGCCGAGGAGACGGACGCGGCGTACCTCGACTGCGGCACCTCCGGCGGGCCCGCGAGCGCGGAGGCGGGCTTCTCGCTGATGGTCGGCGGCCCGGCGTGGGCCTACGAGGCGATGGTCCCGGTGTTCGACGCGGTCGCGACCGGGCCCGACGGCCACGACCGCATGGGCGAGTCGGGCGCCGGCCACTACGTGAAGATGGTCCACAACGGCGTCGAGTACGCGCTGATGCAGGCGTACGGCGAGGGGTTCGAGCTGCTCACCGAGGGCCGGTACGACCTCGACCTGGAGACCGTCGCGCGGACGTGGAACAACGGCGCCGTGATCCGGTCGTGGCTGCTGGAGCTCTGCGAGGAGGCGTTCCGCGAGGAGGGGTCGGACCTGGGCGACGTGGCCGACCACGTCGCGGGCGGCTCGACGGGCACCTGGACGGTTCGGGAGGCGCTCGAACAGGAGGTCCCCGTGCCGATCATCTATCAGGCGCTCGCGGAGCGGTTCGACTCGCGAAACGAAGGGCGCTTCTCGCGGCGGCTCGCGAACCGGCTCCGGTACGGGTTCGGCCGTCACGAGGTCGCGCGGCGGTCCGGAGAGGAGTAGGAGCGGACGACCGAAACGGTTCCTTCGTCTGAGTAGCAGGATCGGTCACGTCCGAGAAAGGCTTATGTACTGTCGTGGTAGAGTCTGACACGCATAGAATGTTCGAGCGATTCTCGAGCGGCTACTACCTTGGGGAACTGTACGTGGAACCCCGCGACGGCGAGCGCGCCGTCATCCGGCGGGCGGACCACGAACGCGTCAACGAGCAGCTGTACGCGGACGGCGAGGGCGTCGAGCGGCTCGACGCCCCGCTCGTCATGAAGGTCGACGGCGGCCACATCCCGGTCGGCGGCGACGACGACGTACCGAGCGGCACGCTCGCGATTCCCCAGGAGCTCGCCGACGAGACGCTCCCGGACCGGAAGAACGTCCTCCTAGCGGACGCGGACCGCGCCGAGACGCTCCTTCGGTGGGAGGGGTGGGAGCCGTACGTGAACGCGTAAGGCGACGGGGAAGGCCCCGGTTCGATGTCGACGTTGGCCGGCACGTGCGAGCGGGGAGTTCGATTCCGGGAGCCAACACCGCCGAAACCGGTTCCGCTGAAGTTCTCAGACACGGATAAGGGTCAGCTACTGAATACGGGGTTCAAGCGCGTGGCAGCGACTTTCGCTGCCGGGTGGTAGGCACCGAATACTAATCGAGACCGCCTCGTGATCGACGCGTATGACCGCATCGGCTAGCACCGCTTTTCAGCTGTACAGCGTTCGGTCGGATTCGGATTCCCTCCCTGATCTCGTTCGTCGCGTCGCGGCAGGCGGATACGACGGCGTCGAGTTCGCCCAGCGGTTTCAGGAGGAGCCGCCCGACGCTATCGCTGCCGCACTCGACGAAACCGGGCTCGTTCCGGTCGCGGTCCACGCTGACCTCTCGACTATCGAGGACGCTCTCACCGGTGAGAGTGACCTGTTGGAGCGGTGTGCGATCGTCGGCTGTGACCGACTCGTCGTCGCCCACCCCGACTCGGCGCACTTTCACACCCGTGAGTCCGTTCGCGCGCTCGCGGACCGACTGAACGACGCGGCGGCGGCGCTCGACGACCGAGGGCTGGAACTGGGGCTCCACAACGACCGCCGGTGGACGCGTCCGTTGCTACCGGGCGGTGTCGAGGCGCTTATCGACGCGACGCCGGCACCTGACGGAGCGGCCGACTACCTCCAGACGGCGGGGCGGCGACTCCGGACTCGAAACGCGGGCACAGTCCCTCGCGGCACCCCCCTCCGGCTGCTCGCGGAGACGGATCCCCGGTCCGTCTGGTTCGAACTCGAGGTCGCCGAGCTCCGTGCCGGGGGCGTTGCGCCGACCGAGGCGCTGTCGTTGCTCAGCGACCGGGTGGAGCTGCTCCATCTCCGCGACCTGGCTCCGGGCTCCGGTCTCGGGGAGTTCGAGCACGTTCCACACGGTGACGGGGTAGTGGACATGAAACGCGTGCTCGAAGCCGCGAGCGTCGCCGCCGTCGAGTGGGTCGTCTACGAGAACGAACTCGACACGCCCCCCGAGGAGAAAATCGACGCCGGGAGGCGATTCTTCGATCGGACGCTCGGAGAGTGACCCGCGACGACCGATCTCACCAACCGAACGGAAGCGACTCGACCGCGATACCGTATTTAACAACGTATCGACGCGACCGAGACGAATCGAGTTCCCGATCGGCGACGCCACTCGTTGCTTGAATTCCCCGTACTGAGTGATCAGTTCCCGCGTAGCCCTGCCTCGTTTTGTAACACATTCGCGCTCCGTGTTCAGCGCGTCCTCGGAGAGGTGACTTCGACGGAGCCCGAACTCCGACCGCGATGACGCTACGCGCCACGGGCAGCCGACGACTCCGCCGCCGCCGCCCTCGCAGGCGCTCCGGCCGCCGGAGGCGGTCACTCGGAGGCGTGCGCCACCGCACGGCACTGCGGTGTGGGTTCCCGGTCGCGTCGTCGCCGCAGACGCACCTTTTAGGTCGCGGGAGAGCGCGGATTCGGTATGATCGACAAGCTGCTCGGCCGCGCCGAGCTGAAAGAGCGGATCGAGGAGCTCGAAGCGGAGAAGCGCCACCTCGAGCGCCGCGCCGAGGCCGAGGAGGAGCGCCGGTCCGACGCGGTCGCCGACCGTCAGCGTGCCGAGGAGCGCGTCAACGAACTCGAACACCGGATCGAGTCGTTAGAGGAGCGCCTCGATCGGACTGAGGGCACCGATGAGTCCGTCGAGTTCCGACGCGTGAGCGACCTCGGCGGCCCGCGGCTGGCAGACGCGCTCGACCGGTTCCGGGCGGTCGAGAGCGACGGCCCCGAGGGACTCCTCACCGCGTTCGTCCCCGGCCCTGACTCGGTGCCCGAGACCGTCAGCGACTGGTTCGGTGACCGTACGGCACTGGTCCGGCGCGCTGCGCCGGCGGTCGTCCTCGCCGACGACACCGGGGCGGTGAGCGCCGCGCTGACGCCGGCTGTCGCGCCGGACCCCTTCGACGCGTGGAGCGACCGCTTCCGGCTCGACGACGCGTGGTTCCGGCCGACCGGGCGGTTCGCGTTCGGGCTGGTCCGGGCGGACACGTTCGCGCTCGGCACCTACGAGGGCGGCGAGCGGGTCGCGTACGAGGGGTTCACCTCAGACGTGAAAGAGGCTCACTCGAAGGGCGGCTTCTCGCAGGGGCGCTTCGAGCGGCGCCGCGAGGGGCAGATCGACGACCACCTCGACCGGGCGAACGAGGCGCTCGCTGGGGTCGAGAACGTCGACCGCACGATAGTCGTCGGCGAGCGCAGCGTGTTGGGGCGGGTTCGCGACCACGCCGACGTCACCGACGTGTCGGACGCCACCGGGAACCCGAAAGCGGCCCTCGAGGACGCGTTCCGCGACTTCTGGACCGGCAGGCTACACGCGATCTGACACCACGTCGGCCACCTTCGACCGGGCTCGCTCAACCGGGAGACGCACCCGATAGCTCACCAGGATCCACAGATATCCGTCGGTTCGCCGCCGGTAAGCACTGAATACCTTTGAAATTGGATAGCACACTGACGAACGGAGGGAACGTCACTCGCTCCCCCTCCCCCCTCTTTTTCGCGGGTTTTCGACGCTTCCGTCGGTCCGACTCCGCGCCGTGTTCCGACGGTTCGGGCGAACGGTGAAGAACGGCCATATATCGGCGACGCGCGTTGTGCGTCCACGACACGGTCGGCCTCGAGCCCCTCGGTTCGGTCGGTCGTCGTCGCCTCGCTCGTCGCAGTCCTGCTCGTCACCGCGTTGCCGGTCGGCGGCGCGAGCGACGACGGGGTGCCCGGGTTCGGTCTCGTGCCGGCCGTGGTCGCGCTGCCGACGGCCGCGGGGCCGTTCGGGCGGTTCGAGCGGAGCGGTTAGGGAGCGCGGGCGGAGCGGTTAGGGAGCGCGGGCGGAGCGGTCGGAGGGTACGGACGGCGCGGTTAGAACGGCGCCTCGGGCCCCTCGTCCGTCCCGTCATTCTCGGCCTGCGACTCCGCTCCCGCCGTCACCAGCTCGCCGACCTCGCGCTCCCACGCCTCGATCCCGCCGCGGAGGCTCTCGACGCGCGCCTCCCGTGTCCCCTCGTAGCTGCCGATCAGCTGGGCGGCCTGCCGGCTGGCGACGCCGTGCGGGCAGACGGTGACGATCCGGTCGGCGTCGTCGAGTTCGGCGACCCGGCTCGTCAGTTCGGGGAACGGGATACACTCGCTGTCGGGGAGGTGCCCCCGGTCGAACGCGCGCTGGTCGCGGATGTCGACGATACGAAGCGGCTCGTCGACGGACCCGTCGCCCCGCTCCGACAGCAGCGACGACAGCTCCTCGGGGTCGATTTCGCCGTCCATCAGGGGAGCGGAGCGAGGCTGGCCGTGAGCACGGCTCGCTCGTCGGTGTCGTTGCGCGCGCCGTGGACCGCGCCCCGCTCGTTCTCCACCACCGCGGGTGCCGCGAGCGCCGACTCCTCGTCGTCGCGGATCACGGTCGGTTCGCCCTCTACCACGTGAAACACGTTCGTGGCGTCGGCGTGTTCGTGCGGGTCGACCGCCGCCTCGGGACCGAGGACGAACGCCTTCACGAGCACGTCGTCGGTGACGACGAGTTCCGCCGTCTCGACCTCGCCGGGTGCCGGGTCGAGACCGGAGACCGCCGCCGCGTAGCTGTCGAGCGTCATACCGGTGTCTCGCGCGGGACGGTGAAAAGTCGCGCGCTCGGGCGTCAGTACGACGGCGACTCCTCGGGCTCGCCGTCGCGCGCGTTGGCGACCCGACCGAGGGTGAAGAGGAGGTCCGAGAGCCGGTTGAGGTAGGTGACGACGGCCTCGTTAATCGGTTCCGAGCGCGCGAGGTCGACGACGCGGCGCTCCGCCCGTCGCACCACGGCGCGCGCGTGGTGGAGCGCGGCCCCCGCCTCGCCGCCGCCGGGCAGGACGAACGATGTGAGCGGCTCCAGCTCCTCGTCGAACGCGTCGATGTGGGCCTCCAGCCGCTCGGTGTGTTCGCTCTCGACCTGCGGGTCGTCCGGGTCGGGATCGGGGTTCGCGAGGTCGGCCTGGACGACGTGGAGGTGATTTTGGACCGTTTCCAGCAGGTCGTCGAGGTCGTCGTGGCCCGTGGGGCGGACCGTGCCGAGCAGCGCGTTCGCCTCGTCGACGGAGCCGTACGCCTCGATCCGGTGACTCGACTTCGACACCCGGCTCATGTCCCGGAGGTCGGTCTCGCCCTCGTCGCCGCGGCCGGTGTAGATGCTCATTGAAGGGTTCTCTCGACGTACTCGACGATGTTCGCGCTCTCCGCCATTGTCACGCCCCGCTCCTCGTCGACGAGGACCGGGACGCCGCGCTGGCCGCTGACGCGCTTGACCTCGTTCCGCTCGGAGTGGAGCGCCTCCACCCACTCGGTCTCGTACTCGACGCCCGCCTCGTCTAAGGCGTCGGTCGCCTTCTCGCACCACGGACACCCGTCGAGGGCGTACAGTCGAACGTTCATACCGATCGATCCGTCCGCGCCGTCAAGAAGGTGTGCGTCCGGATCGGCTCGGCGGGTCGATCCGGGAGCGGTCCCCCGCGACCGCCTCAGAGGTCGTGGTACGACTCCATCCCGGCCCGGTGTTCCTCGGGGATCGGCGCCGGCTTCCCGGTGTCGGGGTCCAGCGAGACGAGCGTCGCCTCGGCCGCCGCGGCGACCGCGTCACCGACCCGGACCTCGTGGGTCATCGTCGCGCTCGACCGCCCGAGGTCCGCCACGTCGACGGTGACCGTGACCTCGCCGTCAGCGAGTTCGACGGGGGACCGGAAGTCGATCGATATCGACGCCAGCACGGTCGACGCCCGCGAGATGTCGACATCGAGCACGTCGCGGAAGTACCGCGTCCGCGCCTGTTCGATGTACGTCGCGTAGACGGCGTTGTTGACGTGGCCCATCGCGTCGATGTCGCGGAACCGCACGTCGATGTCCGCGGTGTACGTTCCCATATTCGACCCACTGACGGCGACCGTATGTAGGCGTCGGGATCGGAGCGGTGACTCGACAACGTATAAAAACGAGACGCGCCTACGACGAACGCATGGACAACGGCGCGATAGACGACGTCGACAGGGCGATCCTGTACGCGCTACAGGCGGACGCCCGAAACACGTCGTCCGGGGACATCGCGGAGCGGACCGGCACCTCGGACAGCACCGTCCGCAAGCGCATCCGGCGCCTCGAGTCCGACGGCGTGATCAAGGGGTACAGCGCCAGCGTCGACTACCAGCGGTCGGGGTACCCGCTCCGGATGCTGCTCTACTGCACCGCGTCGATACCGGAGCGCGGCGAACTCATCCCCGACATCCTCGACATCGACGGCGTCGTGTCGGTCCAGGAGCTGGTGACCGGCGAGCAGAACCTCCTCGTGACCGTCGTCGGCGAGTCGGACAGCGACATCACGCCCGTGGCGCAGGCCCTCCTCGACATGGGCGTCACCGTCGCCGACGAGGTGCTCGTGCGGACCCACGAGACGACCCCGTTCGGTAGGTTCGACGCGGAGCGTCACGACGAGGAGTGAGGCCTCCTCCGTCGGCGTCGGTCAGGCCACGACCCGCTCAACGTCCAGCCCGGTCGCCCGCCGGACGACCGCACTGACCGGATCGTCCGACCCGGACAGGTTGTCCGAGTCGCCGTCGAGGACGACGAGCGCCGCCCGCCGACCGGGCTCGACGACGCCGCAGTCGAGGCCGGCGATCTCCGCCCCTGCGGCGGTGGCCATCCGCAACGCCTCCCGGTCGGTCACGTCGAACCGCTTCGCCGTGTACGCCATCTCCCGGAACATCGACGGCTGATTCAGCATGGCGTTGTCCGTCCCGAGCGCGACCGTCGCGTGGTCGAGCAGTTCGCGAACCGGCGGTTCCCCCACGTCGAGGACCGCGTTCGCGCGCGGACAGACCGCGACCGGGACCGACCGGTCCGCGACCCGTTCCAAGTGCTCCCGCCCGGCGTGGACCATGTGAACGAGGAGGTCCGGGTCGAGGTCGAGCGCCGGGTGGATGTCGGTCGCGTCCGGTTCGCCCGCGTGGATCGCGAACGGCCGGTCGCGCTCCTCGCAGGCGGCGCGCTCCGCGGCGAAGTCGCCGTCGTTCGCGCCGGACGCGCCGTAGCCGTCGGCGACGTCGAGGACGGACGGGTCGCCGCTCCCGAAGATGAACGGGTCGACCCCCGTCTCCGCGGCCGCCTCGCGGAGCGCCCGCGCCCCGGCACGCCCCGATTCGCGGAAGTCCAGGGCGGAGACGGTGCCGGTCCGCCGCATGAACCGGAGGGTCCGGCGCATCGCCGACACCAGTTCCTCGCGGTCGGCGGCCGCCAGCCGGCGGTGTTTCAGGCTGTCCGGCGGCACCACCGCCTCCTCGAGCGACAGGCCGACGGCCGCCTCCTTCGCGACCGAGTCGCCGAGGTGGGTGTGCGCGTTGACGAACGCCGGCAGCACGATGTCCGTCGAGTCGGTGTCCGCCTCCTCGACCGCCTCGATCCGTCCGTCCTCGACGACGACGCGTCCCCGAATCGGGTCGAACGACTCGCCGGCGAGGACGGTTCCCGAGAGCGTCTCCATACCGTCCCTGCGAACTCGGGGACGATATGAGTTCCTGAGTGGCGACGGCGAACGACGCGCGAGTCTCGCCGCTGCGAGGAGAGCGAGGGCCGGCGGGTCGCCCGCCACTCCTCGGCCCCGCAGAAACATAATGTTCTATAATTCGCAATTTACGAACGATTTGTGAATAAAGACAAGTTTAATACCCGGAGTGTTCTCAGGTGGTGTAGAGAGCGACCGAAATCGGATCTGAACTCGTTTCGGATTCCGGAACCGGTCGCACAACGGATCGACCGATGTCAGGACGCACCTCGAAACCGACGGTCGGAGCGCTCCGGGAGGCGGCGAACGCGTCGTCCGCTCCCGTCGTACTAACGCGGCTCGCGTGGGCGCTGTTCGCCGCGAGCGTCGTCGCGCTCGTCGCCCGACTCCGACTCGACGGGGCGTGGGAGGTCCCCGGCGCCGTCGCCGTCGACGGACTGACCGTCCTGCTGTGGGTCGTCGTGACGTTCTTCAGCGGGATCGTCCACAGCTATTCGCGCCGCTACATGGCCGGGAGCGCCCACGAGACTGAGTTCTTCCTCGGGGTCTTCGGGTTCACGCTCGCCGTGATGGCGCTCGTCGCGGCCGACCACCTCGCGCTGTTCTGGTGCTTCTGGCTGGCGATGGGGCTCCTGATGGCCCGGCTCGTCGGCACCGTCGACGGCTGGCCGCAGGCCCGGGCCGCCGCGGGCGTCGCCCGCCGGCACTTCCTCGCCAGCAGCGCGCTCCTCGGCGTGGCGCTGACGGCGCTGTGGTGGGCGACCGGCGAGACGACCATATCGGGTATCGCCGCGAGCGCCGACGGCCTCGGCGGGCCCGCGTGGCTCGTCGCGGGCGTCGCGCTCGTCCTCGCGGCGATGATCCAGTCGGCGCTCGTCCCGTTCCACGGCTGGCTGCTCTCCTCGATGACCGCCCCCACGCCGGCGTCGGCGCTGATGCACGCGGGGTTCGTCAACGCGGGCGGAGTCCTGCTGACTCGCTTCGCGCCCGTCGTGACCGCCGAGACCGCGCTCATGCTCGGTATCGCGGTCGTGGGCGCGGCGAGCGCCCTGGCCGGGAAGCTACTCAAAACGGTCCAGCCGGACGTCAAGACCGAACTGGGCTGCTCGACCGTCGGACAGATGGGGTTCATGATACTCCAGGCCGGCCTCGGCTTCTTCGGCGCCGCGATCACGCACCTGATCGTCCACGGCTTTTATAAGGCGTACCACTTCCTCAGCGCGGGCGAGGAAGTCGAACACACCGGTCCGACCGGAGAGGACCTCCCCGGGACGGGCTTCGCGGGCGCGGTCGTCGTCCTGCTGACCGCGCTGGCCGGCGGCGCGACGTTCGCGCTCCTGACCGGGAAGGGAACGAGCGTCGACGGCGGACTGCTGCTCGCGTCGCTCGTCGCGCTCACGACGCTCCACGCGGCCCGGAGCGCGGTCAGACGCACCGGCCTGCCGGCGACGGCGCGCTACGGCGCGGTCCCGCTGGTCTTCCTCCCGGCCATCGCGGGCTACGCGCTCGTCTACGAGGCCGTTTCGAGCGTCCTCTCGGGGGTCCCGGTGGTCTCCGCACCGACCGAACTGACCGCGCTTCACGCGGTCGTCGCCGTCGCCTTCCTCGCGGCGTACGTCGCGATCGAGACCGGGGTGTACGAGCGGAGCGAACGCCTCTACGTCGCGCTGTTGAACGCGGGCCAACCCGCCCCGGACACCGTCTTGACCGCCACGGAGGAGTACGATGAGCACTGAACGCGCTATCGAGGACCGCGTCGACGAGGCCGCGACCGCCGTCGGATCGGTGTGGCCGATCCACTCGTTCGTGACCGCGAACCCCCTCTCCGGCTTCGAGGACCTCCCGTTCCCCGAGGCCGTCGAGCGGGCGTCCGACCGCCTCGGGGGCCGCGGCTATCCGA
Source organism: Halorubrum sp. SP3 (assembly GCF_005435195.1). NCBI lineage: Archaea > Methanobacteriati > Methanobacteriota > Halobacteria > Halobacteriales > Haloferacaceae > Halorubrum > Halorubrum sp. SP3. The sequence continues at coordinate 35,093 of NZ_SGTU01000003.1, read as the reverse complement.
GTCCGGAGACGTTCCGGGCGGCCCTCGACGAGGGGCGGATCGACCGCGACCGCCTCGACTCGGAACTGACCGAGCGGGGCTACGAAGCCGACCCGGAGAGCCTGCTGGCGCGGGCGGAGACCGCCGCCGAGCCGGAACCGTCAAGCGCCGCGGAGGCGGCGGACTCCCGGAACGCCGCCGACGAGGCGGGCCCCGCCGACGCCGAGCGCGTCGACCGCGTGCTGACGAAGTGGCTGTCGGTGTTCCTCGACGAGGGGCGGGCTCAGTGGTCGATGCCGAACCGCGAGGACGGGTTCTACGACGCCTTCCGGTCGGTGGCCGCGTACGACGACGAGGTTCCCGACGGGGGCCTCGTCACCGATCTGCCGGACTCACCGATCGAAGCGATCGAGTCCGCGCTGGAGTCGCACCCCGAGGGGCGGTGGAACTCCGTCTTCGAAGCGCAGTTCGCGGCGCTGCCCGGATGGACCGGCCTGCTCAAACGCCGTGCCGACGACGGCGGCGCGTGGCAGTCCGCGTACCCGATCACGCCGGAAGGGTACCTCGCGGTGCGGCTCGCGCTGGCCGACGCCTTCGACGTCGACGTCGCGCCGCCGACCGAGTCGGGCGACGCGGCGACCGGAGCGTGTGAGGCGCCGACCGAGGGGAGCGACGGAATCGCCGAGGCGTTCCTGAGCGCGTGGGAGGCCACGTACCGCGGTGAGCTCGTCGGCCGGGTCGCCGCGGAGAGCGAGGCGCTCGACGACGGCGACGCCTCGGGTCGGCCGGCCGCCCAGTTGGTCTTCTGTATCGACACGCGCTCGGAGGTCATCCGCCGCCACGTCGAGGCGACCGGCGACTACGAGACGCACGGATACGCCGGCTTCTTCGGCGTTCCGATGGAGTACCGGGGATACGACTCCGAGGTCTCGGTCGACGCCTGTCCGCCCATCGTCGACGCGCAACACCGCGTCTCGGAGGTCCCGGTCGACGACGACGCGCGGGCGAGTCGCGACCGCCGGGCGGGCCTCCGCGAGGCCGCGGGCGAGGTGATCGAGACGCTGAAGTCGAACCCGGCCACCGCGTTCAGTTTCGTCGAGAGCGCCGGGAGCGGGTACGGGCTCGCGCTCGCGGCCCGCACGCTCGTGCCCGGTCGCGTCCGCGACCTGCTCGGCGGCGCGGACGACGCGGTGCCGGGCGACCACGAGTTCTGCGAGCCCGGCGTCCACGAGCACGACGACTCCGGCGAGGGGCTCCCGACGGGCCTGACCCGCGACGAGCGGGTCGAGTACGCCGCGACCGCGTTCGAGCTGATGGGGTTCGAAGAGTTCGCGCGGCTCGTCGTCTTCACCGGTCACGCGGCGGAGACGGCGAACAACCCCTACGACTCCAGCCTCGACTGCGGCGCCTGCGCCGGCAACCCCGGCGGCCCGAACGCCCGCGCCCTCGCCGCGATCTGTAACGACCCCGACGTGCGGGCGGGGCTGCGCGAGCGCGGGATCGACGTGCCCGACGACACCGTCTTCCTCGCCGCCGAACACAACACGACGACCGACGAGATCGAACTGTACGACGGCGATGTCCCGGACTCGCACGCCGCGGACCTCGACCGGCTGCGCGCGGACCTCGACGCCGCCCGCGAGGGCGCCGCCGCCGAGCGCACCGGGTCGGACGAGGGGACGCCGGCCGTTCGCGAGGCGGAGCGCCGCGCCGCCGACTGGGCCGAGGCGCGCCCCGAGTGGGGACTGGCCGGCAACGCCGGGTTCGTCGTCGGGCCCCGGGAGCTGACGAGCGGGCTCGACCTCGACGGGCGCGCGTTCCTCCACTCGTACGACTGGACGACCGACCCGGACGGCGACGCGCTCGAAGCGATCCTCGCGGGGCCGACCGTCGTCACCCAGTGGATCAACGCCCAGTACTACTTCTCGACGGTCGACAACGCGGCGTACGGAAGCGGGTCGAAGGTGACTCACAACCCGGTCGGCAACGTCGGCGTCTACCAGGGCAACGGCGGCGACCTGATGACCGGGCTTCCGCTCCAGTCGGTGATGGCCGACGCCGACGCCCCGTACCACCAGCCGCTCAGGCTCTCGGCGGTGATCCACGCGCCGGTGGACCGCGTCACCGAGGCCCTGCGCGACGCCGAGACGGTGACCGGGCTGCTGGACAACGACTGGCTCTCGCTGACGGTGATCGACCCGACGCGGGACCACCGCGCGTTCCACTACGAGGGCGACCTGGAGTGGGCGCCGGCGCCCGAGGCGACAGACGCGAGCGCCGAGCCGCGGACGGCGCCCGCCGTCGCCGACGACTGAGTCGGGAGGGTCCGGAACCGCACCGTTCCGTCCGGTGCCGGGTCCGGGACCGCAGCGTTCCGGCGGGTCGGGGGGCGACAGCGAGGTATCAGAAGTGATTGTCGCGGGACAACGACTTTCGGGTCGCTTCCGGTAGCGGGGGCATGAGAAGCGACCCTCCCGTCGATCTGCTGTACGTCAACGACGACGACCGGCTCCGGGAGCTGGTCTCCGCGCAGCTGCGCGCCGAGAGCGACCGGCTCCGGATCGAGACCGCGGACTCCGCGGCCGAGGGCGAGCGGCTGCTGGCGGCGGAGCCGATCGACTGCGTGCTCTGCGATCACCACATGCCGGAGGTGACCGGCGTCGAGTTCCTGAAGCGGGTCCGCGAGGACCGCCCGGACCTCCCCTTTCTGCTCTTCACGAACACCGGGACCGAGGCCGTCGCGAGCGAGAGCATCGAGGCCGGCGTCACGGACTACGTGATCCAGGACGCCATCGAGAACCAGGCGCCGCTGCTCGCCCGGAAGATAATCACCTACGTCGAGCACCGGCGGGCGCAGCGCGAGCGCGACCGGACGAACGAGCGGCTCCGCCAGATCGCCTCCGTGACCGACCAAGTGTGGTGGGTGTTCTCGCCGACGTGGGACGAGCTGCGGTTCATCAACGACGGCCACGAGGCGATCTTCGGCCAGCCGGTGTCGGAACTCCGGGCCGATCCGACGACGTTCCTCGACCGCGTCCACGGGGACGACGCGGACCGCGTCCGGCTGGCGATGGAGTCGGCCTCGAAGGGGACGCCGCAGGTGGTCGAGTACCGGGTCGAGAAGTCCGATGCGGTGCGGCTCTGGGTCGAGTCGCGGTGTAAGCCGATCACCGACGACGCCGGGAACGTCACCTCGCTCGTCGGGCTGACGCGGGACGTGACCGACCGGAAGCTGTACGAGCGGGAGCTGACCGAGACGGTCGACCGGCTGGAGGAGTTCACCGCCACCGTGTCTCACGACCTCCGGAATCCGCTGAACATCGCGGCCGGGAACCTCCAGCTCGCGCGGGGGAGCGACGGGGACGAGCACCTCGAGACGGCGATCGACGCGGTCGCGCGGATGGACGACCTCATCGAGGAGGTGCTGACGCTCGCGAAGGAGGGCCGGACGCTCGGCGAGCGGCGGGACGTTCCGTACGAGGAGATCGTCGAGAAGAGCTACGAGAACGTCCGGGCGTCCGAGAGCGACCTACGGGTCACGGGGAGCGTCCCGCTGTCGTGCGACTCCGCGCGGCTCACGCAGGCGTTCGAGAACGTCGTCCGCAACGCCGTCGAGCACGGCGGGAGCGGCGTCACGCTCACCGCCGGCGTGCTCCCCGACGAGGCGGGCGTGTTCGTCGAAGACGACGGGCCCGGGGTCCCGCCCGCGGAGCGAGACCGCGTCTTCGAGAAGGGACACACGACCCGCCGGGACGGGAGCGGGTTCGGACTCGCGATCGTCGAGCGGATCGTCGACGCGCACGGCTGGGACGTGCGCCTCACCGAGGGGACGGAGGGCGGCGCTCGCTTCGAGATCCTCACCTGACAACGCGGACGGAAGGGAGAAGAGCGGAGTGCGACCCGTTCAGACGCCGGGGACGCCGAACGCGCTGATTCCGAGGCCGAGGACGCCGTCCAACACCACGATGACGACCAGCGCGGCCGCCCACGCGACCAGCCCCATGATCGTCGCGTCCTTCCAGCTTCCGGGGTACCGCCACTTGATCACCCACACCCACGCGACCAGCGCGACCACCGATCCGACGACGGGGATCAGCGACCCGATCGCCCACGCGACGGCGCCGAGCAGCGCCGTGACCACCGCGTGCGAGTAGTCGTCGACGCCCGCGACGAGGCGGCCGCTAATGTAGATGCCCAACCCACCGACCAGCAGCGCGACGACGAACGAGACGATAGCTCCGAGAACCATGTCCTCACCGTCTCCGGTCGGACGGATATAAGACGGGGACAGCGTCTCGCTCGGTGACAGGTTCGGGGCTGCCGGCGCGCTCCGGACGGGTCGCCGGCGTGAATCGTTCGGACCGAACCGGAGCGACCGCCGCTCAGTACAGCAGTTCGTCGTCGTTCTCGATCATGTACAGCGACCGGGCGGCGATGTTCACCGCGTGGTCGCCGACGCGTTCGAGGTCGCGGATCGTGAGGAGGAGCCGCGAGACGTTCCGCATCGTCGCCTCCACGTCCTCCTCCTCGCGGAGCTCGTCGCGCTCGATGAGGTCGCGGACGACGAGCTCGCTGGCGGCCTCGCAGGCGGCGTCGATGTCGTCGTCCGCCTCGGCGACGGCGTAACAGCGCTCGGGGTCCGACTCCGCGTACGCGTCCATCGCCTCCTCGAGCATCGCCAGCGTGTCGTCTCCGATGCGCTGAGCGTCGACGTCCGGGAACACCTCCCGGTCGGCCTGCTTGGCGTACTCCCCGAGGTTCGTCGCGAGGTCCGCGATCCGTTCGAGGTCGGTGATGATCTTGAACGACGCCGCGATGAACCGCAGGTCGCCCGCGACCGGCTGTTGAAGCGCGATGAGGTCGGTACACTGGCCCTCCAGTTCGAGGTACAGGTCGTTGATCTCGGCGTCGCCGGCGATCACTTCCTCGCCCAGCTCCTCGTCCTGCTGTTCGAGGGCGTCGAGTCCCATGCGGAGGCGCTCCGCGACCAGTTCGCTCATGTAGAGGACGTCGGCGCGGAGCCCTTCCAGTTTCGTCTGATACTGTTCGCGTGGCATCGTGTTGGCGTATCCGCCACGCCGGACGCACAAAAACACGTCGCCGGGGGGTGATTCACCGAGGAATCCACGCGGGAGAGCCCGGTCGACGGGGGCGACCGGACGAGGACCCGACGGTCCCGCGGTCGAGCGAAGCGTTCAAACCCCGCCGCGACGAGAACTCGGACATGCAGAACATGGAAGGCCTCGTCCTCGACGAGAACGAGGAGGCGCTCGCGCCCGCGGTGGTGATAGCGACGATCGCGCTCCTCGCGGTGTTCGTCGTCGGGGCCCTGGTCTCGGTTGTCGGCCTCGTCGCCTGATCCGGCCTCCGTTCCGGCGGCAACGGCCGACGCTCCCGCATCGGAGCGTTCCCGTGCCCGCGGCGTTTTTGCCTCTTCGACGGATCAGGACGGTATGGACCAGCGGATACTCGGCGACCTCCTCGACCGCAACGACGACCACGTCGCTGCGCTCCCGTCAGGCGCCTTCGACCGGCACCGCGACGGCCAGCGTCCCGGGGTGGTCTCCGTCTGCTGTTCGGACTCGCGCGTCTCTCAGGAGGGGATGTTCGCCGTCGACGAGCCGGGGTTCCTCTTCACGTCCGGCGCCATCGGCAACGGCGTGAGCGCACTCGTCGACGGCGAGCGGGTCCTCGACGGGAGCGTGGCGTACCCCCTCCGTCACACGCACACCGAGGTCCTCGTCGTGGTGGGTCACACCGGATGCGGCGCGATCGGCGCCGCGCTCACGGCGGCTCGCACCGGGGAGTTCCCGGCCGAACCGGGAGTCCGCGCCGACGTCGAAGCGCTGGTGCCGATCGTCGAGGCCGGACTGGACGATCCGGCCGTCACCGGAAGGGGAGGCGGCGGCTCCGATACGCAGAGCGACGGCGCCTCCGACCGCGACGACGACGCCCGGATCCGCGACCGCCTCGTCGAGTACAACGTCCACGAGCAGGTCGCGTTCGCCCGCGAGAGCGAGGAGACGGCCGACGCGACCGTGTACGGGTTCGTCTACGACCTCCACGGCGCGTACGGCGACCGCGACGGCGCCGCCTACCTCGTGAATGCCGACGGGGAGCGGGACCCCGCGGCGCTGCGTGACCTCGTCGGCGACGCGCGCGGCCACCACGTGGCCACGCTGTTGTAGCGGGACGCGGTTCCCTCGCGCGCCTCGGGACACGCGTTTCGGTCGCCCGGTGCGTGCTCCGGGTCCCGACGGCCGGGGGGCACATCCGACAACCGTTTCACCGCGACGCCCGAAGTGGGTTCAAATGGACCGACGCGTCCTGTTCGCGACGCTTATCTTGCTGGCCGGGGGCGCGACCGGCGTCGGCGTGTCGCTGTTCGCGTTCGTGGGCATCGACGACGCGACCGCGGAGACCACGGTCGTCTGGGAGTCCGAGCCCGCGGCCGGCGACGACGGCAGCGGGGCGGTGGTCGCGACGGTCGACGGCGATCCCCTGATCGTCCGGCCCGCGGTCGAAAACGGGTCTCGCGCCGTCCGCGCGACGGTCGTGGGGACCGACGAGACGGCCTGGACGACCCCGATTTCCGGACCGGACGCCGAGCGCGGCGGCGGCGACGCGAGCGGGAGCGGCGGCGACTCGGGCGAGAGCGGCGGCGGTCCCCTCGGCGTCAGCGGGCTCGTCACGGGGACCCTCGGCGGCGACCCGGTGATCGCGCTCACGACGGCGCCGGGAGAGCTCGTCGTCCTCGACGCGAGCGACGGGTCGGAGCGGTTCGCGGTCGAACTCGGCGGTCCGGGAGGACTCCGACCGGCGGTCGGTGACCTCACCGGCGACGGGACCCGAGAGGTCGCCGCGGTCGCGACGGACGGGAGCGTTCGCGTCGTCGACGGCGGGGGCGACCCGGTGGCGGAGGCCGCGGTGCCGGGCGACGTTACCCGACGACCGCTCCTCGTCGAACCGGACCTCGAAGCCGGTGAACGGGGCGGACTCGCGGTGTTGACGACCGTCGGTGACCCGGCGACGATCCACATGCTCGACGGGAGCGGCGAGACGCGCTGGACGACGACGCCGAGCGTGAACCCGCTGAGTTGGAGCGCCGCGGACAGCGGCAACGGTCCCGTGCTGGCGCTCGGCGGGTCGAACGGGAACCTCGAGACCATCGAGACGAGCGACGGGTCGACTCGCTACGAGGTCGGCCTCCAGGACCTCCCGATCGCCGTCGGCGACGCGGACCCCGGACGGGTGTACGTCGGGGGGTCGGGAAGCGTGTGGGCCGTCAGCCTCCTCGACGGCGAAGTCGTCTGGAAACAGCAGTACGACGCCGGGACCCGTATCAACGAACCGCGCGTCGGTGACGTCGACGGCGACGGCGAAATCGCCCCGGTGGTGGTCAACCGCGCCGGCGAAGTCCTCGCGATGACCCGGAAGGGTCGCGTTGTCGCACGGGGCGGTCCCGACGACGTCGTCGCGTACGGCGGCCCGCTGTTCGCCGACGTCACCGACGACGCCGGCGACGAGGTGATCGTGGTCGCGGCCGACGGGACCGCGATCGCGGTCGACACCTGAGCCGTCGGGCGCGCTGTCGGTCGGGGTGGCTCAGACGGTGCGCGTTCACGCGGGCGAAGTCCTGAGTCACAACCCGTCGAGAATAACTCCGACTCCGAACAGCGCGATAAACGCGCCCGCGATCCTGCCGATCGTAACCGACACGACACTCATCTCGATGTCGGCCGCGGTCTGTTTCGTTCCCCGCGACTTCACGACGCGATTGAACGCGTCCACGAGAGGGTGATTCACCACGGCCAATCCGCCCATCAGTACGAGTACGAGCCCCGTCCCGACCAGGAGGAAGTCGACCACGGAAGCCGTTCGGCGCGCTTCGAACAAATATTTTCTTGTCGCTTTCTGTTCGCACACCGCTCACTGCGATAGATTCGGAGGGACAGAACCTGTACTTACCGACGTACCCGATCGCGTCCGGCCGTGTCCCGGCCGATTTGCGCTCGGCATTCGACGCGGCCCCGACGAACGATCAGCGCTCAATGGTCTCAGCGGAGCCGTCGATTTATAACCGATTTTCTTTCGAAAACCGCGTGACTGCGGACCGTTTTCCTACGAGGTTCACCGGAAATGCGGTGTGTCGAGGGAGCGGGGGCTCGGCGGGACGGGTCGGTCCGCAAAAGGTTCAAAAATCGGAGCGTGACCGCGTCAGTGGTCCTCGTCCTCGTACACCCACGCCGAGGTGTCGAGGTCGTAGTCGACGAGCTCCGCCTCGTCGAAGAACAGGCCGATCTCGCGCTCGTTGGCGCCCTCGTCCTCGTGGTCCGACGCGTGGATCACGTTGTGGCCGAGGTCTAAGCCGAAGTCGCCGCGGATCGTGCCCGGAGCGGACTCGGCGGGATCGGTCTCCCCGACCATCGCGCGGACCTGTCGGGTCGCGTCCGCGCCCTCCCACACCATCGCGAAGACGGGGCCGGAGGTGATGAACTCGACGAGGCCGTCGAAGAACGGCTTGTCCTCGTGTTCGCCGTAGTGCTCGTGGGCGAGCGCCTCGTCGATCCGGATGAACTTCCCGCCGACGAGCTTGAGCCCGCGGTCCTCGAAGCGAGAGACGATCTCGCCGATGAGTCCGCGCTGGACGCCGTCGGGCTTCACCATCACGAAGGTGCGCTCGTCGTGGTGGCTCACCGGTCGTCGCCTCCGGCTCTACGACCCTCCTCGGTCCACTCGAGGTCGCGAGCCTCGCGGCCGAGGAAGTAGTTCTTCTCCGCCTTCGAGTCGACGAAGTGGAGGATCTGTCCGTCCGTCTTCACGTACATCGTGCCCGTGCCGGGCTCGATCTCCTCGCCGGTGTAATCGCAGGTGCGTGTCTCGACCATTGGTTATCGGCCTCCGATGGAGTCGGCGTCGCGCTGGGTCTCCCGCAGCTGGAGCACGTCGCCCAGACGGACGGGACCCAGGACGTTCCGGGTGATGATCCGTCCCTGGTTCGATCCCTCCTGGATGCGGCACTTGACCTGCATGGCCTCGCCGTGCATCCCGGTTTTGCCGACGACCTCGATGACCTCCGCGGTCGTCGAGTCGCCGGTACCCTCTTCTGCGCTCATGGGTGGTTATCGGAGCTCCGCGACCTTCTCGCCGATGTCCTCAACATCGTCGTCGGCGTCGCCGGCATCGACGACGGCGGCGGCGGCCGAGCCGACCTCGAGGCCGGCGGCCTGGCCGACCTCGTCCTGCGTGTCGACGAAGACGACGGGGATCCCCTTCTCCTCGGCGAGCTCGGGGAGATGCATCACGATCTCCTCGGGGGAGACGTCCTCGGCGACGATGACGAGGTCCGCGTTGCCGCGCTCGACGGCCTTGGTGGTCTCGTTGGTTCCTTTCTTCACTGTGCCGGTGTCTCGGGCGACCTCGAGCGCTTCGAGGGATCGCTCCGCGAGGTCCGCTGGGGTGTCGTAGTCTACGTAAACGGGCATATGTTTCTCCTGTCCTCCGTGCGGGCTCGCGTGTCCGTCCCGTGGTCGGTCCCTAACGGAACGGCACATCATCAACCCCACAGAGGCTGTGCCCCGTCGTAGTCAGGACATCCATAAAAGCGCTTTCAATGTCTCGTGCGTGTGCGAGCGCGGGTCACGGGTCGGAACCCCGAGAGAACACGAGAAAGCGACGCCGGCGAGCCGCGGCCACCGAGGCGGGCGAACTCCGCGTTTTTTAAGCGTCGCTCGCCCCTCCGGACGCACGTCCGATGGTCCGTCTCGTTCACTACTCCGATATCGAGAACGTTTTCGACGCCCCCGAGCGGGCGGCCCGGCTCGCCGGCCGGATCCGAGCGCTCTCGGGCCCCGACGCCGTGGTCGTCGCCACCGGCGACACGACCGCGCCGGGCGTCCTCTCGCTGGTCGCGACCGGCAGGCAGGTCCTCGACTTCTACGACGCGACCGACACCGAACTCAACACGTTCGGCAACCACGAGTTCGACTACGGTCCCGACGCGCTGCGCGACCTCGTCGCCGACTCACCGGCGACGTTCGTCTCCGCGAACGTCCGGGACGAGGACGGCGATCCGTTCGGCCGCGACGAGGGCGTCGTTCCGTGGGCGATCCGCGAGGTCGACGGCGCTCGGATCGGGTTCGTCGGCGTCACCGACCCCGCGACGGACTCGCTGAACCCGATGGCCGCCGACCTCTCCTTCGACGACCCCGTCGGCGCGGCGCGCGACGCGCTCGCGGAGATGCGCGCTGCGGCCGCCGAGCGAGGGAAAGACGCGTCGGTCGACGGCGCGACGGGCGGGGGACTCGACCGGGTCGTCGTCCTCTCGCACCTCGGGGCGGGCGACGACGACCTCGCCCGCGAGCTCGACGCGGACGCGATACTCGGCGGCCACGTCCACAGCCGTCGGAACGAGACCGTGGCGGACACCCTGCTCGTCCGGCCCGGCGTCAACGGGGAGACGGTGGCCGAGGTCGACCTCGACGCCGACCCGCCGACCGCGACGCTACACGAGCCGGACGGGGCCGAGCCCGCTCCCGGGCTGGCGGACGCGCTCGCGGCGCGGATGGCCGCGGCCGACCTCGGCGAGGTCGTCGACGCGGTCGAGGAGCCGATCGATCGCTCCGGGGACGTGGTCCACGGCGGGGAGTGCCGCGTCGGCAACTTCGTCGCGGACGCGTTCCGCTGGGTCCACGACGCCGACGTGGGCCTGTCGAACGCCGGCGGGCTCCGGCAGGGCGATCCGTGGGACGGCGACGTGACGAAGGCCGACCTGATCAGTCTGATCCCGTTCGAGGAGCCGGTCGCGCTCGCGTCGGTCACCGGCGCGGAGCTCCACGACGTGTTCCGCGAGATGGCCGCCCCCGACGTGGACTTCGGCGAGGAGGACTGGTGGCACGGTCACGTCTCGAACGCCCGGGTCGTCTGGGACGACGAGGCCGAACTAATCCTCGAAGCCACCGTCGGCGGCGAACCCATCGACCCGGACGCGCGCTACACGGTCGCCGTCTCGGAGTACCTGCTCCACTCCGAACACGAGTACCCGACGCTCGCACAGCGCCACCGGATCGACGAGGCCGGCATCCAGTACGAGGTGTTGGCCGACTACGCCCGTGAACACGGAATCGACCCCGAGATCGAGGGCCGGATCGAGATCCGGAACCGCGCCGCCGCGGCCGACGACGACTGAAGCCGGCGGAGCGGACCGCGCTCCCGTCGCGGGCGGCTCGTCCGCCGTCTGCCGCGTCGTGACGGAGTTTTAACAGTATCCGTGCCGTTGTGTCACACACGGTATGGAGTCGCTCGACCGAGTCCTGAAGAAGTACGCGACGAGCCAGGACCTGATGGACCAGATCAGGTACACCGCCGAGGCGCTCAGCCTCGGCTTCGACCAGTGGGACGAGCAGTACGTGAGCGGTCCCAGTCTCTACGTGCTGATCGTGGCGGAGGTCAACTTCGACGAGTACACCGACCCGCTGGGCGACAACCGGTGGCCGGTCGACCGGTGTCAGGTCGTTACCGAGTCGCCCGACGTGTTCACGAAGGTCGCCCGCGACGTGGCGTTCAGTCGGGACGGGGCCGTCGTCGTGACCGGCGACGGCACCATCCAGCGACAGATGGTCCGCGTTCGGAGCCCCTTCGAGGAGGAGGTGCCGGGCGTCGCCGCCCTGGAGTTCCCCGATTGGATGGGCACGAAACACATGAGCGCGCTGGAGACGTCGCTGCGCGACGACGTCCTCTGGGCGATCACGCTCAGCGAGGAGGACGGCCGCGTCACCACGTTCCTCGACGGCACGTACCAGGACTACCCCCGCGACGACATCGGCGGCCGCTGGCGTCCCGAGGGGTAGGGGACGGCGGCGGTCGACGCCGCGCTACTCCAGACGCACGTCGACGCCGTGCTGGATCCCGGCCGCCTTCACCGTGTTATACAGGAGCATCGCGCGCGTCATCGGCCCCACCCCGCCGGGGACGGGCGTGATCGCCCCCGCCACTTCGCTCGCCGACTCGTAGTCCACGTCGCCCACGAGCTCGTACCCCTTCTCCGTGTCCGCGTCGACGCGATTGATCCCCACGTCGATCACGGTCGCGCCCTCCTTGAGCATCGAGCCGTCGACGAACTCCGGGATGCCGGCGGCGGCGACGACGAGGTCCGCGCCGGCCAGCTTCGCCTCCAGGTCCTCCGTCCGGGAGTGACAGACCGTCGTGGTCGCGTTCCCGGTCGGGGCCTTCTGGATCAGCAGGTTCGCCATCGGCTTCCCGACGATGTCGGAGCGTCCGACGACGACCGCGTCCGCGCCCTCCGTCGCCACGTCGTAGGCGTCGAGCAGCTTCTGGACGCCGTGGGGGGTACACGGCTTGAACCGGGCGTCGCCCGCGACGAGCCGACCGACGTTCTCCGGGTGGAAGCCGTCCACGTCCTTCTCGGGGTCGACCCGCCGGAGGACGGTCCGCTTGTCCACGTGGTCCGGGAGCGGGAGCTGGACCAGAACCCCGTGGACGTCGTCGCGGCCGTTGAGGTCGTCGATGGTCTCGTACAGTTCGCTCGCGGGCGCGTCGGCATCGATCTCGACGTGGAAGCTCTCGATGCCGACCTCCTCGCAGTCGCGCTGTTTCATCGAGACGTACGTCTCGCTGGCGGGGTCGTCGCTCATCAGCACCGTGGCCAGCCCCGGTTCGACGCCGGCGTCGGAGAGCCGCGCGACCTCGTCGGCGACCGCGTCGCGCACGTCAGCCGCGACGGCCTCCCCGTCGATGATCTCTGTCACGGGAGGACGTCGACGGCGGCGGAATAAAAATCATACGGGATCGTGGTTATCGAACCTCGAACAGACCTAAATCGATCCAAAAATACGGATCAACTACGCGGGGAACAGCTCCTCCTCGCGATCGACGGCGTCGATCGCGGCGACCTCCGCGTCGGTCAGTTCGAGGTCGGCCGCCGCGAGGTTCGCCCGGAGGTGGTCCTCGGTCGACGCCTTCGGGATCGTCACCACCGGCTCCTTGGCGGCGGCCCACGCGATCGCGACCGCCTCGGGCGCCGTCCCGTGCGCCTCGGCGGCCTCGACGACCGGCTCCACCTCCCGCACCCGCCCGCCGGCGAGCGGCGAGTAGGCGACGACCGGATAGCCGTGTTCGCGGGCGTGATCGAGCAGGTCCGGCCGGAAGAACAGCGGGTGGAGTTCGGTCTGGTGGGCCGCGGGCGGCCGGCCGATGACCTCGATCGCGCGGTCCAGGTCCGCGATCTCGAAGTTCGAGACGCCGAGGTTCCGAACGGACCCCTCGTCGACCAGTCGATCGAGGGCGGGCAGCGTCGCCTCGGGGTCGTAGTCGCCGCGCGGGCGGTGGACGTACAGCAGGTCGAGCGCGTCGACCCCGAGGCGGTCCGCGCTCTCGCGGGCGGCGGGCGCGACCGTGTCGGCCGCGAGGTCGTCGATCCACAGCTTCGTCGCGACGGTCACGTCCTCGCGGTCGAGGTCGCGGTCCGCGGCGCCGGCGGCCCGGTCCAGCCCCGCGGCGAGCCCCTCGCCGACGACCGCCTCGTTCTCGTAGATCCGAGCGGTGTCGAGGTGGCGGTAGCCGGCGGCGAGCGCGGTCGCGACCGCGTCGGGGTCGTCGATCCCCATCGTGCCGAGACCGACGGGCGGAAGGTCCATGGTCCGGCGTGGACCGACCGGGGCAAAAAGCGCCCGACTTCCCGCGCCGGGCGAGCGGCTACGAGCGGGGCGCGGTCGACGAGACCGCGAACGAGACGTCGCGGGAGACGGTCTCGTACCCCTGCGCGGCGAGCGCGTCGGCGTAGTACCGCTCGGCGACCAGCGTCTGCGGCAGGCTGCGGAGGCCGAACCGCCGCCGGGGGCGCAGTTCGACGTCGACGACCGTCCGGCCCGCCGTCCCGTCGGCGGCCTCTCGGACCGCGGCCGCGTACGCGCCCCACGGCCGGCCGTCGAGCGTCCCCTCTATCAGGACGCGCGCCGCCGGGTCGCCGTCGGCCGCGCTCGCGCCGTCCGACGGCTCCGCCTCCGTGTCGACCGTCAGCGAGTGGCTCCGGAGCCCGAGGAGCCACTCGTGTTCGTAGACGCCGCCCGCGCCGTCGGACGCCGGGCGGACCTCGTCGGCGACCCCCCACTGGAGGGCGAGGACCGGCGGCGTCGCCGACGCGAACGCCTCGGTCACCTCCTCCGGGGGCCCGTCGGTCCGGAGCCTCGTCGTCCCGCCCCGACGCAGGACCGGCGCGCGCAGCGCGACGGCGAGGACGAGGGCGACCGCCGCGCCGTGCCAGAGCGAGAACGCGGCGACCGCAGCGAGGAATGCGCCCGCGGCGAGCAGCGCGAGCGTCCAGCTCGCGACCCGTTCGGTGCGTCGGTACCCCGTGACCGCGGCGTCGAGCGCGTCTCGGTCGACGCGGCGACGCGACTCGACGGGAGCGGAGGGCTCGGGCATGGCCGCCGACTCGGCGGGACCGCAGTTCAGAATTTCGGTCGACGCGGTCGGCCGCGGCGGCGGGCGCCCTCAGGCCGAGTCGTCCGCCTCGGGGGCCCGCCCGCAGAGGCTCACGAGGTCGTGGAGGTCGTCGATCTCATAGGTCGGCTGACAGGTGAGATCCGTCGACCGGCGATGGGGCCGGCGGACGAACGCGGAGTCGATGCCGGCGTTGTCGGCCGCGCGCACGTCCGACTCGTTGTCGCCGACGAACAGCGCCGTCTCGGCGCCGAGGTCTTCGAGGGCGCGCTCGATGTAGTACGGCGAGGGCTTCTTCCGCGAGAGGCTGGCGACCGAGGGCTCGCGGCCGTACGCCACCTCGAAGCGGCCCGCCAGCCCGAAGTGGTCCAGCAGGGCGTCGACGGTCGCCTGCTGGTTCGAGGAGACGACGCCGAGCGGGGCGTCCAGCGCGCGCAGCGCGTCGACGTCGTCGTACGGCGTCTTCCGCCCCTTCCGGGCGGCGTCGATCTGTGCCGCGGCGGCGGTCTCGTCCCTGACCCGCCAGAACTCCGTCGGGTCCACCCCGTAGCGCTCGCAGATGTCGGTCAAGGTCGCGGGGTCGACGCCGATCGCGACGTCGTCCACGTGGGCCAGGTCCGGGTCCTCGACGCCGAGGCTCACGAACGCGTCCCAGGCGGCCTCGCGGAGCGTGTCGAACGGCGTCCGCCCGATCAACACCCCGTCATTGTCGAGGACGACGGCGTCGTACACGCCTTTCCGTGGGGCGGTAACGGGCAAAAAGGTTTCACACGCCGGGACGGCCGCGCCCCACGGGCCGCGGGGCGTCGCCTCACGCGCCGAGCCGACGGCTCTCAGACGCCGAACAGCCGGAGGAAGAGCCCGGCGAACAGCGAGAGCGCACCGGCGAGCGGGCCGATAAACGGGGTCGGACCCGGGAGGGGAGTCACGATCAGCGCGACGCCGACGGCGATCAGCGCGGTCGATGGCTTCGCGCCTGAACTTCGGTCGCCGCGCGGAAATACCTTCAGGCGGATTCCGCTCGTCGGACGGCGGCTGTCGGCGCGCGCGACGACTCCCGCACTTTCAATACCCGGCCCGTCGAACGCGTAAATCGGACCATGAACATCTCTGATATCGCGGTACCGGAATACGTCGAGGTCGACGTCGATGAGCGGCTCGCGAAGGTCCGTTCTATCTTCGAGCGAGAGAATCCCAAGGGGATCGTCGTCGTCGAGGACGGCGAGTACGCGGGCGTCGTCGGTGAGAAACAGCTCATGCGCTCGCGCATGGAGGACGACACGAAGGTGTCGGCGGTGATGAAGCCCGCGCCCTCGGTCGACCGCCACGAGGACGTGCGCGAGACCGCGCGGCTCCTCGTCGAGGGCGACGTGAAGATCGCGCCCGTCTACGAGGGCGAGAAGCTATACGGCATCGTCACGGTCGATCAGATCCTCGAGGCGGTCCTCGACAGCCTGGACGCGATCACCGTCGAACAGATCGCGACCGAGGACGTGATCGGCATCGGCGAGACGGAGAGCGTCGGCCGAGCGATCAACCGCCTCCGCGAGAACGGCGTCTCTCGGCTCCCCGTGCTCGACGACGACGGCGACCTCGTCGGCGTCGTCACCACCAACGACATCGTGGAGTTCGTCGTCCGCGACCAGGAGCGCCAGGGCAGCGGCGACCGCGCGGGCGACATCGACCGGATGCTCGACATCCCCGTCTACGACATCATGTCGAGCCCGGTCGTCACCGCGACCGACGACGAGACCGCTCAGACCGTCGTTCAGCGGATGTTCGACAACGAGGTCTCCGGGCTGGTCGTCACGCCCGGGGACGCCGACACCGTCGCCGGAATCGTGACGAAGACCGACGTGTTGCGCGCGCTTACCTTCACCGAAGAGGACTCGATGGACGTCCAGATCACGAACGTCGACCTGCTGGACACGACCTCTCGCGAGCACATCGTCCAGTCCATCGAGCAGGTCGCGGACAAGTACGCGGACATGCACGTCATCCACGCGCACGTCCGGCTCCACGCCCACAAGGAGAAGCTCCGCGGTACGCCCCTGATCCAGTGTCAGATCCGCCTCCGCACCAACGAGGGGCAGGTCGGCGGCTCCGGCGAGGGGTACGGCGCCGAACACGCCTTCCACGTCGCGCTCGACAAGCTGGAGCGGAACGTCTTAGAGATCAAGGGCGTCAACGCCGACGAGGAGTACCGCGGTCAGCTCCTCCGGAAGCTCGGCCAGCTGTGAGCCGATAGACGCTCGGCCTGGCGGCGGCCCGCGTCGCCGGGCCGTCGCCGGGCCGCGGTCGCTCGCTGCGAGCGTTTCGGTCCCGGTCTCCGCTTCTCCGGTCTCCGCTTCTCCGCCCTCCGCTTCGACACGTCCCCCGCGACGCTCAGGCGTCGGTCCCCTCCGCGAGTCCGTCGGCGACGATGCGGAAGGTCGCGGTGTCGCCCCCGGGCTTCGAGCGGTGTTTTTCCAGAGTCGCCCGACGGTTCCCGCCGCGGAACCGGTCGACGCGGACGATCGCGCCGGTCCAGTGGTTCAGCGTGTTGCCACCGAGCGCGCGGTCGCGGTCGCCGTCGGGGTCGGTGAACACCTGGTTCGTGATCACGACGGCGAGGTCGTGACGGCGGGCCAGAGAGAGGAGGTGAGTCACCTGTTTGGCGACCTTGCGGAGCGACTCGCCGCCCTCAGTGTCGCCGGCGCGCTCCAGTCGGTAGAAGCCCGTCGCGGAGTCCAACACGATCAGTTCGACTTCCTCGGCCAGTTCCTCCGCGTCGCGGACCGCCTCGCGCTGGTCGTCGAAGTCGTACGCCTCCGATATCACCAGCCGCGAGGCGATCTCCTCGACCGTCTCACCGTCGTCGTTCCGACCGACCTTCCCTTCGGCGATCTGCTCGAACCGGTCGATCGAGAGCCCCTCGGTGTCGATGTAGAGGACGCGGTCGCCGCCGGCCGCGACCTCGACCGCCGCGGCGAGCGCGAGGTTCGTCTTCCCCGCGGCCGGCGGGCCGTACACCTGCGTGACGACGCCGCGCTCGAAGCCGCCGCCCAACAGCTCGTCGACCGGGCGACAGCCGGTCGGGATCGGATCGCTCACTAGCGAGAGCTTCGCTCGCGTTCGTATTTAAAGGGTCGATCGCGTCGCTCGTCGGGGGAGAATCGCCGCTCGTCGGATGGGGCCGTCGCTCGTCGAGGCGAGATAAGTGTGAAAGAAGCGGAGATAGGCGTCGATCGCGTCGAGCGACGGCCGAAATCCGGTAGTGCGTGCGGACGCGTCGTCCGCTACGTGGGGGTTAGTTGCGGACGAGGTTCGTCGCGCGCGGTCCCTTGGGGGACGATTCGATGTCGAATTCCACTTCCTGACCCTCCTCGAGGTCCGGGCCGCCGACGTCTTCCATGTGGAAGAACACGTCTTCGTCGTCGTCGAGGTCGCCGTCGTCAGTCGAGATGAAACCGTAGCCGCCAGTGTCGTTGAAGAAATCAACCTTACCGTTTGCCATTGCGAATATACGTACAGCCCGTTCGGGGATAACCCTTGCGAGGGTCACGGTACCACGGAGGTTCCGGACGTTCGTCTATCCGAGAAACCCCGAATACCGCCTCGTCTCTGGCCGCTACGGTCGATGTTCGAACTCTCCCGGTCGTGTTCACTGCGCGCCACCAGGCGCGGGGTTCATTTACGAGCGACCACGTAGTTTCGACGACAACATGGACCGCCGCCACTTCCTCCGCTCGCTCGCCGCGACCGGCGCCGCCGCCGGCGCGACCGCTACCGCCGGCTGTGCCGGCGTTATCGGAGACACTGGCCTCCTCGGCGACGACGGGACGGTCCTGAGGCCCCCGGAGCAGACCCGCGGCGATCCGGTCCACCCGATCCACGGCGACGAGATGCCCGAGTTCAGCGTTCCCGACCCGATTTCGGGAGAGGAGATATCCACGGCGCAGTTCGAGGGCGAGCGCGCGTTCCTGTGGACCTCCTTTTACACGAGCTGTCCCGACGGCGTCTGCCCGGCGCTCATCCTCCGGCTCCGGCGCGCCCAAGAGGTCGCGGCCGAGCAGGGGTTCGGCGACGAGGCCGCGTTCCTCCCGCTCACCTTCGACCCCGAGCGCGACACCGCCGAGGTCCTCCGCGAGTACGCCGCCCGGCGCGGGGTCGACCTCGACGCCGGGAACTGGCACTTCCTTCGGCCGGAGAGCTACGAGGCGGGAAAGGAGCTGATGATGGAGAACTTCGGGCTGAAGATCGAGAAGTACCCGGACGAGAACGACCAATACGAGAATCTGGAGTACACGTTCCCGCACTACGGGCTCATCCTCCTCGTCAACAAGCGGGGAATCGTCGAACGGGCGTACCCGCGCGGCCCGGCCACCGACGTCGAACGGATCGTCGGCGACTTCCGACGGGTGGTGACGGCGTGAGGCGACGGCACCTGCTGGCCGGGCTCGCGAGCGTCGGGGTCCTCGGCGGCGCGGGCGCCGTCGCGACCGGCGGGGTACCGAACGCGCTCGGCGGCGAGGAAGCGCCCGAGCCGATCGAACCGGTGACGCTCGACACGGTCGACGCGCCCGGGAGCCGCGACGGCGAGGTGACGATCCCGGCGCCCGACCGGCCCACGTTCGTCGACTTCTTCGGGACGTGGTGTCCGCCCTGTGCCGAGCAGATGCCGGCCCTGGCGGCGGCCCACGATCGGATCGGCGACGAGGTGCTGTTCGTTTCGGTGACGACGGAGCCCGTCGGCGGCGCGGTCAGCGAGGAGACGATAGTCGACTGGTGGACGAAACACGGCGGCGACTGGCTCGTCGCCGCCGACGTGACCGCCGCGCTCGCGGCGCGGCTCAACGTCGGTAAGTACCCCAGCGCGCGCGCCATCGACGCCTCGGGACGCGTCCGCTGGGCGACCTCCGGGACCCACACGGCCGAGGAGTTCGTCGAGGGAATCCGACGAGCGATCGACCGATGACGAGGCGGGCCGATCGATGAACGGACGGGCCCGCCGATGACGGACGTCTCGCTCGCGACGAACGTCCCGTTCGCCGTGACCGCGGGCGTGGCGACGTTCTTCTCCCCGTGCGCGTACCCCCTCCTGCCGGGGTACGTCGGTTTTTACGTGAACTCCGTCGACGCCGACTCCGCGTCCGTCCTCGGCGCCGGAGTTCGCGGCGTCGCGGCCGCGGTCGGCGTGCTGGCGACGTTCGCGCTGCTCGCCGGCGCCACCGTCCGGATCGGTTACTCGACGCTGTCGAACATCACCGTCTTCGAGACGTTCGTCGGCGGGCTGTTGATCGCCTTCGGACTGCTCGTGGTCGCCGGGCGCGCGCCGTCGGTGTCCGTACCGCTGCCGCAGCGACGCACCGGCGTGTTCGGCTTCGGCGTCTTCGGGGCGGGGTACGCGCTGGCCGGGGCCGGTTGCGTGGCGCCGGTGTTCCTGGGCGTCGTCGCCCGCGCGATCGCCCTCCCGTCGGAGGCGGCTGTTCTCGTCGTCGCCGTCTACGCGGGCACCGTCGCGGTCCTGATGGCCGCGACGACCGTCGCGACCGGCGTCGGTCTCATCAGCAACGCCAATCGGGTGATGGCGCACGCCGGCCTGCTGAAACGGATCGCGGGCGCCGTGATGATCGCCGCGGGAATCGGACAGCTGTACCTCTCGCTGGTCGTGTACTGACCGACCGCGGCACCGTCCGATCCCTGCCAAACGTTCGCACGCAGCCCGTACATTCTTAAGCCATAGCGCGGAACCCTCTTGTAGCCGAACCGAACGGTTCGGTCCCCGCACCATGAATCTCGATCAGTTCACCGCGGAGAACGCACCGACCGACAGCGCGGAACCGTTCCAGCGCGAGAACAGCTACACCCTCGACGTCGAGGTCGCCGGCACCGTCATGGCGAAGGCGGGCTCGATGGTCGCGTACACGGGCGACGTCTCGTTCACCGGGAAGGCCTCCGCGGAAGGGGGTATCACCGGATTCCTCAAGCAGTCCGCGACCGGCGAAGGGACGCCGATCATGGCCGTCGAGGGCGACGGTCACGTCTACTTCGCGGACAACGGCAAGAAGGTACAGGTGGTCGAACTCGGCGCCGACGAGTCGATCACGGTCAACGGCGAGGACGTGCTCGCGTTCGAGGAGTCGCTCACCTACGAGATCAGCACCATCGACAGCCTCGCCGGAGCGTTCGCGGGCGGCTTCAGCAACGTCTACCTCGAAGGGCCGGGGTACGCCGCGCTCACCACCCACGGCGACCCGATCGTCTTGGAACCGCCGGTGGCGACCGATCCGAGCGCGACCGTCGCGTGGAGCGGCACCTCCCCGGACGTGGAGGTCAACCGGAGCCTCTCCGACATGGTGGGCCAGGAGTCGGGCGAGCGCTACCAGATGCGCTTCGACGGCGCCGGCGGCTTCGTCGTGGTCCAACCGCACGAGGAGCACGTCTGAGACGGCGCCGCTCCGAAGGGATCGGACACCCACCGGTTCCGACCGATCGGCGGCCGACCTGAACGCGGAGATTCGAACGAAACCGACACCGCGAAAGCGACGTCGTGCCGCAACGGACCGTGAATTTAATAGCCGGACGGGAACCTCTCGGGGTATGGAACGCGTAGACGTCGCGATCGTGGGCGGCGGGCCGACCGGGTCGTCCGCGGCGCACGCCGCCGCGACCGGCGGAGCGGACGCCCTGGTCCTCGAGAAGGGAGTCCCCCGAGCCGACCGCGAGGGGCTCGGTCCCGACTCGACCGACGCGGCCGGAATCTTGGATTACTGGGTCGACATCATGGGGATCCACCCCGACGAGTTCGGCGACGGGGTCGTCCAGCGCGAGCTGAACCGCGCCGAGTTCCGCGGCCCCGACGAGTCCGCGACGCTCACCTCGACCGGGATCGACTCCTCGTACGACAAGTTCGGGTACACCTTCCACCGCGCACGCTTCGACGACTGGCTCCGCGACCGCGCCGAGGAGGCCGGCGCCGAGTACCGTGCCGGGACCTCCGTCCGCGGCGTCGACACCGACCTCTCGGTCGGATCCGGTGACGAGGAGCCGCGCCACACGCTCGAACTCGCGGACGGCGGGACCGTGGGCGCAGACTTCGTCGTGCTCGCCGACGGGCCGCAGCGAACCGTGACCAACCGGGTCCTCGACGAGTACCTGCCCGCGGACGCGGCCGCCTCCGACCGGCTCGCTTCCCGCACCGCGAACCACATCGCGTACCAGGAGTACCGGCGCGTCCCCGAGGCGGTGTTCGAGGAGGTGAACGACGCCCTCGTCTTCTGGTGGGGCGTGATGCCGGGCGAGACCGCCTACCCGTGGATATTCCCGAACGCGGACCGCGTCTGTCGGGTCGGGCTGACGATGCCGATCGGACTCGACATCGAGGAGTTCGACCGCGACGCGTACGCGCTGCTCGACGCCGACGACGAGTCGATTCCGCGGGGCGGCGAGTACGTCCGCCGGCTCTTAGAGTGGCAGTACGGCGACGAGTACGACATCGAAGAGGAGTTCCCCGTCGTCGACGACGCCGGGAAGCGGAACGGGACGGAGACCTACCCGATCTCGTCGACGCGACCGATCGACTCGCCGGTCGAGGCCGGCATCGCGGTCGCGGGCGGCGCGATGGGGACGACCTCGGCGTTCCACGAGGGCGGCGACCACGTCGCGGTCCGCACCGGCGCGATCGCGGGCGAACTCGCCGCCGAGGGCGACCTCGCCGCGTACAACCGCCGCTGGAAGGAGGCGATCGGCGACGAGACCGTCCGCAACGTGACGATGGCCGACATGGTCGCGGAGTACGAGCCGGACGACTGGAACCGGGTCATCGGCGCGGCCGACGCGATGCTCGCCGCCGAGACCGGTGACAGCCTCCTCTCGCAGCCGTACCGCTCCGGCTGGGAGTCGCTGAAGCTCATGCTCGGCTACAAGTGGAACAAGCGCCGGGTGAAGAAGGACTACGTCGGCATCGACGAGAGCGAGTACGTCTACTGACGCCGCGTTCGCGCGGCGCGGTGCGGCGTTCGGGCGGCGGCGGCGGGTCCTCCGCCGAGTCCGTCCCGTTACCGGATTACCGGCGCCGCCAGCTCGACGGGCTCGGCCTCGATCCCCGCGACGTCAACCGGTTCGACCTCGTGAGTCGGCCACCGACCGGTCTTCGTGAGCCGTTCGGTCAGATCGGACGTGACGAGGTGGGTGTCTTCGCTTTTCGTGCCCTGAACCGTCGGATTCCACGCGTAGCCCATCGGCCGCCGGACCGCCTCGTCGCCGTCCGGGGTCGCGAACCACTCCCGGCCGGCGAATCCGGCGGCGCCGCCCTGGTGGTGGTTCTCCCACTCGTCCGCGAAGCCGACCGCGTCGTACGCCGCTTGGATGGCCTCGAAGACGTCGCCGGCGGTGTCGGGGGCGGCGTCCTCGGTACCGCCGTCCCGCGAGAGCGCTCCGGCCGCGGCGGCCTCGGTGGCGCGGACCGCGGTCGCCTCGACGCGCGCCGCGGCGCGGTGGCGCTCCTCGAACCAGTCGGGGGCGTCGAACGCGACGGTGCGCGTCATCGAGGCGTACAGCCCCGCGCGCTCGGCGGTGACCGACACGAGCGCGTAGTCGCCGAGAGCGGCGTCAGTCGGCGTGTAGTGACGGAACGCCTGCGCCCGGTCCGCGCCGCCGACGAGCACGACCGGCGTGTCCACGTCGCGGGAGGCGAGCGAGATGTCGATGCCGGCCGCGACCTCGTACTCGGGGTCCTCGGGTTCGAGGTTCCGACAGACGGTCTCGACGGCGGCCGCGACCTCGCGGCCCAGCTCGCGGTAGCGCTCGACGTCGTCGTCGGTGAGCGGCTGTCGGAGGCGGCTGCCGTCGACGGCCTCGAAGCCGGGCACGTCGAAGTCCGCGGCCGCGGGGGCGGGCGAGCGCTCGGCGACCGCCTCGGCGAGCGAGTCGGCGTACCACGGGACCGACTCGACCGCGAACGCGTCCGGGAGCTCCTCCGCGGCGAGCCGGTCCGCCTCGATGTTGTCGGTGATGACGCGGAGGTCGCCGTCGTAGCCGGCGGCCGCGACGCCGGTCGGCGCGTCGGCGTCGACGACGTTGTCGCCGCCGGTGAGCCACGCGAAGCCGTTGGGGCGAGCGAACCAGACCGCCTCGAGCCCGCGCTCGTCGAGGTACGCGTCGAGCCTGTCGGTGCGGGCGGCAGTTTCGACCATACGAACGGACTATCGGCGAGCGGGTAAAAACGGTCGAAAGCCTCGCGCGCCGTCGGCTTCGGGGGCCCGCCGTCGCCCGATCGGCGGGTAGTGACTCACCCCGTCCGGATCCCCGAAACGAAAGGTTCAATTACGTCCCCCGGGTACGACGAGACGCGTCAGTAAGCCCCTGCGGGTTGGTAGTCTAGTCCGGTTATGACACCTCCTTGACATGGAGGAGGCCGGCGGTTCAAATCCGCCCCAACCCATTTTTATCGACACCGCAACCGCGAGCGACAGCGAGCGGTCCGTGTCGACAAAATGGTGCCGCGGATTTGAAGCAGAGAACGGAGCGAGCGCTAGCGAGCGGAGTGACTGAGGTTCAAATCTGCCCCAACCCACTTTTGATTCCTCGCAATTTTGGTAGCATCGCCCGCAGGATATCCGTCTTTTAACAGCGCGTACTGCTGCGCTCTGAGCTTTTCCACTCGGTTATACCGAGTAGTCTGGGTCGAACTCAGCGTGGGCCTGTTTGTACTCTCGAAGGAGATCTCCCACTCCGGTAATCGCAGACTCCATCTCGATGATCGGGTTCTTCCGCATCTCGTGAAGCCCGACTTTCGCCTTTAGCTCGCTGGTGTTCGTCCGGTTCGAGCCCTCGGCGTCGCGGTACTCCCAGTCCTCGTGGTCCATGCTCGCGCACAGGACCTGTGTGACATCGATAGGCGGCGTCTTGTTCGGGGCGGGGGCGTCGTCCGTGGTGGACTTGCTCCGCGCGTTTATCCGATAGTGGATTCCGAGGAGCCACCCCTCGACATTGTGGTGTGCGTAGAACGTGTTCCCCTTCGACGCTTTGACTTCCAAGCCCGGACCGTTGTCGGAATCCTTGACTGCGTAATTGTCCGGCCATTCGTGATCGGTCCCATCGTAGAGCAAGTCCGGGTATCCGTCGTCGAGACGGTTGAGGACGAAGTCCGGAGACTCTTCCGCAAAACGAGTGGTTAGTCGGTGACTGACGAAGCCACCAATCGCGTTGTTCGCTCGGAACTGCTCGTGGAACCGTCCGTACCCTTGTTCGAGGTGCCACTCATTCACCTCGTGCCAGTACTCGTAGAAGCTCTCGATCGCGCTTACGACCTGCGAGACTTCGAGTCCATAGGGGAGTTCCGCGTCGCGGTTGACGAAGCGCTCTCGGACCTCTGGCCGCTTCATGTTTCGTCGAGCCCCATCTGTACGTCCGAGTCAGCGAGATGGTCGAGGACGCGGTTGTCCGGGTCGATGCTCGCAACGAACCGTAAGAGTCGCTGAACGCCGTCGGGATTCTCCTCGATGTTGGCGAAGAAGTGAACCATCCCGTGAAGCGCCCGGTTCTGCTTGTGGTAGTCCCAGAATCGAAGCTGTCGGCTGATGTCCTCGTCATCCAGAACCCGGACATCTGCTTCTTCGAGCGTTTCGCGGGCTTCCGGACTCACCTCTGTACAGATCGCGATGGCGATGGCGGTCGTGTTCTGTGCGACCTTCATCATCGTGCCGAGTTCGGCACTGACGTTCGATTCATCGATAACGCGGTCCTTGACCTCGACCGAGATCATGAGGTCGGGACCGTGGTACCCGTCAATGTCGCCGTACCGCTGTTGACGCGAGGAGCCGGTTCGGACCTTACTCACGCGGAGAGACAAGTGCGGCCACTCCGCTTTGACGTACCCGTAACAGAGTGCCTGGTACGCCGATCCGCCCTGTTCATTTGGGGCCTTGCGTGTGTAGTCTCGGAGTACCTTCAGGAAGGGCTCTTCGAGCGGCGGGTCATGCCGTTCGTACTCGCTCGATTCCAACCGCTCTAGACCGAGGTCGAAGAGTTCCTGTGCGGCGACGAAGCGACCGTCGCGAGAGAGCCGGAACGCGAGTTCGAGCATGTCGTCGTACCGCTCCCACTCGCCGGTGTGGTGGCCCGGTGAGCTCGGGAAATTGGTTCGGTTCAGGTCCTCCCGGAACAGTTCGATCAGCTCGTTGTGGAACGCTCGGATCCCTTCCCGAGTGTCACCGCGTTTCAGTGTCAGCGACGACTTCGCCGTGCTCTCGTAGCGGTCGAGGATGTCGTCGACAGTGATGTCAGGGTTAAAACCGGCCAGCCAGTCGTCGTACTTTGCCAGTTCTTCGGCGAGGACAACAAAGTCGATCGCGAGCCCTAGCGTCCCTTTCGAAGATGCGAACTGCGTCCCCGCCTCAGAAACGAGCGCATCAATCACATTGCGCTCAGCGTCTGAGATCCCATCGCCAAAGCCGTCGGATGCCGACAGATCCGATTGATTCCCGAAATAGGTGGCCGGGAAATGGCTCTGTAAAAACATCTCTATCGCTTCATCGTCGTGGTCGGCACGATCGTCGCTCCATCTACTCATCTGCGTATACTGTCCGGTCAACAGACACGCTTAGAAAAGTTGGCATTGGAAAACGAGAAACTAAGTAGAGGAAAATTCACGCTAGACGTTCCCTACTGGGACTGATTCCGATGGCGCTTCCGAGGTTGTTTTTGGAATCTGCCAGAAAACTATTCGACTCCTATTAGTCAGCGAAGTCAAGCGTGACCTGCTGCGCGTGGCCGCCGATATCCGACTTCTCCTCCTCGAACTCGGCGAGGTCCATCCCACCACAGCGGAGCTTGTAGATGCGCTCTCGCTCCTCGTCGGTCAGCGTCTGGCTGTAGACGCTCTGCTTGAGGTAGTAGCCGACGGACTCCGCGAGGTACGGCGGCACCGCGTTCCCGATCTGTTTCCGGACCGAGACGAGGCCGCCATCGAAGCGGTACCAGTCGGGGAACGTCTGTAAGCGCGCCCCCTCGCGCGGCGTGAGCCCGCGATGCTGGAACGGATGGATACACCGGGCGCTAGAGGGCTTCGACATGTTCGAGGTGATCGCGACGGCCGGCTCCCGCGAGTCGAGTCGAGAGTAGGAGTTGTGGTAGCCCGAGGACGGCTGGAGCTCGTCCGGGATCTCGGTTCGGTTTCCACCGTCAGAGATGTGCGAAATCATCTCCACCATGTCCTCGGTGTGGTTCGCGGCTTGGTGGTGGGTGAGATCGGTGTTGTCGCCGCGGAGGTCATCCTGAATGACCGTCGTCGGCTCGACGTCGTACTCGGTCTTCTCCTCGCCGGGACCGACTTCGGGGAGGTCGCCGATTCCGGCGATCACGCCGGGGGTCTCGATCGGGTCTAACTCGAAGCCGTCGAAGGGGAACTCGGTCGTCGAGCGCTTCGTCGCGAGCACCAGCAGGCGGTGACGCTGCTGCGGGACGCCGAAGTCGGACGCCTTTACGACGCGGTAGCTGACATCGTAGCCCATCTCGCCGAACGACTCCTCGACGGCGTCGAGAAACTTCCCGTCGGCGGTGTTTTGCATCCCACGGACGTTCTCGAACAGTGCCGCCTTCGGGTCGAGCTCGTTCACCCACGAGATGAAGTTCACGAAGAGGTGGTTTCGGTCGTCGCTCCCGTCGGGACTGACCACCTCGGAGAATCCCTGACAGGGCGGGCCACCGGCGACGAGGTCGACGGTGTCGCGGCCGACGACCTCGGTGACATCCTGGTTGTCAACCCCGCGGATGTCCTGTGTCAGCTCCGTCGGTTCCAGACCCTCGCGATTGTTCGCGAACGAGGCGCGGGCGTCGTCGTCGACCTCGACCGCGTGGACGAGCTCGAAGCCGGCGCGTTCGAGGCCGACGGAGAGTCCGCCCGCTCCCGCGAACAGATCGACGTAGGTCAGGTCCTGCTGACTCATCTATCGGAAAGTGCCGCTCAACTGTATTTAATCGTTGGTACTGGGAAAATCGTTAGGGAGACGGCTCGTCCGGGTGACGCTCGTCACGGAGCCGGATCTTCCTGAGCAAATTTCATATCGTGGGGCGCTGAAGTCGACGTATGAGCGGTGACCTCGTTGAGCTCCCGATCGAAGTGGATGTCACACCGGAACGGTACGGGACACTTCGATCGGTGAATGTCGTGTCTGGAGACGATATTCCGCCGGCGTTGGATTCGCAGGAGTGGCGGCTCGAAGAGCTCTCCGTGGAGTCGCACGTCCGGGATCAGATCGATGTTAGAGCGATTGATGAAACAACGAACGTCGGTGTACTTCGAGTTGATACTAATACGCTAGAGTGGGAGTTCCTCGAAAATAAACGCTGACCCTTGTATAGATCTATAACTCACATTCGGGTGGCGTCCCCGTTCGAGGCCTCACTGTCCGTCGGGTTCTGTGCCTCGACGGCATCATTGTCGTCATCAATGTAGGTCCAATTCTCGGTGTCGAGTCGGCCGTCGAGATACGCCTCACCGTCGTCAGTGATCATGTAGACACCGTTTCCGAGATCTTTGACGAGACCCTCTTCAGCTAGCTTCTTACATCGTCGGTGGACCTGAACACGTGAATATCGAATCGGTCCCTCCCTCTTCATTTTCGTTGGAGAACCAGATTCGTGTTCAGAGAGATACTCCAAAATCCGATCGTCAGCAGCAGACATCCACTCTCCCGCATATCTCATATAATACACTGGCGCACCCATATTTAATATAAGACCGTATAGTGTTTTCAATCACTTTCCGTACATTCAAGTAACGAGAGAATTCATATGTAGCCACAGAACCCAAGTGACGAGCCCTCGGCGAGTGACAAAATGTAGGAATCCCGGCCGCGGTGTTGGAGCACCCGGCCGGGTCGGGTTCTGTGCCGTGACACAGAACCATGCCAACGATGGCAACTGCGGGGCTTAAGCCCTGCGTGACGACCGGAGAATCGAGCGAACCCACCGACTGCGCACGCTGTCCAGCGCCGGCTGACGGCTACGACGCCGCACGCGGCGTGCCCGTCTACCACGACTGCGCGGAGGACGACGCATGAGCGCGGAGTGCGCGCCTGACCGCAATGCGCTCGCCGACCTCACCGCGTTCCGGCGCGACCTGCTCTGGGCGCTCTCCCACGAGAACGCCCGCAAGGGGACGGCCCTGAAGGCGGACCTCGCCGACTACTACGGCGAGGCGATCAACCACAGCCGCCTCTACCAGAACCTCGACAGGCTGGTCGAGCGCGACCTCGTCGCCAAGCGGGCACGCGACAGGCGCACCAACGAGTACCGACTCACCGAGACCGCGCGTCGCGCGCTCGGAGCGCGCCGCGCGTGGCAAGCTGGGGGTGAAGCGTGAGGGTCGCCCACGGCGACCTTCAGATGCGAACTTTCTTTTACTTCACCCCGGAGGCTATGCGTAGATGAGTGACCGAGGCGGTCGAGCGCCGGATCGGACCGAATCGCCGGCTTCGAACGGTGAAACGGCGGATTCCCGCTCTCCAACGCCGTCCGCCTCGCCCGCCGACGCGGCCGACGACGGGGCGTCGACTGGACGGCTGATCGTCGTCTGCGGGCTTCCGGGCGTCGGCAAGACGACGGTCGCCGAGCGAGTCGCGGCCCACGTCGACGGTCGGATCCGGCGGACCGACGTGATTCGCAAGGAACTGTTTCCCGACCCCGAGTACACCGACGCGGAGACCGAGGCCGTCTACGCCGAGCTCCTCTCTCGCGCCCGCGAGGACGTGGAGGCCGGCGGCGCCGTCGTCCTCGACGCGACGTTCGCGGACGCACGGTTCCGGACGCAGGCCCGCGAGACGGCGGCCGAGGCCGGGGTCGCGTTCGACCTCGTCGAGGTCGCCTGCGACGAGGAGGTCGTCGAGCGCCGGATCGAGCGCCGCGACGGGATCAGCGACGCCGACTTCGAGATCCACCTCCGCTTCAAGGAACTGTTCGACGAGGTGGCGGCCGACCACGTCGTCGTCGACAACTCCGGCACGCAGGCGGAGGCGTTCGCGCAGGTCGACGCCGCGTTCGGAACGGACGTGTCGGCCGAGGACGCGACGGTCGATTCCGACGGCCGATCGGCGGCGCTCACCGACGCGGAGTGAGGCGGCCACGGGTCGACGCATAACCGTCGCAGTCGTGCGAACGAGTCGCGTGGCGGGCGCACACACCCATCTCCAATCACTTATACGGGCGAGCGTACAACGGAAGGTATGAGCGAAGAATCCGGGCGGAAGAACCTCCGAATGCCCAACGACGACGAAGTGTTCGCCGTGGTGACGGAACACCTCGGCGGCAACCACGTTCAGCTGCGCTGCGCCGACGGCGAGGAGCGGCTCGGCCGGATCCCCGGCCGCATGAAGTACCGAACGTGGATCAGCGAGGGCGACGTGGTCCTCGCCGAGCCGTGGGACTGGCAGGACGAGAAGGCGAACGTCGAGTGGCGGTACGAGGACGAGGACGCCGACCAGCTCCGCCGCGAAGGCCACATCCAGTAGTCGAAGTACCGCGCCGCACCGGGTCGCCGCCGACTGTCTCCTTGCGATCTCTCTCCGCTCCGACACCGTCAGGTCCGGGGTTCGCTCGCTCGATCCGACGGGATTTTCGAACGCGGATAGCCACCGCACCGGCTCGTATCGCGACGCTGCCGGACG
Organism: Halorubrum sp. SP3; assembly: GCF_005435195.1. Lineage (NCBI taxonomy): Archaea > Methanobacteriati > Methanobacteriota > Halobacteria > Halobacteriales > Haloferacaceae > Halorubrum > Halorubrum sp. SP3. Next base: position 5,007 of record NZ_SGTU01000003.1, on the reverse strand, counting down.
GCCGGTACGCGCTTTTCTTGCCATAGTATTGTGAATACTATCCAAAACCATTATCACCACGCGGCGCGTAGGCGTAGGTATGAGTTCGACAGAAGCCGCACCCGGAGAGCCGATCCAGCTGACCGACGCCGACGCGTTCGACGAACACGTCGCCGACGGCGTCGTCCTCGTCGACTTCTACGCCGACTGGTGCGGCCCGTGTCAGATGATGGAGCCCGCCGTCGAGGCGGTCGCGGAAGACACCGACGCGACGGTGTTGAAGGTCGACGTCGACGTCCACCAGGCGCTGGCCGGCGAGTACGGCGTTCAGGGCATCCCGACCCTGCTCGTGTTCTCGGACGGCGAGCTCGCAGAGCGCATGGTCGGGGCGCAGAGCGAGCGGGCGCTTGCCGACGCGATCGGCGAGCACACCGCCTGAGCGTACCTTCGGGCATCGCACACGGAATCACCCGAACGCGGTCACCGATTGGCCAGTCGCGGCCCGAGTGGCCGAAACCGACACCATGAGAACGATCCAACTCGACGACGACGGTATGACCCCGAGAGAGCTCCGCGCGGACGTCCCGGCCCTCGGCGACGCGGCGTACTTCAACTTCGGCGCGCACGGACCGAGCCCGGAGTACGTCGTCGAGGCGGCCGCCTCGTTCATCGAGGAGCACGAGTACGGCTCCGCGGCGACCGACCCGTACGAACACGCGTTCGAGACGTACGAGCGGGTGCGCGAGCGGATCGCGGCGTTCGTCGGCGCCGCCCCGGAGGAAGTCGCGCTTACGGAGAGCACCACCGACGGGATCACCCGCGTGGCGGGCGCTATCGACTGGGAACCGGGCGACGTCGTCGTCCGAACCGACCTCGAACACCCGGCCGGGGTCCTCCCGTGGCAGCGGCTCGAACGCGAGGGGATAGAGGTGCGCGTCCTGGAGACCGAGGACGGCCGCGTCGACCGCGAGGAGTACGCCGAGGCCGTCGCGGACGCCCGCCTCGTCTGCTTCAGCGCGATCACGTGGACCCACGGCACTCGCCTTCCGGTCGCCGACCTCGTCGAGGTCGCGAACGACGCGGGCGCGTTCACCCTCGTCGACGCGGTCCAGTCGCCCGGTCAGGTCCCGATGGACGTACACGAGTGGGGCGCCGACGCGGTCGCCGCAGCCGGCCACAAGTGGACGCTCGGCCCGTGGGGCGCCGGCTTCCTCTACGTCGACCGCGACGCCGCGGCCGACCTCGCGCCGCGCGCGGTCGGCTACCGGAGCGTCGAGGACCCGACCGGCGAGGCGATCGAGTTCAAGCCGGCGGCGGGACGCCTCGAGGTCGGGACGACCACCGCCGCGGCGCACGTCGGCCTCGCCGAGGCGCTCGACGCGATCGACGCGGTCGGCCTGGACGCGATCGAGTCGCGGATCGAGTCGCTCACCGATCGCCTCAAAGCCGGCGTTCCCGACGACCGACTCCTCAGCCCGCGGTCCTACGAGTCGGGACTCGTCACGATCGACGTCGACGATCCGGAGGCGACCGTCGAGCGACTGGCCGACGACGACATCGTCGTCCGGTCGCTGCCGCACCCCGACGGGGTCAGAGCGTCGGTTCACGCGGTCTCGACGGAGGCCGAGATCGACCGGCTGATCGACGCGCTCGACGCGGAGTGGTGAGCCGCGATCGGAGACGCCGCCGCGCGGACCCGTGCTCGGACACCGGGCGACCGGACACGTTAAAGCACTCGCCGTACAAGACCGCGCATGGGATTTCACACGTTCGACGCCGACCGGGCGGAGCGGCTAGATCGACCCGACCGCTACCGCTGGGTGTCCGCGGAGGAGCTGGTCGGTCCGCTGATCGAGGGCGGCGTCGAGGTCGTCGCCGACCTCGGTAGCGGCACCGGTTTTTACACCGACGACGTCGCCGAGCACGCCGAGACGGTCTACGGCGTCGATGTCCAGTCCGAGATGCACGAGTACTACCGCGAGAAGGGCGCTCCAGACAACGTCGACCTCGTCGCGAGCGACGTCGCAGACCTCCCGTTCGCGGACGGCGAGATCGACGGCGCGTTCTCGACGATGACGTACCACGAGTTCGCGAGCCCGGAAGCGATCGACGAGGTCGCCCGCGTCATCCGCTCGGACGGACGGCTCGTCGTGTTCGACTGGTCGGCCGACGGCGGCGGCGACCACGGGCCCCCGGTCGACGAGCGCTACCCCGTGAGCGACGCGCGCGACGCGCTCGCCGAGGCCGGGTTCGACGTAGAGCGTGCGGAGACGCGGACCGAGACGTTCGCGCTCGTCGCGCGAGCGCCGTAGGCGGCGGCCCCCTGACGCGGCTATCGAGCGGCTCGAAGCGGCGCAGAAACGACCTACAGGGTCGGATTCGAACGTTCGTGAAGAAATACCGTTAGGTGCGTTCGGCTCGTACGCGGGGTATGTCCGTTCGTCTCCGATCGGTTGCCGTCGCAGCGTTCGCCCTGTTCGCGACGCTCGTCGCTCGGCCGGCCGCGGCCCACGTCGACTACGTCACCGAGGACTCGGGCGACCCGCTCGACGCGATGGCGTTCATCGCGGAAGTGCTGTCGGACCCGTTCAACGCGGCACTATTCGCGGGCTCCGGGCTCCTCGCGACCGCCGGAATCGGCGCGTACCTCTGGGTGCGCCCGACCGTCGTCGACGTCGTCGTCCTCCGCGAGAAGCTCGCCAGCTACGGCGACCTCGTCCCGTGGATGCTGCGGCTCGCCGTCGGGCTCCCCCTCGTCGGCGCCGGCTTCCAAGGGTACCTGTTCGCACCGACGCTCTCGTTCGAACCGGCGACCAGCCCGCTGCTCCGCGTCCTCTTCATCGGGCTCGGCTTCTTCACCCTCTTCGGGCTCGCGACGCGGATCACCGCCGCGGCCGGCCTGCTGACGTACGCGTGGGTGCTCGTCGCCGTCGACCCGCTCGTCGTTCTCGCCGTGGAGTACGTCCCGGTGCTCCTCGCGCTGCTCGTCCTCGGTGGCGGTCGGCCGAGCGCCGACGACATGCTGCTCGAGGTCGCCAGCACGCCGGGGTCGTACTACGGCCGGATCGACCCGGTCCACCACCTGAAGTCGTTCCTCGACGAGGCGACCGCCCCGCTCAGGCGGTACGTCCCCACTGTGCTCCGGGTCGGCATGGGCGTCTCGTTCGTCTACCTCGGCCTGATCCAGAAGCTCGCCGATCCGGCGAGCGCGCTACAGGTCGTCGAGAAGTACGACCTCACGTCGGTCGTCCCCGTCGACCCGGGGCTGTGGGTCGTCGGCGCCGGCGTTACCGAGGTCGCCGTGGGCCTCGCGCTGATCGCGGGCTTCTTCACCCGGGGCGCGGCCGCGCTCTCGTTCGTCCTGTTCACGACGACGCTGTTCGGGCTCCCGGACGACCCGGTCCTCGCTCACGTGGCGCTGTTCGGCCTCGCGTCGGCCGTCTTCGCGCTCGGCGCCGGCCCGCTCTCCGTCGACCGGCTGATCGGTCGCCCGGCGCTCGACGACGGCGAGGAACCGGTCGCGGCGGCCGACTAACGTTCCGGTCGCCGCGTCCTCGCTGCGGGGGCGGCGCTCAGCCCGGTCGGCGGTTTTTAAGTCGCTCTCGCGCGGTGAGACACGTATGCGCGTGGACCTCGGCAACGCCCTGGAGACGACCCCCGGGCTCACGACGGAAACGCTGGACAGACTCGACGACCGCGTCGCGGCCGCGCACGAGCGGATCGCGGCCGGGATGGCCGACGACAAGTTCGGGTACGCCGCCCTGAACCTCCCCGAGACCGCGGACCCGAGCGAGATCCGCGCCGCGGTCGACGGGTTCGACCGCCCCGAGGCGGTGCTGACGGTCGGTATCGGCGGGAGCGCCCTCGGCGCGGCGACGCTCGCGACGGCCCTCGACAGCGACGTCGACGCGTACTTCCTCGACAACGTCGACCCGGACGACACCCGGTCCCTGCTCGCGTCCCTCCCGCTCGACGACACCGTCGTCAACGTGGTCTCGAAGTCGGGGACGACCGCGGAGACGCTCGCGAACTTCCTCGTCGTCCGCGAGGCGATGGCCGACGCGGGCGTCGACTGGACCGAGCGGACCCTCGTCACTACGGGCGAGTCGGGGAACCTCCGCGAACTGTCCGACCGTCACGACCTCCCCTCGCTACCGGTTCCCGACGGGGTTCCCGGACGCTTCTCGGCGCTGTCGACCGTCGGACTCGCGGTCGCCGCGCTCCAGGGTCACGACATCGAGGCCGTCCTCGCGGGCGGCCGCGACGGGATGGACGCGCTGGCCGGCTCGCTGTACGAGTCGCCCGCGTACGCCTACGGCGCGGCGACGTACGCGCTCGCGGAGCGGGGCGCGCTCACCAACGCCGTGATGCCGTACGCGGAGTCGCTGGAGACGTTCGCGGAGTGGTTCGCCCAGCTCTGGGCCGAGAGCCTCGGGAAGGACGGACTCGGGCAGACCCCCGCCCGCGCGCTCGGCGCGACCGACCAGCACTCCCAGCTCCAGTTGTACCGCGCCGGGCCGCCGGACAAGCTGGTGACGCTCGTGCGACCCACGGAGCGCGCCGACGTGCCGATTCCCGAGACCGACCTCGACGGGCTCGCGTACCTCGGCGGCTCGTCGCTCGGCGGGCTGCTCGACGCCGAGTTCGAGGCGACGGAGGCGAGCCTCGCGGCGGCCGGCGTCCCCAACGTGCGCGTCGAGATCGACCGCGTCGACGAGCGCGCGCTGGGGGAGCTGCTGTTCGGGACGGAGGCGGCCTGCGTGCTGTACGGCGAGCTCGCGAGCGTGTCGACGTTCACGCAGCCGGCCGTCGAGTGGGGGAAGAAGGCGGCCCGGGGGCTGCTCGGCGGCGGCGACTTCGCGGAGGCCGAGGCGGTCGAGGAGAAGCGCGAGCTGCGGATCGACTGAGGCCGCGGCCGGCGGGTCGAGAGTCGACGCCGCCGATCCCCTTCCGGTGCGCCTAAAGCCCCGCGAACCGTACCGCCGACGATGAGCGAAGACCCCCTGACGGCCGCGGTCGGGGAGCGGG
>NZ_SGTU01000038.1:279-3448 GCF_005435195.1 Halorubrum sp. SP3 | reverse complement strand
ATCGGCGACGAACCGTCGCTCCTCATCAACTATCCGACGAAGCTCTCGACGAGATCGGTGACGCCGGACTTGAGGATGTTGTCCCCGAGGTACATCACGAAGTCGTCGTCGCCGACGAAGTCACGGGCACAGCCCGCGGCGTGGGCGAGTCCAAGAGGGTTCCCCTGGACGATGTAGGTGATGTCGACGCCGTACTTCGAGCCGTCGCCGAGGAGCTCCTGAATTTCGACGCGGCCCTTGTTCCCGAGGATGACGCCGATCTCGGTGATGCCGGCCTCCTTGAGATCGTCGATCGCGTATTCGAGGACCGGCTTGTTCGCGACCGGGACGAGTTGTTTGGGACCAGTGTGGGTGATGGGGCGGAGGCGTGAGCCCGTGCCGCCTGAGAGAAGGACGCCTTTCATCTTTCACTCGTGAGGTGGTTCCTCCCAGTCTAAAGGTATTTCGTCAGTGTCATATGGGAGTCGCACCTCATCCGGTTCTTCGTAGTCGTAGAGTTTCGTCGGATAGTTGATGAGGAGCGACGGTTCGTCGCCGATCGCTTTGAAGCCGTGCCAGCAGTCGCCGGGGATGCGGATCAGCTGTTGGTTGTGCTCGCCGATAACGAACGTATCCAGTTCGCCTTGGGTGGGGGAGTCGTCGCGATCGTCGTAGATGCCAACCTTGATTCGGCCCTGCGGGCAGACGAAGTGATCGATCTGGCCTTCGAGGTGGCGATGCCACGCGCGGATGATCCCCGGATAGGTCATCGAGTAGTAGGACATCGCCGGATCGATATCGTACACATTCCAGTCTTCGCGGAAGACTTCGACGAGGTGGCCGCGTTCGTCGGTGTTTACTTGGAGGTCTCTGACTTCGATGTCGTGGATCATTCCACTGAGGATTATCTGTACAGGGCTTTGACCTTTCGATGTCGATCTAAGCATTCATATGTACTGACGAATAGGTTCAGATTAAATGGATACGCTCGTTGTTGGACTCGATGGTGGCGAATGGGATGTGATTGATCCTATGATCGAGGCCGGTGAGCTACCAAATCTCGGTCAACTCAAAAACGACGGCGTTTCTGGTCCGCTTGAATCGATTACCCCACCCGTTTCTCCTCCGGCGTGGAATTCCATTCAGACTGGAACGAATCCTGGCAAGCATGGTATCTTTGACTTCAGCACTTTCGAAGAAGACTACAATCGACGGTCGATCAACTCTTCCGATCGTCGATCATCTCCGTTCTGGTCGATTATGAACGATTATGGAACGACCACAGGATTGTTCAAAATACCATTTACTTACCCGCCGGAAGAGGTTGACGGATATCTCGTCAGTGGGTTCCCAACACCGAATAGTATTGAGGATTTTGTTCAACCGGAACCACTCAGGGACACAATAGGCACAGCTGAAAACCTCTTTGAGGACAAGTCCCTCTACAAGGCTGGAAATGAAAGGGAATTCAAAGAGAATCTAATCAAGGTAGCGGAATATCAGACAGAACTGTTCCTCACCTTGATCGATGACCACGAAACGGAATTTGCGATGTCTGTCTACGACGGAAGTGATCGTATCCAACACTACTTTTGGAAATATTTAGATGAATCTCACCCACGGTACGATCCCGACTCTCCGCATACTGACGCCATTAAACGGTATTACGAGACCGTTGACGACGGTATCGGACAGATTCTAGAACAAACAGATGACGAGTGTGACGTGCTCATCATTTCTGATCAGGGGTTCGGTCCTCTCTCGTATGATATCTATATTGACGAATGGCTAGAAGACACGGGATACCTCACCCGAGAAACTCAGGGTTCACCTAATCAAGTTGCTATTGATCTCGCAGCCGAGATACTCAAGTTCGGGTGGGATGTAGTAGGCAGCGCTGGGCTACAGAAATTAGTAAAGTCGGTGCTCCCTGCCTCATGGTTTGAGTTTGGAGGGTCTCTTCAAGATAATTCCCATCGAACAATTGTCTGGGATGAAACGGAGGTCTTCTTTTCGACGCTTTCAGGACAAGCACTCTTCATTAATCTTGAGGACCGATTCACTCAGGGGACAGTAACTCACGAAGAGTATGATACGGTGGTGGAACAGGTTCGTGACTCACTTCGCTCCATTCGACATCCAGAAACCGACGACCAACTGGTGGAAGCGGTGGTTCGGAGTGAGGAAGTATACTCTGGTTGGATAGTGGATGACGCACCTGACCTAATCGTTCGCACAAACCCTGAGTACACCTTGAAAAATGGCCACTCCGATGAATTGATTCGTCCCTCGAAACAGTACGGTCAGGACAGATCTGGGGACCACCGTAGAGACGGCATATTCATCGCCTCAGGACCGAATTTCAACTGCGGCACGATAGAGAATGCAAGCGTTGTGGATATTGCACCGACTCTGCTTCATCTTCATAATTGTCCGATTCCGGAGACGGTCGATGGAATAGTACTACAAGACGCAATGACGGAAGAACACAAAGGAGTTTCCTCGATTAAGTATACAAATAATTACGGCGAAACGGATGGGGAGAGACGAGAATGGAGTGAAAGTGAGGAAGAGGCCTTAGAAGAACGGTTGAGTAATATGGGTTATCTCAATTGAACAAATGAGCGAGAAGAATGATAATGGGATATTTACAATCGCTAAACAAGGTAGCATCACCTTTCTTGGGAACATATTGGGAAAAGCACTCGGTTTTTCGTTTGTCGCTACAGCGACCCGACTCGTCACTCCTACACAATACGGGGTCTACACACTAGCGTTGTCGATCGTTCTCTTTGTTCAGGGCTTCGTCAGTCTCAACATTCACCGATCAGTCGATTACTTCATTCCACAATTCCTCAATAATAATGAGTACGGAAGGGCTAAATCAACGCTCCGAAACGTTTTGATAATTGGAACCTTCTCTTCATTAGTTGGATTAACGATCGTTTTTCTGAGTAGATCCTTCATCGCAGATCTGTTTGGCGAGCCTCAGCTGGTCATCGTACTCGCACTGTTTGTGCTACTGATCCCGATTCAGACGGTCAATAAGGTACTGATTGCATCTTTCAACAGTATCAAGCGAATGGAGTATCGGATGCTGGTGAAAGATCTGCTGAACCCCCTTTGCCGGATCGTCGCAATAGTCGTGCTTATAACCACCGGGATGGGTCTTATGGGTTTGGTCGGGGGG
>NZ_SGTU01000038.1:0-217 GCF_005435195.1 Halorubrum sp. SP3 | reverse complement strand
GCGTTTGCAGTATTTACTGGACTGATAATTTTTATATATAGGGTAGAGTGGATCAGAGAGTCTGAAGTGGAGTCAGTCTCTAACCGTGCGCTATTGTCCTATTCACTTCCGCTAGTCCTTGCAGGTGTGATTTATTCTCTTGTTGGACAGATCGACTATTTCATAATAGGATATTTTCTCGGCTCGGCAGAGGTTGGCCAGTATCAAGTCGGGTTCT
>NZ_SGTU01000394.1:0-436 GCF_005435195.1 Halorubrum sp. SP3 | reverse complement strand
ACTCGCCGTCACCAGGTCGCATTGGGCTATCAAGCCGATCCACCATATCATCAATGAGACGTTCAATCTCCTCTTGAACCGTCTTCTCTACTTCACCATTGATGATCTGATCTCGCCGTTCACTGATCGCATACGTCGATAGACCCGGAGGTTGGAACTACTCAAGGACATCCAGATCAACAAGATGGTTAATTGCGGTACTAAAGGAGGGCTCGAATGTCAACCGTTCCGCGATCTCGTTTCGAGTCAAACCCTCCGACTCTGGTCCGATTTCCTCTTCATACAAGGCAGTCACAATAGAGATCTGATCATCAACGCTGGGGAGATCCCTCTTCTGGTCTCGAATGTAGGCAGCAAGCGCATCGCTGCCAGTCAGTTCCTCGTCCTGACTTTCATCGTCTGGGCGGGGAGCCTGCGCGTATTTTTCGATATTATC
>NZ_SGTU01000393.1:0-437 GCF_005435195.1 Halorubrum sp. SP3 | reverse complement strand
GCTCCAACGATCAGCAGGACATAACAGCGCCGTTGCCGCCGTAACATCTCATACAGCTCGCACATCTCATCGAGCGGCGGGCTGTGGCTCATCGCGGCCCTCCCTGGCGGCGTGGGATCTGCGCGGGGTGAGGTGTTGGGACGAGGCGACAGTCGGCTGTGGTGCGTGTGACACTGCGGGGCCACGGCGTGCGTGACCGGCCTCGCTGTCGCTGTCCGGGGGTAGATATCCCGGAGCGAGCGCTCAGTCGTGTCGACCGGCAGTCGCGTGGCGGTATGATTGGATTTGGTGGGCGACAGTCGAGTAGCAGACGCCACCGGCGTGGATGGTGGCCGGTTTCTGGCAGTAACCGCGACACCGTGGTCGGCCAGGACAGCCACCATGGAAGCGAGACAGTGGTTGACGCGCCTGGGACTGCGGTCGCATTCGGAAGCACC
>NZ_SGTU01000392.1:0-437 GCF_005435195.1 Halorubrum sp. SP3 | reverse complement strand
GTGTCGTCGCTCAGGATCTCGCTTCGGAGATGCTGGTAGTCCTCGACGTCGTCCTCGAAATACGTGTCCCGGAGGGCACCGACGGCACGCCGTGCGAGGATGTTGCGGAGCTGATCAGCGTCGTAGGGCTCGAAGCGAACCTCGTCTTCGCCGAGACTCGACCGGACGTCGGCGTCGAGGTTCTCGCGGAACTGGAGGTCGTTCGTAATCCCGATGAGCGAGAGACGGACGCCGTCCGGATTCGACCGCGGGAGTTCGTAGAGGATGTAGTCGTCGTCGCCGATGGCATCGATCTCGTCGAGGACAACGATGACCGTCCCGCCGACCTTCTCTAGGTTCTCGATCACCATATTGAGCAGAGTCTTCCGCTGGTGACCGCTTGGCAGCTCCTCACCGGGCCCGAATCGCTTCTCACGGAGTCGCTTGACGAGATGTGT
>NZ_SGTU01000390.1:0-438 GCF_005435195.1 Halorubrum sp. SP3 | reverse complement strand
ATGAGGTTGTGTTCTACGAAAAACTCGCGCTTCGTCCGATACGAGACGCGAAGCCGACCCACATCTGCTGGATCAATTGACTGACTGGACACACAAACTCACGCTCGATTAGCCGTCGGGAAGGTCTTCAAGGAGAACGCCCTTGATGCCGTAGCCGTTCTCCTCCGCAGCATCCACGATGTCTTGGATGTCGTCAGGGGGATCGTGATCGAAGGTTGCCCCGTCAGCAAGCGATGCTACTTCCTCGGGATCCGCGCCGCCATGAAAGTAGTGAAGTCCCATTGTTAGGAAGTCTTCTGCTCGATCTTCTCGGATTCGGTGAGTAGTTCGTCGTCGGAGGCAGCGAAGTTGGGGTCCGTCCCGTCGGTGTCTGCTGTCTCGATGTCATCGCCCTCGGCTTCAAGTTCGAGGACGATGTTGTCCGCGTCTACGTCGTCC
>NZ_SGTU01000389.1:0-439 GCF_005435195.1 Halorubrum sp. SP3 | reverse complement strand
GGCAACAGACCGTCGACTTCGACCTCGCGAACGTCGAGCACGCCGACCAGCTCGTCGTCGCGGGGGTGAACTACCTCACCTCGAAGATGGCGGACTGCCACTGGCTCACCGAGGCCAAGGTGAAGGGCACGAAGCTCACCGGCATCTTCACCGACTACAACGCGACCGCCTCGAAGTGCGACGAGGTCGTCACCGTCCGCCCCGCGACCGACTCGGCGCTGTTCCTCGGCGTCGCCCGCGAGCTGATCGAAAACGACCTGTACGACCCCGAGTTCGTCCGGGCGAACACCGACCTCCCGCTCCTCGTCCGGATGGACGACACCGAGCTGCTGCGCGCGAGCGACGTCTTCGCCGACTACGAGCCGGCGGACTTAGATAAGACCGAGACGGTCGCCGACGACGAGGAGTTCCTCCGGAACGTCTCGAACGCCATCGACGC
>NZ_SGTU01000388.1:0-440 GCF_005435195.1 Halorubrum sp. SP3 | reverse complement strand
TCGTGAGCGCGGGCACTCGCAATGGTCCCACCGACGTGGATGGAATCTCCGACAGTCACGTTGTGTTGCGCGGCAAACTCAGGCGAAACCAGCGCTTGATGAGTGAAATTCCCGCTGTAATTGCCATCAGCGTAGTGTGTATTTGGACCAGTAAATCCCTCGCCGGCTGTTATGCGGACGGAACCACCTGCTCCTGGTGTTCCGCTGCCAACAATCGTCTCGAACTCTTCACCGTCAGTGCTGACGTAGACAACTTGGAATGCCAGTGGGACTGCTGTTTGGACATCCTCGTGTTGTTCGATCTGTGTAGCGACTGTGTGTGCGTTTGGAACTGGATTTTGGAAGGCGCCAACAGAGCCGGGCGCGAGATTGATTGGACCGCCGGTAACCCACAGATCACGGTCTGCTTCGTTGAATAACTCATTTCCAGTTTCGGTGAC
>NZ_SGTU01000387.1:0-313 GCF_005435195.1 Halorubrum sp. SP3 | reverse complement strand
ATACATCCCAGACGCTATAAGCTGTACGTGCTTTTACCGTCAGATTCTTGGCTGTTTCAATGTCGTCCATTTTGGTTTTCTTTTACCAGTATTGTTCGTTTGATAATGTATTCTTGCTTATTACATTATAAAATCTGTGCAGATCACATGTCAAAACAACTTTTTATCACAAGATAGTACCGCAAAACGAACCTGCGGGCCGTCTAAAAATTAAGGAAAAGCAGCAAAGGTGCATTTTTAAAATATGAAATGAAGATACCGCAGTACCAATTATTTTCGCAGTACAAATAATGCGCGGCCGGTGCATTTTTCG
>NZ_SGTU01000386.1:0-441 GCF_005435195.1 Halorubrum sp. SP3 | reverse complement strand
ACGTTCTGTATCGGCACCCCGAAGGAAACGGGGTCGTTCTACCACGACCTGTGGGAACGGTCGGATAAACGGACGTGGAACGCCGAGACAGGGGAGTGGGACATCCAAGATGAGGTCTATCCGTACGAGCTGACGGCAGAGGACATCGCTGACCTTCCAGGCGAGATGGAGGTCGATGAAGGCGAGTCCTACACCGTCCATGCGTGGCACGTCGATTGGATCAACTCCCCGCTCCACTCCGCGTCCGACATCGCCCGTGCGAAACAGCAGATGGGCGAGATGGAGTTTGCCAACGAGGTTCTCGCGCAGTTCTACGAACCCGAAGACAACCTCCTGTCGGACAGCGACGTGCGTTCGACGTTCACGCCCGAGTACCACTTCCGCGAGGAACCGTACAACGAGGACTCAACGACGGTTGTCGTGGCTGACTGGGGCGGCGGG
>NZ_SGTU01000385.1:0-441 GCF_005435195.1 Halorubrum sp. SP3 | reverse complement strand
ACGCGAGCGCCCCCACGTGCGCCGCCGCCGCCTCCGATCCGGCGCTCCCGTCCGTCGGGTACAGTATCCTGTCGTACATCGTACCACCAAGCTGAAACTTCGAGGAGCGGGGTGAAAAACGCACCGCAGCCCCCGTTCGCGGCCGGTCCGCGAGTTCGTCCGGGTCGGAAGCGGGCGGGACGGCGGCGTCTGCGGGCGGTCGGGCGGCGTTACAGCAGGTCGTTCGCGACGAGTCGGTCGACCGCCTCGCGCAGGCGCTCCTCGCTCGCGGCGTACGAGATGCGGGCGTAGCCGGGCGCGTTGAACGCGCTGCCGGGGACGCAGGCGACCGCGGCCTCCTCGATGGCGCGCTCGCACCACGCCTGGTCGTCGTCGTCGACCGGGATCATCATGTAGAACGCGCCGTCGCCGACGTCGACGTCGACGCCGTGCTCGTCGAAC
>NZ_SGTU01000037.1:281-3533 GCF_005435195.1 Halorubrum sp. SP3 | reverse complement strand
GACGATTGCCCTCGGGCCAGCGACCGACGGCGAGCCCGGTGACGACTGGGTGCTTACGCTCTCGGCCGCGACATCGGACGAGGATCCCGATCCGGCCGAGCGTGTCGCCGTTCGCCTCACGCCGTGGGCGCTCCACGAGCTCTACATCGAGGCAAGGAATCTCTCACCAGACGCTCGTCAGGCAGGTCACACCGCCGAGTGTGGGCTCTGCGGCGAGCAGGTTCCACTCGACCGGGCGTGGCCGGACAACCGCAAGCGGCCGTGTCACCCAGACTGCTACGCCGACGCGTTCGGTGCGCCGCCTTGGTACGATGGACATTAGCTTGGTGTCGCTAGAGCGTCAAAGATGAGCGGGAACAAGCTTCTCATCGCCGCTGGTGCGACTGTGATCTGGGTCATCTCGGGGGTACTCTTGTTTGAGGTGGCGAGTTTGGCGTCGGCCTTCGAACTCGCAGTTTCTGGCCCGATCTTGGACCTCACATCGTCGCTTGATGCGTGGCTACTAGCTGGAGTTATTCTCGGTATCGTTGACGTCGCCCTCCTCTGGGACATGGCCACTGGGTGGTGACCACGAAACACCGACACCGCTCTAGTACCCGGCTAGCAGCCGTTTGTCCGGAAGAAGCTGTCAGACTAATCTTAAGATTAAGATTAAGATTAATTCGTTTAACTGAAATACTCTCTTAAGGCGTGAATACAAATGCCAGTATCTACAAATCAGTTATCTAAGAACAATCTCTAGGAGCCTCCATACAGTCCGACACAACTGCCACAAGATATTAGTTCTCGGTTCACGTATCATGAATTACGATGGTGGTAACAAACGCCCCGGCTGCGAACGAGAACGGCTCGAAAGAGGGCACCGCACGCTCCTTTATCGCAGCCTCAGAGATACTGGTGAATCCCGACATCGCCAGAGTCTATACTGACATCCTGCTGAATCAGCCTACTACGAACAGTAGTATCGAGCGTAGACTCGATCTTGCCGGAAGTACAACCTCAATGCGGGTTGGAAAGCTCAAAAACTTAGACATTGTCGAGGATGTCAGTAGCGGGAAAGAGAGCCAGCTCCGGACTGATTCACTATTTCTCCCCGTTGGGGAGGGAGAGACGCGGATACTGTTTGACCCGCTTACGATCGCCGCTTACGGTGCAAGCGGCGAGGTCAGTGAGATCGAACTCTTCGTTGATCGGCACGGCAAGGCGAAGCTGCTGATGGCGGTTGAGCAGACACGGGCATATCTCAGTGGCGAGGTGACTCGTCGTGGAGCAGCAGACCGCCTCAATGTTGATGAGATCGAGGCTATCAGCATCACGCAGGCGCTGGAGCCGATCATTGCCCTATTTGTCAAAGCAGGGCTCATCGATGATTCCTTCGAACACGACGTACATGATCGGAAGATTCGAAACACTCCGTACGTGTTTGAGCAGGAATGAGCGATCGACCGAAATTAGTTGACTCTTCACCCCTCTACCCGCTCCCGGATGCACTCCTCGTTGACTCGAGCGTCTTGGGTGGAATCGGGCGATCTACTCCAGAACGGCGACAGCTAATCAACTACATTCAGTCGAATGATAAGCAGTTGTACGTCTCCACTGGAGTAGTCAAGGAGTTGGACAAGGAATGGGCTGGTCCCTACGGTGTCAACGATTGGCTTGATCCAATACGTAACGAGGACTGGATTGTTGCCCTTCCAGAGCCGGATTACGGTGCGCGAATCCGTGACGGCCCGACCGTGAGCGAGATGGTTGACGAAGCACACGGAGAATTAGCCAAGCTCGAACAGGAGCGAGAAGATGAACTCCCGAAAACGGACGCCAAATTCGCCGGTAATCTTGTTCAAATCCGGGTGTCTGAGGGTCACAATTCCGTGGGGCTGATCATCGACGACAGGAACGCAGAGCGCGCACTATCCCAAGTAGTCAGTGAGACGGAGTACGAGCAATTCTTCCGGATACTGAGGGGGCCAGAGGTATTAGAAGAGATACATTAACACCCTTGTTGCTCTGCTGCCCTTCCGTTTCTGATAGTCCGTTGGATCTTCCACCGTGAGATCGTCCCGCGGTCGACCTTTCGGTACAGTTCGACAGAGAATCATAACGTTCCCTTCCCCGTTGGGGCTGCCCTCCTTGCGCGGTTATGAGATGAGATCCGTTAAGTTAACGACCTCACCATACCACCACTCCGCATAATCTCGGAGGATAGATTTGATGCGTGCCTTCTATTTTCTACTTAAGTATCTGGAATAATATACTCACTCTAGCTTCTCTTTCTGTTTTTCATTAAATCCGCAGAATGTGTTAGGACTAGGTGAAAACAAGATCGAAACTGTATCGCCGTTGAGGGCTTCTGAAACACACATTTGGAAGAGAAGTAAGGCAGCAGATGTCGTAGGAGGTTGATCTATGCTGTCGACGGCGAAAAATGATTTTTCCGCCTTTTGTGATATCTTGGTCCGGACACAGTTATGCGATCCAACAGAGCAAAACAATCCTTGATCGATACTGTCCAATTCGAACCTACTCAAGCAAAAGTCAACTACTCACTGTGCCTATTCATCCTCGGTATCTGTTGCGGCCAAAATCTCAGGATACCGGTTCCGTATCGTCATCTCGCTTACGTCCGTAGCATGAGCGATATCTGCTTGTCGGAGAGACTCATCGCACTGTTTGGCAGCCGCGTACAGTGCCCCTGCGGCGATGCCTACCGGATGTTTCCCGCTGTGAACACCGTTTTCAACCGCTATTCCGGCGAGACGTCGTGCCTCTCGCTCTGTCGCGTCCGTACACTCCACGTCCGACGCAATCCGCCCGATGAACGAACGAGGATCTGTTGGTGGAATTTCTAACCCGAGTTCACGTGAGACGTGTCGATATGCCCGCTCAACGCGAATTTGTTCGACGCGGCTCACTGTTGAAACCTCGTCGATAGAGCGCGGGACGTCATCCATGCGACTCGCCGCGTACAGCACCGCAGTGGCGACGCTTTCAACGGCTCGACCCGGAAGGAGTCCGTCCGCAAGTGCGCGACGGTAGATGACGCCTGCCGTCTCTCGGGTGCTTTCGGGCACGCCGAGCGCGGAAGCCATGCGGTCGATCTCACCGAGCGCATGCATGAGATTCCTATCCGCCGATGAGCGTCGTCGGAAGCGCTCATCCCATCGTCGAAGGCGACGCATCTGTTGTCGCCGTTCTCCCGACAGCGCGTTCCCCTTCGCGTCGGTGTCTTGCCACCCGATCACCGTCGATAAC
>NZ_SGTU01000037.1:0-233 GCF_005435195.1 Halorubrum sp. SP3 | reverse complement strand
TCGATGGCCCGACGCGAGAGTCCTGATCGCCGGTGCCGTCCGGCGTGTACAGTTTGATGTTCGTATCAAGCGTCGCGTCTGAAACGACGAGTCCACAGTCGTCACAGACCGCATCAACGTCATCATCGGCTCGACGAAGTCGTCCGTGACACTCCGGACACGTAGTCTGACTGTGCCGTTCGTCCTCATTCTCCTCCGAAACGGAGTCGGTAACAGACTGACAATCGCCGGCT
>NZ_SGTU01000384.1:0-442 GCF_005435195.1 Halorubrum sp. SP3 | reverse complement strand
CATCGAGGTGGCCGAGGAGCTCGACGTCGACAACATCACGATGAGCGGGCGGCGACGGAGCCCGACCGGCAAGATGCTGTTCGGGAGCACGACGCAGTCGGTGCTGCTCGCGGCCGACCGACCGGTGACGGTCATCCTCGACGAGTAACCGGCGCCGGTACCGGGATCCCGACCGGTAATCGGATCCGATGTCCCCGCCCTCGACGGGTAACCCATTCCGGCGACGTGTTTGCTGACGTTCATTATAATGAATATTCCTTCGGTTTGAACTGAAATAAACAGACACATTGTTAATGATCGACTGGGAGTACTCTGTTGAGTATGTCCGAGAACTCAATCGATCGGCGTAAGTTCCTGTACGGTACAGGCGCGGTAGGCATCACCGGACTCGCCGGCTGTTCCGGCGGCGGGGACGGCGGCGACGGGGGAGACGGCTCCGACG
>NZ_SGTU01000383.1:0-443 GCF_005435195.1 Halorubrum sp. SP3 | reverse complement strand
TCATCGAGAATCCATTGCAGAATAACGATGATCTCCTGTCTCATCTCAAATCGGAACTTAGTGGACCTGATCGGACCAAATCAGAGGCAGAACACCATATTGAGGTGTTAGCAAATTACGATGAGTTGTACTGTGATCTCACTCACAACCACGGACTGTCTGAGGACCGGGAGTATGAGTTCAAGGGATTATCTGCGACATACATCAAGCCCCTTTTCAACCGAAACAGTACGTGGAATCTTACAGCCAGCGTCAGCTGGTAATTTCAGTACGAAAATCGGTTGTGACGTGTTTCTTCAAATAGGACGCTCAATGTCTATGAGTAGAAATTCCGACTCTCAATCTAAAGATCTAGCCTTAGCAAAACTCTGGAATCGTGGAGATATAGCTCTCACTTGATGAGATCGAACGACTGTACCATGAAGTGGGAGTTTAAGTATCGT
>NZ_SGTU01000382.1:0-444 GCF_005435195.1 Halorubrum sp. SP3 | reverse complement strand
GTCGAAGAGGAACACCTCGGGGTCGCGGACGATCGCCCGCCCGAGCGCGACCCGCTGCTGCTGGCCGCCGGAGAGGTCGGACGGTTTCCGGTCCAGCAGCTCGCCGATCCCCATCGTCCCCGCGGCGTCGGTGACGCGCGTCTCGATCTCGTCGTCGGAGAGGTCCGTCGACTCCTCCAGTCCGAACGCCATGTTCTCCTGTACCGTCATGTGCGGGTACAGCGCGTACGACTGGAACACCATCGCGATGTCGCGGTGCTGGGGTTTCACGTCGTTGATGACGCTCCCGGCGAGTCGGATCTCGCCGCTGGTCACCGTCTCCAGCCCCGCGACCATCCGGAGGGTTGTCGACTTACCGCAGCCGGAGGGGCCGACCACGACGAGGAACTCGCCGTCGCGCATCTCGATGTCGACGTCGTCGACGGCGACGACCTCGCCGTCCCC
>NZ_SGTU01000381.1:0-444 GCF_005435195.1 Halorubrum sp. SP3 | reverse complement strand
AGATCTCGTATGTTACGGGCGATGCCGGGTCCGACCCGGGTGTAGATCCGGTTTTCGAGCCGACGGTTCAGTCGCGTTCTCTATACTGATCTCTAGGCCTAATCGTAGGCCAATTTGTAGATGGCTCTTGCCCAACCTGGCGAAACAACTATTCGATATGTGACATAGGCTGCTACTAATTGCTGAATATAGAGGGTGTGGTCAGCACGGGAACTGCGTCTCTTCTATCTGAATGCTAAATCAACCGATAGAATTCGCTTGCGTGTTGGGTGCCGGAAGCTCTGTGATTTTAACGTATGTTCCGGTGACCATGCTGGGGATACATGTATCTGTTAGGTAGTGGTGTAAGAATGAGGCATATTTTAATTAGTTTGTACTTCAGATCGCGGAGTTAACCCCAGAAATCCAGCACATTATCGACTGCTCTGTCAACGAAACTTTCCT
>NZ_SGTU01000380.1:0-444 GCF_005435195.1 Halorubrum sp. SP3 | reverse complement strand
CGGTCGTGGTGATATCGTCGTCGCTCATGTCAGGCGTCTCCGTTGATGATGTCCGCGAGTCGCTGGCGGTCGAACAGCCGCTCGTCTTCGAACCGGTCCGGGTAGAGGCCGGTGGCGTACCGGTCGATCATGAACAGGTTGTGAAGCGGCCCGGCGTATATCGGCCCGCCGCGGAACACCCGACCCTCCTGGACGGCCGTCAGTTCGCTGCCGAGGTCGTGGTCCTCGAGGTACGCGACGACCGTCTCCTCGAACTCCGAACGGCTCATCCCTCGCCCGTGGTACCGGAGCAGCAAGGCGTCGGGGTCGATCTCCAGCAGCGTCTCGTAGTCCAGCGATTCGGAGCCGGTGTACCCCTCGACCCCCGTCCCCTCGAAGGCGTCCTCGATGCCGACCGCGTGGAAGTGTTCCTTGTTCGCGCCTTCACCGCTGATCCGGTAGGGC
>NZ_SGTU01000379.1:0-445 GCF_005435195.1 Halorubrum sp. SP3 | reverse complement strand
TGGAGCACCCCTCAAGCTCCGACGAGCGGACGAGGCCACTCTCTCTTATATCGAAACTAAACTTGAAGCGAACGGTTTGCCGTCTCAGGACGTACGGTCGAAACCCGACTGCTTCTACATCGGTTACGATGGAGACGAACGAATCGGCGCCGCAGGTATCGAAATTTATGACACTGACGGTCTTCTACGGTCGGTCGTCGTCGAAGAAGCTGTGCGAGGCCAGGGATACGGAACAGCGCTCTGTGCGGCTGCGGAAACGGAAGCGCAATCTGCCGACGTTGACACGCTGTACCTGTTGACGACGAACGCTCCTGGTTTCTTTACCGAGCTAGGATACGTAGAAATAGATCGAAGTGTAGCTCCAAGAGCTATTCAGCAAACTACAGAATTCGACGACCTTTGCCCTTCAACAGCCACCTGTATGAAGAAAACTCTGTAGCACCAG
>NZ_SGTU01000378.1:0-446 GCF_005435195.1 Halorubrum sp. SP3 | reverse complement strand
AGAAATTAGATTGACCCAAGTCCTAGTTGAACTAGGATTAGTTTTTCCTTGCACTTGGCTTATCCAATAAACCAATTGGACTTGATCCAATCAAGCCCAAACTATATCTAATTAAATCATATTTAATTAGACTTAATCTCAATCTATTAGCTTAATCAAATTAAGCCAATTAGCAATCAAATTGCTAATCTATCCTCCTGCAACACTTATACTAGGTTAAATATCAATCGTATTGATCGTTTAATCCTAGAACGATTCTTAATCGTTGATCAACCATCCGATCGGATCATGAACTCTAATGTGTGTGACCTCGTAGGTCCGAACCTAAGCCGATAGTATAGGATTAAATTCCTATACCAATCGAAGTGACCATCTAGCAATGGTACCCGATGATCGGATAGATCGAATAATCGCAATCGTAATATTCAGAACCTACGTGAATATGG
>NZ_SGTU01000377.1:0-448 GCF_005435195.1 Halorubrum sp. SP3 | reverse complement strand
AAGAAGCGCGCACAAACCCGCAAGTTGCCTCCGTGGGTCGATAGCCGAATCCCCACCGGAGGAATCCTCGCGCTTTAGCGCGGGGAGGATGTCAAATTGTGTGAATGCGTGCCAATAGATTAACGTGTACCAGTCAATACAATCTGAGTAAACCAAGTGATTGCTAGGAAAGAACTATACCGAGTTACCTCTATCAATAGTTTATGTCAGAGAATCTAGACGGCCCGCGTTGTTCCTGTGGGCGGCGGATTCCACGGGGACTCTCAGCGGCAGCGCAGTGCGATCGGTGTCGAAGACAGCAGGACAAACGCCAGTAGTGGGATCACGCGTACTCTCTTCTGCGACCCGCAGTCTCTCCGGTGCCTCCTCGCGTCATAGCCTACTGTAGAGCTGAGAGTCTGACTTAGTGCGGCTTTTGTCTTTTCAGTATGCCTGAACAGCGATGGCA
>NZ_SGTU01000376.1:0-450 GCF_005435195.1 Halorubrum sp. SP3 | reverse complement strand
AGTCGGCAGTCACCCCCACGTCTAACATCCGCTCGGCCTACAACGCATGGGCCCAAATCAACCTCCATCAACTTAGTAAAGAATCTGATATGGACCCCGACGATGTCGACCTCAAAACCCACGCGCCGGGTGGTGCTGTCTCGAAGATGAAATCGAAAATCACCCCCGATCCGCCGAGCGAACGCGTCACTCTCGACGAGGGTCGCAAGCGCGTCTGGTTCGGCGTGAGTCTCACCGAGCGTGGAGAAAAACTCGTCGAACTTGAGGACAAATTCCCCCTCGACGAGTAACCAACTGCCTCTCTTTTTCACCTCCGTACCCGCTCGTGTAGCGGGTAGTATCTCGCAAACCTACCACATTCCGGAGTATTCTATCACCCTTGTTTTCACTACTACTCACCGTCGACAGATACCATCCTTTCCGACCAATTGCCCGGCATATTGAGGTAGC
>NZ_SGTU01000036.1:2428-3547 GCF_005435195.1 Halorubrum sp. SP3 | reverse complement strand
AATGCGACAAACACCGTTGCGATCATTCTGGCACCCACAGAGCCGTATTCAGCCACTGAATCACGACGTATCCGAAATTTCGTTGAGCGAGGTGGAACCGTTGTCATTGCTGATGACTTCGGCCCACACAGCAACCCACTCCTTGCGTCGATCGGCGCAGACGCACGCTTCAGCCGACTCCAACTCCGGGATGAACGAGAGTATTACCGCGGGCCGTCACTCCCGCTCGCACCGAATGTAACGGCAGCGCCGTACACCCAGAATGTCTCACAACTCACGCTCAATGGAGCTACTGCGGTTGAGCCGGGGAATGCCACTCCAGTTGTGACAAGTTCTGAGCTTGCCTATCTGGATCGGAATGCCACAGGGAGTCTCTCGGCTGGCGATGAACTCGGTGCGTATCCTGTTGTCGCATCCGAGTCTATCGAAGGGGGCCAGGTCATTACTATCAGCGACCCCAGTATCTTCATCAATTCGATGTTGACACAGCCCGATAACCATGTCTTTGCGACACAACTCATCGACACTCATGAACGAGCGATTCTTGATTATTCACACGCAGGCGCGCAACCGCCGCTTGCGCGCGCGCTGGTACTACTTCGGACATCACCGCTTCTCCAAGTTGGTGGGGGCCTCGCGACACTCGGTGTGTGGCTGCTGATATGGCGCCGTGTCCGTGAGGGTACAGTCAGTAGCGCTGTGGAGACGCTGCTACCAGTGCGTGTGCTGTCACTCCTTCCGCGGTGGGTCTGGGACCGCTCCAAGAGCGGACAATCGGTTGAGCTTGACGCAGACGCGCTCCGATCAGAACTGAATGAGAAGTACCCTGATCTCGATGAGCCGCAGCTTCAACAGGTGATGACAGCTGTTTTATCTGAGCGGTCACGAGACGAACACGATGAGTAGCCCCGAGGCGCTGTACGAAACGCTCCGTGAGGCAGTTGGTGATGTTATCGTCGGCAATGAGGAGGTGCTTGAAGGCCTGACAATCGCGCTACTTACTGATGGCCATCTTCTCTTAGAGGGTGTTCCGGGCGTCGCAAAGACAACGATCGCTAACGCCTTTGCACGGGCATCTGGACTCTCATATAGCCGGATTCAGATGACGCCCGATATGGT
>NZ_SGTU01000036.1:0-2402 GCF_005435195.1 Halorubrum sp. SP3 | reverse complement strand
GTGCCCGCTGACGTCGTCGGGACGAACGTCTACCAGCAGGCGACTGGTGAGTTCCAGCTCAAAAAGGGGCCCGTCTTCGCAAATCTGGTTGTAGCCGACGAGATCAACCGGGCCACGCCAAAGACACAGAGTGCGCTGCTTGAAGCGATGGAGGAGTCAACGGTCACCATCGACGGCGACACACTCGATCTGCCGGCGCCGTTCATGGTGATTGCGACGCAGAACCCAATTGAGATGGAGGGAGTCTTCGAACTTCCAGAGGCCCAACGTGACCGCTTCCAGCTGAAATACACGGTTGAGATTCCTGACCGGGCTGGTGAGCGCAAGGTACTCGATCGGTTTGATACGGCGCCCGGTCTTGGTCCGTCAGCGGTTGAACAGGTCATCGAACCGGAGACACTCCAGCACGCAAGCGATGCTGTCAGTGAGGTCTACATCGCTGAGCCGGTCAAAGAGTACATTCTGGATCTCGTGGCGGCCACACGGGCGTCACCGATGTTACAACACGGTGGGTCCCCGCGGGCAACGCTCGCCTTCTTGAGCGCTGGCAAGGCTCGGGCTGCGATTCAGGGGCGTGAATACGTGATTCCAGACGATATCAAATCACTCGCCGCACCTGTGCTCAAGCACCGTGTGATCCGCACAACTGATGCTGAACTCGCTGACGAATCTGTGTCTGCGATTATTGACGAGATACTTGCGGATGTGACGCCGCCAAGCGCCGACACAACGTTTGCTGAGACAGACGAGCAGGCAGTCGCTGGCGAATGAGACGCAATCTCAACTGGCGAAAACAGGTGCCAGCGGCACCCACTAGTTAAGTTGTGTCTTCGTCGCGGCCATATCGACAGGTCACCGTAAGCGGGTCATCCGCCGTGACCGTAACCTCAACAGGTTCAGCGAGAGCCTCAACGAGACTGACGGCAAGAAATGAGGAAATCGGGTGATCAATAGCTGTCGGGTCACCTAACCCGGCACCACTGATCTCAAACGTGATGCGCTGGGTGTCGGTATCGACTGCCGACTCAGCGGTATCAGCGAGTTCAAACACCTCAACCAACGCATCAGCAATGACTGGCGCAGCCGACTGTGGGCGGGGGCCAAGCGACTGATCGATCGTATCTGAGAACTCCTCGAACAGGGGCACCCCCGTTGGATGAAACGCAACGCCACCTGTCGTGGGGTCTTCAGGCACGACAAACAAATCGAGATCGGTCGCTAATCCGGGGAGTGGCGCATCTGCGTCTCGCGGGACAAACAGCCGGACCGCCTCTCCCGGGATGTACACTGGCTCCCCCCGCAGCCCTAACTCATCAATCGTTGCTTCACGGTCGGCACGAACCGCCTCAAAAATTTGCCCACCAATCTGCGCTGAGATGAAGCGCTCGGGAGTGATGAAGTACGTAAGCACGCCGGCAAAGACGCCTGTGCCACCAAGTGCGAACAGGACGGTGCGAGCGTCAGTAAACACAACACCGCCAGCAACAGCAACCAACCCAACAAGTAAGAGACTCACTGCGGTTCGGCGGTACGTGGTCTGGCGGGCGCGAGCATACTCCTCGCGGAGCTGTCTGTTTTTAGCTTCAAGCACCGCCACGCGGGTCTGGAGTGGTTCTGACGTGTCGGCTGTGGACGCCGACTCATCAGATACCGGTGAGTGTTCAGACTCGGTGCCGCCAGAGTGAGCCATCACGGTGTCCTCCGATTCATGTCTGTATCAATCATCCTTGTGTTTTCAGGTTTGACTCGTCTGCTGGCTCGGCGGGCGTAACAAGATTGAGACGGACGAGCGTGACTCGATACGTGACGTATATGCCAGCCCCGACAGCGAGGGTGAGTAGCCCGCCTGTAACGAACACCCCTTGCTCACGTATACCCACCACGAGTGCTAGAAGAGCGGCCCAGCTGATGCTGGTTACGACCAACGTAACTATATCATGCGGCGACCGGGCAGGTTCTGTCAGGACGGCGAGAAGGCCAAGCTGGGCGACGCCCGCGAGCGGCGAGATACTACTCAGTACAGGGATAAGCGCGACTTGTCCGAGCACGAACGCGAACGGTGCGGATCGCACGACCCCCGCAGCGCCGAGGACCGCCAGTGAGACAATAGGTAGCGACGCTGATGCGCTCACTAGCGCGACCGCAACGAGGCTGAGCCCGAGTGCGCTGCCCCAGTCACGGGCCCACAGATTAAAGGAGGCAGGGTCGTCTGGATATGGTAGCTCGGGTGTGTGCTCTGTCATTGTGTGCTGATTGCTGCTGCTTGTCGGTGCGCAAGGACCTGCTGGATACGTGAGGAGGGTGCCACCTCAAACGCACTGACCCGAGGATGCCGCTCGAGGTCACGCCGAACCTCTTCGAACTCGCGATACCGCTCATACAGCGCGTCCAGATCGGAGAGT
>NZ_SGTU01000375.1:0-451 GCF_005435195.1 Halorubrum sp. SP3 | reverse complement strand
ACTCGTCGAACAGGTCAACGGCAGCCGAGACAAGCTCTGTACTGTACTGGCCGGTATCGCGTTGCTCTCGGACACGTGCTCCCCACCCAGGGTCATCCAGAGCCGCCAACACACGGCCGTCCTCCATGTTGCGGTCATCATCGATCACAGACCGTCCACCATCTTGCTTCGGCAAGTAGTATCGCGAGGAGATCTCACCGGTCGAGCTACCCTTGTAGTGGTCAACTGCCACCTCGATCAGTTCCTGCTTCTCGACAGTCGATGGAACAAATTTACCAACACAGTTAGCGCAGTGCCCGCAGTCCTCCTCAAGCGATCCGTCTAACTCATCGTCGATGAACCGCGTCAGGCACGCATCGGTCGCCGCAAACGATTGGATTCGCTCCAACTCGTCCCATCGATGCTGCGTGACTGACTCAATGCGCTCGTGATCATACGACCAGTCTTTGCT
>NZ_SGTU01000374.1:0-452 GCF_005435195.1 Halorubrum sp. SP3 | reverse complement strand
CCGCGTTGTGCCTCGTCCGTGATTGCTTCGAACATTGGTTGTGTTGCGTCGGCCCCCGGCCTGCCCGGCGGGCGTTATCGATAGCGATGGGGAATTCCTACTTAAGATCACTCACCCGGTTATTCATCTTGATAAACGGCTTACGTCGTGCGGTTTTCGTATTTATTTTGGCGTTTTAGTTACAGAACTAATTAACGAAGCCACAGATCGATTCTCAGAGTTGGATCTGGCGAGTTAGCGCGCGTCGTCGATACTCAGCGACGAAACAGTTGAGCGGAAAAGACGGGACAGCCGACGGCGGGGAGAGGGAGTCGAGCCAAAGAGCGACGGCGACGGCCGCAGAACGCGCGGTCGTTTGCTGGGCGTTAGACTCGCTCGGTGTTCACTGATCGCGCAGGCGCGACAGTTCCGACTCGGGGATCACGAACTCCTGCGTCCCCGGTTCGTAGACC
>NZ_SGTU01000373.1:0-456 GCF_005435195.1 Halorubrum sp. SP3 | reverse complement strand
CCGGCGTCGACGGCATCTCCTCGTCGGTCAACTGGTTCACGGTACCGAAGTACTCGGACAACGTCGACGCCGCGCGCGACGCGCTGAGCTCGTTCGTCTCCGCCGAGGGCCAGCAGGTCTGGGTCGAGGAGGGCGGCTTCATCGCGTCCAACACGCAGGTCCCGGACGACGCCTACGAGATCCAGGTGATGGCGAACCTGCCCGACCTCGCCGACGAGGTGACGGTCGTGCCGGACCTCGACGACGCGCTCGGGAACCCGTTCCAGCAGGAGTTCTGGTCGGTCCTCAAGGGCCTGTGGGCCACGCCCGACACGCCGACCGAGGACATCGTCGGGCCGCTCGACGACGCCCACGAGGAGACCCTTAGCAACTGACGATGGAGTCGCCCTCGACCGCGGACGACCGAGGCGACCGGCGCGGGTCGCTGGCGCGGATGTTCGACCCCGAGGAGCTCCG
>NZ_SGTU01000372.1:0-457 GCF_005435195.1 Halorubrum sp. SP3 | reverse complement strand
GTTCTGAACGACGAGACACGGCCGGGTTCCCCGCTGTTCGGACCCCCGTGTCGGGTCGAGTTCGACGATGACCACGTCGCCTCGGCGGACGGAGACGACCATTACCACTCCGGGGCGTCGCCGAGGTGGTCGTTCGCCTCGGCCGAAACGCCCTCCAGCTCTTCCGTGAGGTCGCCGTCTCGGTGGGCTCGCCGGCGGTACCCCTCCGCGATCTGCTCTCGGGTGACCGATCGCTCGATGACGAGCTTTCCCCCTTCTTCGTGAATCACGACCTCGTCACCGCCCTCAATGCCGAACCGCTCTCGAAGCTCCTTCGGAATCGTCACCTGACCTCGTTCACCGATTTTTCTTCGCGCGTCGTTTTCCATACATATTCATATCGTATTCATACTCGTAAGCCCTTCGGTGGGAGCGGAGAGTGCGTTGCGACCGCGCCGGCGCTCCGTCGCGACGATTT
>NZ_SGTU01000371.1:0-459 GCF_005435195.1 Halorubrum sp. SP3 | reverse complement strand
GGCGACGAAGTGTACACACTCGTTTCTGAGGAGCAGGAGAGCATCCTCAGCCGCGCGCAGGACAAGGCCGCGAAGATTTCACCGCACCAGCTGTCGGCGTGGTTAGAGACCCGACTGCGCGAGAGCGACGACTTCTTCCGCAGCGACGGGAGCCGTCACGAGGCCGACGTCGGCGACGAACGCCTCGTCCCACTGCGGTACGACTACTCGATCCTCGAACCGGTCGACCGAGCGCCGTCCCCGGAGTACGATGCGCTACGCGTTCGTGTGCTGGCTGACGAACACGACACCGTCTCTGAACAGGTCGAGACATGGCAGGATGTGAACGACGGCCCGGATGGTGGCGAACACGTCCTGATCACCATCGACGTGCCCGAGACCATGCTCGAGCGGATTCGCAACGTCATCGGGATGGGGCAGGTGTTGGACCACACCACCAACGCGGTGGCGAACACCGGC
>NZ_SGTU01000370.1:0-459 GCF_005435195.1 Halorubrum sp. SP3 | reverse complement strand
GAGAACGTCACCTCTCCCGCGTTCTCGACGCAGACCCCTCCACCGACGGGCGTCGACACGTTGAACTCGACCTGCGACTCCGTCTGTAGTTTGATCACGCCTTGGACGCGACTGTTGCCGCCAATGTCCAAGCCGATCTGACTCGGCGTGTCGATCCTGAGATACTCTCGAACGGTCGAATTCCCCCTGAGCTTCAGGTCGACTTGGCTCTCCGAGCGGAACTCGGCCGCGCCCCCGATCGTGGTGTTGCCCGCCACATTCTCTTTGATCTGGTTCGGCGTGTCGATTACGACGCTACAGTCGGTGGACTTCCTTGGAACCTTGTTAATAACGCATCCGGAGGGGAGCTCCCGGGGCGCGCACACGTCGACACTCTCGCACGTGACCTGTGCCGTCCGCGTGAACTCAACGCGTTGATTCGCGCTGGAGGCGACGATCCGCAGCTTAACGGCACCGTCG
>NZ_SGTU01000369.1:249-461 GCF_005435195.1 Halorubrum sp. SP3 | reverse complement strand
GGTGGAACGCCGAATGGGTGGGGTGGGGGTGTTGGGGTGGCTATAGATAGCGGTGGTTTTAATACACAAACCATATAACAGTACCCTCGACAATCCTCTCTAGATTATATTTGTAGTATTGTGGTTGTTTTATTTGATCTTCGTGCTGATTTTATCTAGTGTAGCTCCAACCGACCCCGAGCAGCCACCACCCGCCCCGACACCTCTCCGGG
>NZ_SGTU01000369.1:0-224 GCF_005435195.1 Halorubrum sp. SP3 | reverse complement strand
GGGTGGGGGGCTACCGGTCGACACCTGCTCTCAGGTGACATCCTCTCACCGGCAACGTTTCGCCTCGACGACACCCTTCCTCGACAACGACCTTCCCCAACAACGTCCTTCCCCGACAACGACCCCCTCAACGACGCTCCACCTCGACGACGCTCACCACCCACGGCGCGCCGCCGACGAACGTCACGGTTGGCGGCGATAGTTTTACCACATGGTAAACAAAC
>NZ_SGTU01000368.1:0-462 GCF_005435195.1 Halorubrum sp. SP3 | reverse complement strand
TGTCTCACTTCGTTCGACAGCCGCTGCGTTCACGTCCTGACGTGCCCTGCGCTCGCTTCGCTCGCGCAGGACTCCGTCAGGACGCCTCTTTGGTACGGCTTCTAAATGACTCAGCGTCAGGTCATCAGCCGCAGTTCCCCCACCGCGAACGGTACGAACGCCGTAATGTGCGTCTTAGTCGTGCGGGTGGAAGCGCTCCATCGCGCGGCGGACCCCGTCGGTGTCGCCGATGAACGTCAGGTGGTCGCCCACCTCGACGACGCTGTCCGCCGAGGGGACGCGGTTGTCGCCGTCGCGGCTGACCACGGCGACGAAGGTGCCGTCGGGGATCTGCGCGTTGAGGTCGCGGATGCTCTGCCCCGCGAGCGTCTCGGAGGTCACCTCCACCTCCTGGACGTCGTGGCTGTCGCCGAGCTCGTTCATCCAGTGGGTGAGCGCGGGCCGCTCGATCTCGTCGTCGAT
>NZ_SGTU01000367.1:0-462 GCF_005435195.1 Halorubrum sp. SP3 | reverse complement strand
CGTCAACATCGCCGTGAAAGGTATCGAGAAGCATCAGGACTGGAATGTGCCTGCTCTCAACAGCCTTCCCCAAGTTCGGAAGGTGCGACGGCAGGCATCGGGGGCCGTGGACGCCCCGACCGCAACCCACTCGTCCGTTCGAGACGACCGTGACCCATCTCGGGGTATGGCGTCGAGGACGGTGGGAGTGTCAGACTAACCTGCGGGAAGACAGAAGCCTCGGGGCTTGACCCCGAGGCGGTTCACTTCTGTAGAAAGTGTAGTTCTCATATCACAAATCATCCAACAGGTTAATGTGCTCCTATTTCGATAACTATATATGAATATTACCGACCAATCAAGCAGCGAGGTTAATTCGTTAGCCTTCGCTGAAACTATTGGCGGCGCGAGATCGAGTGAAATAGTTGTTGATAACCTACTGTTGCTAGCTCAGTCATTTCTTTCTAACTCGGCGGTTGCTTT
>NZ_SGTU01000035.1:3343-3975 GCF_005435195.1 Halorubrum sp. SP3 | reverse complement strand
AGACTCGTTCATCGTCGACGCCAAGACTGAGATTCGGATGCCCGTTCAACCATCGAACGGACGCGCCGGAGTGACGATCGACGACGGGACCACGCTCTACGGCGTCCCGCTCGAAACGACCTCGACCATCGTCGCCGGGCCGTTCACCGCCAGCGACGCACAGGCCGCCGGACTCGGTGGCGGCGCCGGTGTCGCCGTTGTGACCATCTTCCTCGTGGCAAAGGTCGTCTACGGACGCAGCGAGGAACCCGAGAGGTTAGCATGAGAGACGCACCAGAACCCCGACCCGAGCCGCCCCGCCACGTCAAGATACTCGACTGGCTCCACGGCCACGCGCCCGAGCTGGTCGTCGGTGTGATCGCGCTCGTCGGCCTCTCCGCGATCGTCGGATTCGACCTCGAAGTACCGCGCTTCTGGTACGTGTTCGGCGTCGCCGCGGTCGGTCTCTCCCCGCTCGGGTTCCTCGTCGGGAACAAGGTCGTATCGTGGCTCTACAATCCCGCATGGGTCTACCTTATCGACCTCGACGCTCGCGTACTCGACGGCGGGATCTACCGACTCCCGCTCGAAGACTTCCGCGAGCTCGAAATCCTCGACGATGACGAGTTCGTCAACTCGACGTACGACCTCAC
>NZ_SGTU01000035.1:0-3308 GCF_005435195.1 Halorubrum sp. SP3 | reverse complement strand
TCTACGTCGGGAAACAAGTTGACCTCGAAGACATGACCGTCGTCGGTACCTGGCGCGGGACGCTCGACGATCGGGAACTGACCCGCGCGCTCCGCGCCGTCCACGAGTGTCGCGGCCAGCTCCAAGACGACGCGCAGCGAGGATTCATCCTCGAAAGCTCCGCGTTCGTGGTGGTCCGCCGCGCAACCCGGAACACAGTTGAGCGCATCGTCGAGCTGTTCGAAGATGGCTCCCTGCCTGACTCCGGCGAAGGGATCGAGCGCGCCGTCGACCAGGAGCTGAAGGACTTCGGTCTTGACGACGCCGCGGACTCCGACCTCTCCGACCTCGTCGACGACGACGCGATCGACGAGATGGAACACAAGTCCGGATTCGACTTCTCGACGCCGGAGGACCCGGACGCCGACCGAAACGGCCACGCGGAAACCGCCGAGGTGCGTGCCGATGGGTAACTCCGACGAAGGGATGCTGACCGCGGCCAAACTCGCGGAACAGCTCTCCGGTCGCATCGAGACGGATCGAGACCTCGACCCGCGAGCTGGCGCGATCGACCCGGACGACGTGTCGGCGTCGGTCTTCCTCAACGACCTCGACCCGGAGCTTGTCCAGGACTCGCAGCTGCTCGACCTCGTCGACCGGACCCAGCAGTCGCGGAAGGCGTCCGAAGCGATTCGCTCCGGCAACTCCCTGATGCTCTCGCATCTCGTCGGAATCACCGAGCAGGACCTAGACGGCTCCGCGCTGCGGCTCCCGCTACGGCTTGACGACGTGATGACGAACAACGACGCGACTGCGTTCATCGGCGGCGCCGGGAACCCGAACACGGGGAAGACGAACCTGATGGCGCTGCTGGCGGAACTCCGCTCCGCGACCGTCGACGATCTCCTCGTCATCTCGAATTCGCGCACCTGGCCTCGGACGGACCTCGTGGTGACCAGCGCGCACGACCTCGCCGTGACGTGTATCGAGCATCGCGACCGGCCGAAGTTCGTGTTCATCGACGAGGGATCGACGCACTTCGACGCGCGGACGAACAGCTACGAGGTCGCGGCACAGTTCTCCCCGCTCGCCAAGCGGATGGCGAAGATCAACGTCGACGTCTTCGGAACGGTTTTCCACACAGGGAAGGACTGTCACCCGGAGCTGAAACGGCTGTTCACGACGGCGTACTTCAAACACTCGAAGAAAGAGGTCGACTTCTTCGCGGATTGGCCCGCTGATGCTGACAAGCCGACGAACCAGCTGTTCGGTGGGACCGTCGAAAACCTCGAACCCGCGACCGCGGAACCGGACCCTGACGACGCCGCTCCGTGGAACTGGAACCTCGAACCGGACCTCTTCTCACTCGACCTCGACTGGCCCGATCTCCTCGACGAGCTGCGCGACCGCGGACCAGCAACCTAACACGGTGAACTACCCTTCGACCCACCCACCCCTTTCAGTGGGCGGGAGCCTGCGCGACCCCTCCTTGTGGGGGGTCGCGCTTTCATATCAGACCTACTTCTACAAGCCAAATACTGGTGACAGTAAATGAGAATAGGTAGGTGATCATTAGTATGACACTACCAAAAGTATAAATTAAAATATGTACCATATTTACTCCAGCCGATCTTCTATACAATCGATACAGTGCTTCAGGAACTGGGATATTACGCTTTCGCACTTCCACTTTTTTGATTCCAGAAATAAGCAGATCACCAATAAATAATAGAACACCCATTGTCACTGAAGTAAAAATAGCCACCAGCATAGCAGTCAGAATGCTAATATCATCTGCCAATTCTGCGGAATATGGGAGAGTTGACACGAATAATGTGAATAATCCCATGGCGAGTGTCGTATATGATCGATTCAGATACTGTTCAACCCTACTTAGGACAATGACATTGTATTTTATGTCACTCTTCAACCGCTCTGACTCAGTTCCTACGGTATTATATCCAAGATTTGATATATAATCAAGCTCTTCCCGAGAAAAATTCACGATTCCCAGACCCTTTCCACTCATATACGGTCGAGGACGCGGCATCCTAATCACATCAACCGACCAAACCACCGAATCGACCAGTAACAATACCCCTAAAATAAAAAGCAGAGTACTAAGAGGAACCCCCAAGAAACTCAGAACTTCAGATTGCTCTTCAGGTGATAAAATCACAAACGGTTCAATTAAAACATCCACAGTAAGCAAATCAAGGTACAACTCACCAATTCTACGGAATACTTCAGGATCTCCAAAAGTAGCAATTACAGCGGCCGATGCTATTAATAACTGAATTATTCTTTCCGCTCTTACTTGTGTGTGCTTATATATCTCTAATTGTCTATTTAAGTGCTCCTGTAGACTCCGAGTGTTTATTTTGTCTATCAGCTTATCCTGACTTTCACCAATCATCTCACTCAGCTCTGTCTATCCGTAGACAGCCACCATACTGGACTATTCCCTGCTTTTTTCATATCTATAATCCCGTCTTCATTGAGTTGATATAATCTCTTTCTTGTCCCTGATAGTGAGAAATCCAACTCCTCTGCTACCTCAGACGTGGTCAAAACCGGGTCACTTGACTCATTGAACAGCGATAGAACTATGTGATGTCAATACAATTTCGTCACTAACGGGAGCATTCCAAAAGCCGGGCCTCGCTGCTGGAGCAGCAGGCCCGCACGGGCTTCCGTGAGTCAGGCACGAAAGCCATGTCAGCAAACACGGCCGGGGGTATTCAATCCCCCCACGGCGGACGTGATCGCGCAGCAACCAGCGGACTCGCTCCGCATCAGTTTCACTTTCAGTCCCCGTACAAGGATTTCGGCTTTTATATCCCCCCTCGTCGGCGTGAGGTGATGCCTCCAAAGGAAGTTGTGCGGATCGAAGATGACGCAGATCGGTGGCGGTTCCTCTGTCCCCGCGGCCACCGAACGTGGGAACCGACGAATCACCATTTCTGGTGTCAACTCTGCGCGCGCCGCAATGACGCCGACGGCGTGTTCTACGAGCTGCGCGACCAGAAGACCGACGCCCTCCTCAAACGCGACCGGGTCCAGCTGCTGACGGACTCCGGACCGTACGATCACGACCTCGACGGGGGCGCGCGATGACGACCCTCTACTGCGCGGACTGTCGGTCCCGGTTCGAACCGGACGACCGGCACGTTTGGATTCAAGGCGAGACCCGGTCCGTCGACGATCGCAACCGGCTCGAAGACTTCGCGATGTGCCCGGACTGCTGGGCCGACCTCACGGAAGACTGGGGTGAGCCGGTGTGAGCACTCACGCCGATCGCGACCTCTCCACCTGTGAGGTCTGCGGCG
>NZ_SGTU01000366.1:0-462 GCF_005435195.1 Halorubrum sp. SP3 | reverse complement strand
AGGTCGGCCAGCGGGCTCGCAAACGAGAATTCTAATTCAACAGCGTCGCTCTCGATCAATGTATTTCGGCGCCGGTCGGCGATGATGGCGAATCCGAGTGTCTCCCCGAGCAATTCGAGCCCGCTTTGTGCCGTCTCGGAGAATCCGCTCTCTTCGGTCCCAGCCACGGCGAGCACGCCAAACCGCTGTCGGCCACAGGCCACAGGGACTGCTGCGGCGATGGACTCCATGTCGTCGTTTGGCGCAGTCTCGTTTGCGGACTCAAATCGTCGCCGCTGGACGACTGCGGCGTCCTTTTCGCTGGCTTGTCGGACTAGTTGGCGCGCGAACGGTGACGTGAGCAATGACTCCGCGTTGGTTTCGCTGAACGAATCCGTCGCGACTGAGCTGGAGTCGATCGTTACGGCATCGGCGTCGTCTCCCGTCTCGACGGTCGCGATCCACTCTGCTTCGTACAGCGAC
>NZ_SGTU01000365.1:0-462 GCF_005435195.1 Halorubrum sp. SP3 | reverse complement strand
GCGGAAATATAAGTTACAAGCCCGCTGAAACAACGGTACAATGAACACCGCAGCAACGGCTGTCGGTGTACTGTTCGGCGTCGGACTCACAGCGTTGACATACGGAGCGTTGTACGGCCACAAGCGATACGTCCTGCTCGGCGTATTGACGCTCTCAATCGGTGTCCTGCTGCTAGCGTCAGCGTAGCCGCTGACGTTCTTTTTCTGTCACAATCGCTCTCACAGGCGCTTGTGACCGTTCGGAGTCGGAACGTCCAGTAGATCATGACAGACGAAACCGTTAGTCTGAACGCCGAACAGCTCGCGAAACACGCGATGTACCAAGCGTACGAGTCCCGCGACGACTACTGTTTTGGTACTGTTCCCGACGAGATCAAGGGTTTCTCGCTGTACGACGCCCACAAAAACATCACCGAGGTAGACGAGATCACCACGGAGTCCCGTCACGGCCCCTCGTTCAGC
>NZ_SGTU01000364.1:0-463 GCF_005435195.1 Halorubrum sp. SP3 | reverse complement strand
GGGCGACCGGTTGCCGGCCCGAACCGTGCGGGTCGCCGCCACGCCCTTCCGGTTCGCGTCGAACTCGGAGAGCACGTACACCAGGCCGGCGAGCGTCACCACGCCGATCGGGAGCAGCACCAGCGGCGTGATCCGGGTGGCGCCCCACACCGTCAGCAGCACCGCGGCCACGATCAGCACCGTCGTGGCGTAGTAGATCTGGGTGCGGACGTGATCGATGTGGTCGGCGCCGGTGAACGTCGACGAGAGGATCGTCGTATCGGAGATGGGCGAGCAGTGGTCGCCGAAGATGGCACCGCTGAACACGGTCCCGATCGCGACGGGGAGCAGCGCCGGCGTCGCGCCGCCGACGCTCCACGCCAGCGGGACCGCGATCGGAGTGACTATCGCCATCGTCCCCCACGAAGTGCCGGTCGAGAACGCGATGAACGCGGACGCCAGTAACACGACGACCGGGAGCAGC
>NZ_SGTU01000363.1:0-463 GCF_005435195.1 Halorubrum sp. SP3 | reverse complement strand
GGGCCATACTAGTACTGGATGCATCTGCAGGATATCGCGGCCGCAGAAGACCTAAGCTAGCGTTTAGAGTGCAATTTTGTCAGCAGCCATACTCTAAGCCCTGTTTTTAAGTACCCAGGAAGCCAGAATAGTCTTGAGAAGGGAGGAAATTGCTGGGCAGCATTATGAGCATTATCAACACTTTTTTTCATGGAGGAAGTAAGTACAGGCAAAGCCAGATGAATTACGTTTAGAGCTGTGGAGGTCATTAAGACCCTGAATAATTGCTTTGATGGACCCATGCTGCCACAAAAAAAGATATAGGGGGCTGCCTTTATCCATGACATATAGCCACATCGGAGACATTTAATGATGCAATTTGAGCCCTGTGCCGAAGCTCAGTACCATATTACATGCCTCAAAGTGGTATCCAACCGTTAACTACAAATTAGAAACGTATACGGATCCCCCGGGCCATACTAGT
>NZ_SGTU01000362.1:0-463 GCF_005435195.1 Halorubrum sp. SP3 | reverse complement strand
AGGTTTGAGGCGCCCAAAATGATCGGGGCTCAAATCTACCACCGAGACCTGGCCGCGCCCGTCACAGGGCGACCGCGTAGGTTGGCGTACTGGTCGGACGGAAGCCCGGGCGAGAGCTCGTGTGGACCGTCCAGTAACGACAATCCTGGTCACAGTAGCAGCGATAGTCGGGTGAGAACCTCGACGGCCTGAAGAGCAAGGGTTCCTCGGCACTGCAGATCAGCCGAGGGTTAGCCGGTCCTAAGGTGTACCACAACTTGACTACACCGACGGGAAGCTGGTTAATATTCCAGCGCCATCGTGCAGTAAACGCCGACGCCGTGTGGAACGCTGAGCCGGGCACTCGCCCGGTCGAATCGTGGAAACTCGTGGACGCCGTCACGGCACGAAGCGAGCGAAACGCGAAACAGCGAAAGTCAGCCGTACATAGGGCCCGTGAAAAGGCAAGCGCGATGTCCGTACC
>NZ_SGTU01000361.1:254-464 GCF_005435195.1 Halorubrum sp. SP3 | reverse complement strand
CGCCGCTCGCTGGAGGTCGTCGAGACCGAGGGCGTCGAGGGACCGCATCCGAGCAGCAGCGACGGACAGGCGCTGGAGTCGCTCGACGCGGGCGATGAGATGGTCGCGACGTACGCCGTCCCGTCGGACCTCCCCGCGGGAACGTACGTGAGCCGCGGCCTGTTCAACGTCTCGTGGAACGTCCCCGGACAGACGCCGAGCGCACACGGG
>NZ_SGTU01000361.1:0-212 GCF_005435195.1 Halorubrum sp. SP3 | reverse complement strand
ACCCGTTCGAACTCGCGATCGCGGTCGCGTGAGCGCGGGCGAGGCCCGCGGGGGAAACACAAGCGACCGCTTCACTCACGCGAAGAGCTTTATGCCGAATCCGTGACATTCGACTATGGACAGTTCTCTCCGACGGGCGGCCGAGTTGACGCCCTCACGGCGTTGGTCGCTGCTCGCCGGCGCCTACGCGTTCTGCTGTGCAGTCCTCACCG
>NZ_SGTU01000360.1:0-466 GCF_005435195.1 Halorubrum sp. SP3 | reverse complement strand
CATCGACCAAGCAGAGGCGTCGAGTGATGATTATCGCGAACCGGACCCGTTCCTCGTCATATTGTCTGTTATTAATTCACAGATCAATGAACGAGATGCTGCCGCCGTCTATCTTGGGTTAGATATTATCAGCCGTCGGGTGAGCGAACTCTTAGCGGAGTGTTCTGTAGAGATGCTTGAGGAGGACGCACCTGTCGGTGACTCACTGGAAGATCTCTGTACGAATCGACTCACGAGTACTGGTGAGACTGCTGTTTCGGCGGAATTAGAGGAGGGTGCGACCGAGGTAGTGAGTACCCTAGAGACAATCGGGCGGGCTGGAGTTGACAAATCACTGGAGCGACCCGTTCTCCTTCCGGTACGCGGGCTTTCGGATCTTGTTCTTGATTTAGGTCATGACGGTATCGATGAACGAGTGCGGGGAGAAGCGATTGAGTCGGCGAAGGATATGTTACAAAATGCTGCT
>NZ_SGTU01000359.1:0-466 GCF_005435195.1 Halorubrum sp. SP3 | reverse complement strand
AGACTCCACGGTTGACGGGGATAGGGTGGCTACTCATTATGTATCAACCCGAAATTCAGACGGGGAGTGTTGGTCACGGAGTCGTTCTCCCATCGTAGTATCCTGCCGCATCGCCTGCCTGTACGCTCGCTCTGCGGAGAACCACTCGTCTTTCTGTTCGGGTGTTCGAAGTCCCCAATCGTCGGGGAAGCAGTAATCCGTCTCGTTTCTCGGCGTGGTGTCGGGGTCAGCGACAACCCACTCTGTTGGATTATGATCCATTGAGGGCCTCGAACGCTTCCTCACGGGTCAGATCCGTGTTCTCGATGAGCCGCTTCATCGCATCCTCGCTATCTGCCTGGGGCTGTGAGGCGTCAGACGGGCCTTCGGGCCGTCCGCCTTCGGACCCGCCCTGTTGGGGTGCCGTGCGGTTGTTCGGCTCGTTGTCCTGAAGCCCCTGTCCCGCCTCGTTCATGTTGATGCGGTC
>NZ_SGTU01000358.1:0-467 GCF_005435195.1 Halorubrum sp. SP3 | reverse complement strand
ATGAAAATACCAAATATATTTTATTTATTAACAAATCAATTACAATACTTGGTTGCTCAACCGTCAACAGCTTGACGATTGGCTTTTTGGGATATATTTTCCTACATAAACTGGAGTGGTCAATCCCATCTTGACACACGCACCGACAAGTCAAATACTTGACTACACCTAGCAGCCTTCCATCACTGAATTAGAAATTCAGATAGTCCAACACCAAAGCACAGTGAGTTGCTTGCAAGTCACTGAGGCGATCTCAAGTCTAAGAAACACTTATACCTATATCCCATCAAAGACATTCTCGACAGCAGAATGCTCTGGAGTTGGTCACGTTCAATGACGATGTACCATTACATCTCACCTGTATGCCATACCAGTGTCTCCACACTCCTTGGTTAAGAGGACAACCAACCCATATGGCCTACAGCGACCTATGCTCAATAGAAGCTGTCGTTCTTATTAATAACCTA
>NZ_SGTU01000357.1:259-468 GCF_005435195.1 Halorubrum sp. SP3 | reverse complement strand
CTCTGTCATCGACGACGATCTCCCGACTGACGTTGACGTTGTGTTCCATCTTGCTGCCCTCTCATCCTACAAAATGCATGAGGAGGATCCCGCACAGGGCGCTCGCGTCAACGTTGAGGGATTTGTGAACACGGTCGAGCAAGCACGTCAGGACGGCTGTGATACTGTTGTGTACGCAACGACCTCCTCAATCTATGGGGATCGCACCG
>NZ_SGTU01000357.1:0-221 GCF_005435195.1 Halorubrum sp. SP3 | reverse complement strand
CATGGCCGTCGAAGCCCGAACTGGGTATGAAGCCTCCAAACTCGCTCGCGAACGCTACGCAGAGTATTTCCACAACTTCCATGAGATGACCCTCGCTGGGATGCGCTTTTTCTCCGTCTATCAGGGCTTTGGTGGCGCTGAAAAGCACAAAGGTGAGTTCGCGAACACGGTCGCACAGTTCACCGATAAGATTGCGAACGGAGAGCGCCCGGAACTGTTCG
>NZ_SGTU01000034.1:3703-4021 GCF_005435195.1 Halorubrum sp. SP3 | reverse complement strand
TTTCCGTAATGTCGGGTTCGAGGTCGGCGGACGCGTCGTAGTACCACGTCCCGTTTCCGGTTGCGGTCCAGTTTCCGGAGTCGACAGTTACCGTCTCATTGGCCGCGGTCTCCAGTTCGACAGCGGTGCCATCATACGGGTCTTCGGTGAGAGTGATATTCCCGCCGTCGACGCCGGTCTGGTAGGCCGACCAATCGCCCTCGACGAGGCTCATGTCCGCGGTGAAGTACACGTCGCCCGAGAAGTTCGACGTGTCGTAGGTTTGGCCGGTTTCGAGCGGCCCATCAGAGGGGTCGGTCAGCGCGAACGTGCCGGAGA
>NZ_SGTU01000034.1:0-3692 GCF_005435195.1 Halorubrum sp. SP3 | reverse complement strand
TGTCGCGCCCGTATCCCCCATGGTGATCGTCGCTTCGCGCTCCGGGTCGACCGGGATGTTGAGCGCAATGAGGTCGGCAATCGCTTGGCTCATGCCTTCCTCCTTGGACATCATCGCAGCGCGTTCTTTCGGCGTCACGAGGTCGGAGATCTCGATGTCGCCGCTCTGAACGTCGCCGTAGACCGACGAGACCCACGTCGAGATGCCGTTGCGGACAT
Source organism: Halorubrum sp. SP3 (assembly GCF_005435195.1). Lineage (NCBI taxonomy): Archaea > Methanobacteriati > Methanobacteriota > Halobacteria > Halobacteriales > Haloferacaceae > Halorubrum > Halorubrum sp. SP3. Next base: position 3,474 of record NZ_SGTU01000034.1, on the reverse strand, counting down.
TGGTGAGTTTGGATTGCATGTCGGACCAGACGGGGTTCCAGTCGGCGTAGTCGAGGTAGGTGAACGTGTCGCCATCGTGACTGACCCACACCTTTTGTAGACCACCGGAGCCGGGGTCGAGATTCTGGAGCCTGAAGTTGTAATCGTACGTATCATTATCTCGATTGAACTCGATGGTCTGGATGTCTAGAGTAGTTCCATCAGCGAGGGTAGCAGTCTTCGTCTTGAACAACGAAGGATCAGGCGGGAAGCTACCGCTTTCCGCACCACTAAGGACATCCGTAGTGGCGGTATCAGTGTGGGACGATAGAGAGTTGGCGAGTTGCTCAAGCTCTAGGACGGACTCATTCCACGACTTGATATAGTTCGATTCGACAGTAGCGAAGTACGAGTTTACAGCCGAGGTCGCAGCATCGAGAACGTTAGACTCGGACTCGCCGGCGTTCAGCTTCTCGATGGCTGCGATCTTCGCCTCGGTGTACGCAGTGTGTTCGAGGCCGTCGAGGATGTTTCGATTATCCACGATGGTCGAGGCGTTGGTCGATGCTCGGGTCTTGGCACTTTGGTAGACCTGTTGTTTCAAGACCTCTGGAGTGAGGCCCTCAGCAGGACTGTCAGCGCCGTAGATTTCGAACTCGCGGAGCGCCCACCCGACGGCGATCGCCGGGCCGAACAGAGCGTAGGAGCCAGCAGTGACACCGATGGAACTCCAGTCGACGGCCGCCGCCGGAGTGGCCGTCGACGAAAGACCGACCGTGGCAGCGCCAGCAGCGCCTAGACCTTTCACGAATGTGCGGCGGTCCAGACGAGTAGGGCGGTCGGTATCAGAACCGTCAGGGCCCACAGCAGGCCCATCAGGAGGGCGATTCGAAGCGATACAGCTAGTCGGGTCGTCATGGTTGGAACTCATAAGTTGGTGGTCGAGGGTGGTTACCGAACAGCGACGCCCCAAGCGACGACCGTCGCGAGGAACGCGACGATCGGCCCGAGGTTGCTGCTCGTGTTGATGATATCAGCGATCTGCGGGACGTACTGGTAGCCGACGATGACGGCCGGACCAGCTGCGATCGCGATCTGTTCCCAGCGTTCGTAGTGTTCGAACCGCTTCGTCTCGCTGCTCGCGAAGGCGATCGCGTACGCGCCGAGCGAAACGAACGTGGCGTGCTGGGCGGTCAGCGAGTAGCTGAACCACGTCAGCATGACCTCTGAAATTCCACCGAACTGGTAGAGTCCAGCGAGAACGAACACCACTGACAGCAGCGCCGGGAGCGTCCGGAGGTGGGTGTAGTCGGAGAGGGTGTCGGACATCGTCCGCGAGTATGACGACGCCATCAGTCACCACCCGGGAAGAAGCAGTTCGTGGGGTGGTAGTCGTGCGTCGAACCGTCGTCGCGTTCGAGGGTCACCTCGTTGGTGTCCATCGCGATCCAGATGTCTTCCCCAACCTCGATTCGGTCCTGCGCAGCTGCGCGCTTAACGTCGTCCTTGGCGAAGTATCGGACGACCCCGCGACTCTCGTCCTTGATCTTCAGCCGGTACCAGGGGCCGTACTCTCCTTCTCCTTCGGTCAGGTCGAGTACGAGTCCTTCGAGTACGTCACCGGGGCCAAGTTCTACGGTGGGAACATCGGATTCCGGCGACTCTCCTTCGAACTGTTCGTAACCGTCAGGCGGCGTCGGTCTTTCAGTCGACATCTCCAACTGTTAATCGAGCAGTAATTAGTATATAAACCAATATAGTGCGGAGTGAAAGTAGTTGTACGGCACAAACCTACAGTTCGCTTGGATGGGTCATACAAGCCCGACGTTCGTCCCGATCCATCGCTGGATTGGAGACGTGGTAGTCCTCGACGATCAGAAGTCGATCAACGACTTCAGGATCGGTGATTCCGTCGTTGACGAAAGCGGAAGCGACTGTTTTCGGGTTATGACTCGCGACCTCAGTCCGGGCGTCACGGAACACCTCACCTTGAGCGAGGTCGTGTCGGAGCCGAGTATTCTGGATAATATTTCTTATCGGTAATTCTAGTGAGACCATATCGACACCGCCACCGCCGGGTTCGTGTTCATTCCCGTCTCGATCGACGATCGCTTTCAGCTCGTAGCCGAACGCGGGTTCCGTGGAACGTCGATCGAAGGCTTCGGAGTCCGGTTCCCTCTCGCCGTTCAGTATCTCACCGACGAACTCTCGGTAAGAGGGGTCGATATTGAGGTGCGCGAGGATCGAGGGGAGGGAGACATCTCTCCCGTGTATGTCGATGTAGTCCTGTACGCGGTCACGTATGAGCGTTTTACGTGGGGACTCTCCGTAGGACCACGCACTATCAGCACTTGGCCAACGCTCTGCGAGTGACCGAACCCGGTCTGGTTCTGGCGCTGGAGCAGCTGCGTCAGCGGCCCAATAGAGATCTTCGTCGAGCGCGGAATCGGTCTCAGGAGGCCCATCGAGTTGGTCCTGGTCGACAGTCCACGGGGAACCACAACAGGAGCAGACGACATCAGCACCCCGACCGTCGTCCCAGCGGATACGCTCACCGTGGGCGTCGACCTGTCCCGACTCTTCGTTTTCCGCGCGCTGTTCACACCGATCGGCGCGGATGGCCTGATTCACGGTCTGCGAGCGGGTGGTCCGCTGGCGGGCAGCTGACCAATAGACCGCGCCCCATGCGATATACTCGATCGGCTTGTCTAGGAGGTCCTCGGTGTAGCCGCCCATATAGGCGGCGAGGTAGGAACCGAGGTTACCGACGTCTGCGTTCATCGATATACAGCCGTCGTCTTCCTGAAGGTAGTCGTCGATAGCGTCGTAGTCGTGTGCGGACCAACCGGCCGGGTCACACACTTCGAGATGCTTGTCAATCACCCGTTCAAACTCAGAGGCTACCGGGCGGAGATCACCGAACCCGGCACCGTCGAAATAGACGCCGACGTGAATATGAGTGTAGCAGGCATTGAGCCCGGCGTCTTTGTCGGGGTCCGCAGCGGTGCCCATTCCGTGCGGTTCTGCTTGGAGCCAGTAGCCCCACTGCTCCGAGTCCAAGTCTAGGTGATACTCCATTACGTTGCGAAGCGTGTCGCGGACGCCGCCGTAACTGAAAGCGTCGTGAATCGCGTCCATCTGCTCGACGGGCGGGAGGCGGTCGCCATCTGGGACCGATGAGGCGGTAAGCGTGAGCATCACGGTCACTGGATCGTCCCACGCGGGAGCGGCTTTGCCACCGGACGGCCGCTTTCCGCCGGACATCTGACGCTGGAGCGCGCGAGCCCGCGCGTACTGCTTCTTGCTGTACTCCTTACCCCACGCATCGGCAAGCGGAACATCAAACTCGTCTCCCGATTCCCGGTCTTCGAATCGGGCCATCATGCCGTCGTACTCGTGATGTGCGCGGAGAAAGGCGTGAATCGCGTCGAGCCACGTTCCGGCGGAGCGGGAGCGGAGCGAGTCGACGGCGAAGGAATCTTCCAGCGGGTGATC
>NZ_SGTU01000356.1:0-468 GCF_005435195.1 Halorubrum sp. SP3 | reverse complement strand
GTGGGAATTCACCGAGGAATAGATTTTACTCTACATAGTCTGGCACGGAACCAATTCGGCCCGTTCTCACGTTCCAGTCCCAATCAACGTCCGAGCCACATTTTTGACACTCTAGCCGCTCTTCACCAATATACCAGTACCTGCCACAGTTCCGACACTGAACATCATCAAATGTGCCCGGCGGAGGTTCTGGTCCTCCATAATCCGTTTTGAGAGCCAACTCGTGAGGGAGAAGGTACCGATAGTAGTCGAAGGGATCGGCGTCATCGAGAGAAACCAGACGGTAGCTGCTCGACCTATTTTTCAGTCTAATCACTCTCTCTGTATCGATTAACCAATCCATGAGTGGCAGCGACCCCGTAACGTCCGGTCTCGAATCGGCATCCGTGACACCGGACCGGGGGTGGCGGAGAGAGTCGTTGTTCTCGAAAACTGTACCGGAGAAGAACTGCTCCCATGTAACGGAAC
>NZ_SGTU01000355.1:0-469 GCF_005435195.1 Halorubrum sp. SP3 | reverse complement strand
ATAGAGGTTCAAATCGCGGGCTGGAACGCCTTACACTTCGAGATTACATCCGGGATGATGAGAGCATCAATAGCGAGACGCTACAATCTGTCGCCGATGACCTAATCGGATATCGAGTTCTCTACGAAGAGGAAGAAGAAATTGAAGCTTATCCACCTGAATCGGATGAACTCACCAAGGTAAAACATCCAATAGTAAATGATGCTGACTTGTACTGGATTCATCCTGAATATATGTTCTTTAGAGGCTCTGAAAGTGATTCGAGTGAAGCGATTGATTATGTCACACAAATATTACGCGAAAGTCCTAACCCAGAACAAACAGACGGAGGCTCATCAGGATCAACACCAAGAATCAACGAAATTTGTTTCGAGAAAGACTTCCTGTTGTGGATATTCAAGAAACAGTTCTATGGTAATAAACCATCAAATAAAATTGATCTTAAAATAAATTCATTGACCGACGCCGA
>NZ_SGTU01000354.1:0-469 GCF_005435195.1 Halorubrum sp. SP3 | reverse complement strand
GAGCGCTCCGTTGAACGGCAGATGGCGATTCGGGAGTTGTTCACCAAAAACTCGCTCCCAGGCAACGACGTAGTCACCCACGAGGCGTTCGTTGCGGCCGCCGAGAACGGCGAGACAGAGAAGCTCGAAACACTGGCCGACCAACTTGCGGTCGCGCCGTCGTCCGACCCGGACGAACCGGCTGATGAGAAAGAGTCCCTGAGTGTCGAGGAAGTGCCGTTCGGCTTCCACCCACGGCTTGATCCCGCCGGGTACTCCGCAGGGAGTGGCCCCATCAACGAGGCGCTAGAACTCGACCCGCACGGCAGCGGTGTGAAGGGCGCGGCCCAAACCGCACTCGGGCTTGATGCGTCCACGCCGGACCACTCCGAGACAGAGACTGGTCATCTCGCCGCAGCGGCGGACGTGTATCCCGAAGCCACCGATGATCCGTCTGACCCACTCCCAGATGGGGAAACGCTCTCAGCGC
>NZ_SGTU01000353.1:0-469 GCF_005435195.1 Halorubrum sp. SP3 | reverse complement strand
AGTCGACATCGATTCCAACGATGTCTGTTCTCCCGGAAGCCGAGCAGGTTGTGATCGGCGAGGATGATGAGATGATTCTCGTCGCCACTGAAGAACCAACACCCGAAGTCCTCGATCACTGTCTCGAAACAATCGAGGACTATATCGAGACAGTCGAAGACCACGGCCATACGCAGTCTGAAGAGGCGGTAATGGCACAGATGTACGAGGCGTTCCTCTACGGATTCTGGGCACCGTTCGCAAACCAGTACGCAGAGGCATTATCGTCACCGTCTCGGACGCTTGATAACGTCCTCCAGCACCTGTACATCGAGGGCAAAAGCGACGCAGGCAAAGACAAACTCACCGAGTATATTCTGCGACTCATTTCTGACAACACGGTGATCTCTGGTGTCGACGCCGACGAAATTGGCGTCAAGGAAGTCCGTGGGATTCGCGAGTGGGACACGTGTTTCCCGTACGCTATTAT
>NZ_SGTU01000352.1:0-470 GCF_005435195.1 Halorubrum sp. SP3 | reverse complement strand
CCGTATGTGGCCGAGCAGTTGGTGCCAGCGTTAGAGGGGGAAGAAACGCTCCTCGTGTTCGGCTATCTACCGCTTCGGGTTCAGTGGGTGCTCGAGGATCTGGGGGTGACAACGGTTGAAGCGCGAAACGCAGTCCGATCGTTGGTACAGTACCCGATCGAGTTTGTTGACGTGACACCTGAGACGATCCTTACTGCGTACGACGTAAGCGTCGACAAGAACCACGACGTGTACGATTGCTTCTACGTGGCGCTTGCGCGAGAGGCAGGTGCTGATCAGCTTGTCACAACTGATCGAGACTTCGAGACGCTCTGTCGTGACGAGTCGTTCACGTACACAAATCCCGTTCCTGAGGAGATTTTAACCGAATTTCACGCCGAGTGAACCGCCTCGGGGCCAAGCCCCGAGACACTCGCTTTGGCTATGTGTACATTTTATACAACCGACTCATTTTTTGAGACAACAGCAAC
>NZ_SGTU01000351.1:0-470 GCF_005435195.1 Halorubrum sp. SP3 | reverse complement strand
CAGCATTGAAATACTACCCGTCGGTGACTGCGACTCTCACTCCGGGAGGAGTACACCGGTAGCCGGGCAGTTTGACTGGGGCGGTACGCGCTCGAAAAGATATCGAGCGCGCCCGAAGATCATCTCAGCCGGGTCGGGAATCCGGCGAAGAGCGCAAGAGCACAAGATGGTCTGACAGTGTTCTTCCCAACGAGGAACGCTGACGCGAAAGCGTGGTCTAGCGAACCTACGAGGTTCCGGAATGGGACCCGTAGATGACAGAAAAGCTACCTTAGGGATAACAGAGTCGTCACTCGCAAGAGCACATATCGACCGAGTGGCTTGCTACCTCGATGTCGGTTCCCTCCATCCTGCCCGTGCAGACGCGGGCAAGGGTGAGGTTGTTCGCCTATTAAAGGAGGTCGTGAGCTGGGTTTAGACCGTCGTGAGACAGGTCGGCTGCTATCTATTGGGGGTGTGAGGTACCTGAC
>NZ_SGTU01000350.1:0-471 GCF_005435195.1 Halorubrum sp. SP3 | reverse complement strand
CGAAGCGAAGCGGCTCAAGGAAGAGGAGGGCGTCGACGCCGTCGTCGCCCTCGCGCACACGGGCATCAGTGACGCCGAGGACCTCGCGGAGGCCGACGCGGACGACGACATCGACGTGATCGTCGTCGGCGACGACGAGCAGTTCTATCCGCCCGAGGAGGTCGACGGGTCGATCGTCTCAGAGGCTCGGGCCCGCGCCCGCTACCTCAGCGAGATCGAGCTGACGGTCGAGGGCGGCGAGGTCACCTCGTTCGACGGGCAGCTGATCGAGGTCACCGACGACATCGAGAAGGACCCGACCGCGTCCGACATCATCAACGAGTACCGCGGAGAGGTGAGCCTGGACTCGACGGTCGTGGAGACGGAGACGCCGCTCAACGCCACGTTCGGGGCGAACTACCACCGCGAAACCGGCTACGGTAACCTGATCACCGATGCGATGCGCGAGCGCGTCGACGCCGACGCCGCGAT
>NZ_SGTU01000349.1:0-471 GCF_005435195.1 Halorubrum sp. SP3 | reverse complement strand
TTTCTGGGAGACCGGGTCCGTCGTCGCAGACACGGAGTTCAACCCACTCGTTTTCAGCCGGGGTGACCTCAACATTAATCGTAGCGTCAGTATCAGCCTTAGCTGCGTTCTCCACAAGTTCTCGGACAGCGTCAAGCAGTATCGCCGGCACTTGTGTTGACGCGTCAACTGATATGTCAGTTGAAATAGTCGCGGTGGGGTACTGTTCGTTGATTGGAGCCACAGCGTCCTCAATTAGTGACCCGGGATTAACACCAGCTACTTTGTTTGATTGTCGAGATGCTTGGCGTATCTGTTTTACACGATCAGTCATTGACTCCCACTTGTCAAATATCCGTTCGAGCGTTGCGAGGTGTTCGGCACGCGTGCTCGGCTCTGGCTCCTCACTCATTTGCTGTGCCCAGCCACGAAGTTTTGATAGGTCATTTCGCATGTTGTGCCGCATCACCCGGTGGATGACATCAATATGCT
>NZ_SGTU01000348.1:0-472 GCF_005435195.1 Halorubrum sp. SP3 | reverse complement strand
GGTGTCGTCACCCTGGAGAAACCGTGGATTTTGGCCGATTACCTCCTCTGGCTCGTATCCAGTTATTTGTTCGAACCCGTCATTAACGTACACTAACGGATTGTCGTCTTTTGTTGCGTCAGCGATCTGGATGGCAACAGTGGCTTCGTCCATCGCCCGCTCTTTCAGTTCCAGTTCACGCTCGCGTTCTTTGCGGTCCGTTTCGTCCCGGACAGTACAGACGAGGCGACCATCGTCGATGATTGTCAGAGAGAGTTCAGCAGGGAACGTCGTTCCATCAGGCTGGGTACCCGTGACCGGCCCACGCCAGTGCCCGTCAGCTTCGAGAGCTGGGAAGACCTCGGTTTCGAACCGTTCGATCTCTGCGTCATCGTACAGTCTGCGCCAAGAGTCTCCAAGCAGCTCCTCCTTACTCTCGAAGCCGTACATCTCAATATGTGTCTTGTCGATGTACGTGTATTTGTCATCTTTA
>NZ_SGTU01000347.1:0-472 GCF_005435195.1 Halorubrum sp. SP3 | reverse complement strand
ACTAATTCGAACTCTGTCACCGGATCTTGAGGAGTGGTAGACTGTTTCCAAGACTCTTTCCGGGGTGGCCGTCGCCTTTGATCGTCAGATTAACCAACACTTCGGTAGGCCCCGGCAATTTGTTGGTTAAGCTAGTTAGCATCGTTGTACCGAGCCCGTCGATGATGACATCTGTAGATATGATATTCTAGAATATGATTATTCAGAATATTTTTATTAGACACAACAGAAGCCACGGCAGCTTTGACTCGAACAGTTCGTCGAAACTGCGGCCGACACGGTTCCTGGTCTCGAAGACATTCGTCCTGATTGTTGCCCGCGACCCAGGAAACGCATCATACCGGTCAGGCTCGACAGATACACTCGTGTGATACCCGTGTCATATCGATGAGGTGGCGGTGGATATCGTCGGCAAGCCGGTACATTGCCTCTGCCTGTTCCTTCGTTGCGATACCGAGTCTGTAATAGGTCT
>NZ_SGTU01000033.1:0-4066 GCF_005435195.1 Halorubrum sp. SP3 | reverse complement strand
CCGATCTCGACAACGACGACGTCGAGGCGGAGACGCCGTACGAGGTCACGTCGAAGCACGCGCACCTCCTCGACGACATCCCGCCGGGGCTGAACTACTCCTTCTACACGGAGAAGCTGGGACACCCGGACCCAGTGTTCGGGTGGCGCTCGCGCTTCTCCGACTACCTCTACAAGACGGATCCCGAGGAGCCGGTCCGAACGCTGAAAGCGCAGCCGGGAGCCGCATCGGGACCGTTCCACTGGGAGAACCGGAAGTTCACCGAGGAGGAACTCAAGCGACTCCAGTCGTTCCCGGACGATTACGTTCTGACCGGGAGCTACGGGGACGTGGTGAAGCAGATCGGCAACTCGGTACCGCCGCAGATCGCGGCCGTGCTAGCGCAGTCCATCGCGAAGCAGATCTTCGGCCGTGACCCGGAAGTCGATCTCCCGATCGTCGACTACGGTCCACAGCACCTCCCTGAGGTCGAGCCGATGCCGGCGGGGTTCGACTTGAACTTCCGCTCGCGGAAGCGCACGAGCAGCGAGGAGTACGAACGGAAGGCCCGAGAGCGACTCATCGAGCTCGGGCTGTGGGAACCCTCCAACGCCCGCGACGGCGGACAGAGCGGGCTCGAACAGTTTGACGACGGTGACGCCCCGACAGTCGCCGAAGAGAGGGAGACGTATGAGTACGCGTGGGGATTCGACTCCTACTTCGACGGGGAGCGAGCCGACGACGTCGACGACCTCGGCGAGACGTACGAGCGTCGGTTCCGCGTGACGAGTTCCGTCGAGAAGGGGACGCTGAACATCGATGTCGACGGCGTCGACCAGGGGACGGGTGAGATCGAGATTCGTCTCGAACGGAGCAACGGAACGCTCCTTTCGTCGATCGGCGTGTCCGAGATCACGTTGACGGCGACCAACTGCGACGTTGACAGCGTCTTCTACCTGTGGTATCTGCTCAAGCAGGACGTTCTCGATCGGACGGAGTACGAGAAGCTCGAGGACGTGGTCGGCCACTACTCCACGACGCGAAGCGACTACACCTCAGAGCTGACGGTCGAGGGACTCGAAGAGACTCCCGTGACGGCCGCGCTCTCGTTCTTCAGCCGGGAGGACAACTGTAACACCGAGATGACGCTCGGCGACTTCGCGAGGCGGAGCGGGCTGGAGCCGAACGAGGCTGTGGAAGCGATCGAGCAGCTCCGGCAGTGGCGCTACGAAATTCGGACGCCAGCGACGCACTCGACGATGGCGACCGCGGACGGGGTCGGCTCGAAGATTCTGTGTACGTACCCGTTCCCGGACCTCACCTCGACGTCGCACTTCGACGCCGATATCGAGCTCACCGACCTCCACGAGGAGGCGGAGCGCGTCGACGAGTTGGCGACGAAAGAACAGTAAGGGTAGGCCGATGCGGTCACGTCGCGCAAATTTAAATTAGAGATTTACTCGGAGCTGACGGTTGCCACACCGTGCTTCGGCCCGTAACAGTGGCAGGGGCTTCATCAGGACAGCGGGATAGCTGAACTCATGAGCAGCAAGGAAGCCCTCACACGGTTAGCAGACGACATCGCGAGCGTCATCCCGACCGTCGACGCGAACACCAAGGGACAGTACGGAGACGGAATCGGTTCGGAGGATGAACCGCGGCAGGTGGGCTGCTCGTCGACGAGCTACAGCGCCACAGCGAAACGTACCAGGGCACGCGACAGGAGGTGCCGTATCCCAACGGATCCGGAAGGTGCGATATTGTGCTTCCGGGTGAGATCCCGGTCGAGTGTAAGCTACTCCGGTACTGGCGGGCGAACGGCGATTCAGAGGACTATATGCCGAAGCAGGTCTTCAGCCCGTTTCACGAGAACACGCTGCTAACCGACTCACAGAAGCTTAGCACGTCGGGGTTCGAGCGCGACGGCGGACTGCTCGGACTGTTCTACAAGCGGTCGGATGCTGACCCGGAATCGGTTGCGAATCTCCCTGAACGGTTTACTGCGGAGCGGGTGGCCGAGAAGACGGCTCGCGATATCGAGTACTGGTTTGATATTGACGTCGACGTCTGTGGGGTTGCGGAGTTCGACGGGCTACAGCACCCAATACAGGCACAGGGAGCGGCGATTACGTGGAAATTCAGATCACAGAACGACTGAAATGTTCGAGCGAGAAACAAGCGGTTTCAATTAACGAATAGCTAGGGTTTTTCATCTTCGTTGTTTATTTAGATATCATGAAGTCGGGTGTAATCGGAATCGTCAAGGGTAAACCACGGCAGGTGGAGTCGTATCACCGTACCGTCGAGCAGGATGGTACGCCATTAACCGAGTGTATTGAGGTAACCCAGACACACGATAATGTGGGAAGTGGATTCACAGTCCAGACAGGCCGCGCAGCCGTTCAGTCGATTGTTCAGGAAGAGACCGTACAGATAACCGATCAGGGCGAGATCGCGGTTATCGAGGAGGGTCAACGTCAGACAAAATATACGGAATTCGTCTTTGTACCCGGTGAATTTGTAGTGGTCGACAGTGGCTCCGGCGTATTCCTCTTCGACATGTTGAGAGACATTGTCGGACTAGAGTCCGTTGAGAGGGCAGAGTTCGACTTGGCTGAGTTCCTGTCGGAACACAGTGAGAGTACACCTTGGCAGGTCGGGTTCTATGGGGTTGGTAGTGAAGCGGAAAAGGGCGTAGTATACGGTGAAAATGTACTTAGTGACGCCCACATTGGGAACACGCTAAAGACCTCGAACAAGAACCAAGTAGGTGTAAATCACCGGAGGGGAGAAGAGAAGGTGAAGGTGAGTCTAACTGAAAGTGGATACATCGACGTATACCAGCCGAGTAATTACGAATCAACAGACTTCGCGGAGTATGTTATTGACGAGATCATCCATCTGAACAAATAATATGATGGATAAAATTTATACCATACAGACACATCACTTCGAATAATAATCCATGCCAGAGGAAAACGAATTTAGCTATAGCGGCTATCTGATATTCAATTCCGTTCTGGAGTTCGAAGACAATTCTAACATCTATTCAGACGATTCGGTGACTACTGTCGAGTCCGAGATTGACGATGATCTAGACGAGTTTGAGCCCGGATCAGTTAGCCACCCGGGAGATGGGTTCGAATTACTGAGTATTCGGGATTACATACGCGATGACGAAGATGTTGACGAGGAATTGGAAGCACTCGCCGATGACTTACTCGGGATCCGCTACCAGTATGAAACCTTCATTGAAAAAGAAGCCGAAGTCAACGGCGAACGTCAAATAGTACAAATACCGACTATCAACGACGTAGACGCTTACTGGGTACATCCGGAGTTCATTGCGTTGCGGGGTCAAAAGGGTGAAATGGAGTCGGCGAAGGAACGGTTACAGCGAGTCCTCTCTACTGGAGTTCTACTTCGGGAGATCCAATTTGATGCGGACTTTCTGCTGTGGCTCTTCTACAAATATCGCACCGATGATGACCCTACTTCGAGTCTTGGCATCCGGAAGCTGACCGACTCTGAAGCGAAAGGTCGTGAGGATTACTTTGGTCGCAGTAACATCGTTAGCGACTCGCAGAACTTAGGACAGTCAACCCCTCTCCTTATCGGAATTCTACGGCAAAAGAGCGTCTCGATGCTTGAGGGTTTCTTCACGATGGACGACACACAAATAGCCGCTAAAATAGAGAAAACGAAGATACATGTTAAGGCGTCGAAGGGGGCAATCAGTGAAACCACGAACGATACTCTTCGCATAGCCCTCGCCATAAAATTCGTCAGAGAACTAGTCAAGCTGTATGAGCACTGGGAGTCTCTCGATCCTGTGGACAAGTATCCTCCTTTCGAGTTCTTCGAAGGTATCTACGAAGAGTGTAAAGATCAGGGGGTAAGGATCGATACGATACCCGATACACTTCTGAGCCGCTTTGCGAACTTGCGTGATGAGCCACCGTCTGAGTGGAACGTCGGAATATGATGGTGAGGTAAAAAGACCCATATATCCCTATTGTAATACGTAGATATGGTCAGTGTCCGTAAAGCTAGCTCGGATCTTTCTCAGTGGGAGTCATCCCTACCG
>NZ_SGTU01000346.1:0-474 GCF_005435195.1 Halorubrum sp. SP3 | reverse complement strand
TGACCCAGGCCCGGACGCGCCCTCACCCCGGTCGAATCCGGCAGACCGGCACCGACCGCCGTCCCGTTTTAGGCGGTGCGAAAAATAACAGAACGTAATTACTTATCAGCGGGATATCGGTATATATCCTATATATAGGCTCTATCGCGTGTTTTTAGGGTACCCTAATACCACAGTTTTATGATACTATGCGTCGAACGTGAGAACGCAATGAGCGCAGAAGGACTCGAACGGCAGACGCGGAGTTACCTGAGCAACGAAGTCCCGCAGATCCAGCAGCACGGCGGCAGCTTCGAGATACGCGACGTCGACGAGGAGGCGGGAACGGCGACCGTCGCCATCGGCGGCGCGTGTTCGGGCTGTGGTATCGCCCCGATGACGATGAAGGCCATCGAGCGCCGCCTGCCGGAGAGCGTCGACGGTCTCGAAGACGTCGAAGTCGTGCGGTCCGGCGGTCCGCGAGCCGCGGTGATG
>NZ_SGTU01000345.1:0-479 GCF_005435195.1 Halorubrum sp. SP3 | reverse complement strand
TTGTTGAGCAACTCTACGTACGCCGCCTCCTCCCGCAGCCGGAGCTGATCGGGGAACTGGGTGGCGAGCGTGACGCTACACCCAAAGGAGCGGGACTGCGACAGCAGCTCGTCAACAATGCCGGAGGTAACCAGTTGAGCGGCCTCCTCGAGATACAGATTAACGAGGGGCCGCTCATCCGAATCAGTTGTCCGGGCGCGCCGCTGGAGCGCGGTCCACAGCTTCGAGAGAACGGTCCGGGTGAGCGCCTGCTGGCTGGCTGAGTGTAAGGCACCGGTGTCGATGATGATGACCGCGTCCTCGTCGATCACCTGGCGGAAATCGAGGTGTGGGTCATCACTGTCGGGCACGTGATTGAACAGCTGGGTGAGCCGGTCATCGATCGGAATCTTCTCGATCCGATTGTGAACCCCCTGAAGCAGCTCGTCGAACGTCTGCTGGCTGTTGGCAGCGACGCTGTACAACATCGATTGAAGCTC
>NZ_SGTU01000344.1:0-481 GCF_005435195.1 Halorubrum sp. SP3 | reverse complement strand
AAGTGACTTTATCTCGGTGTGTAGACCCCTATATCCGCCAGTTCTGAGAATGTATCTTGTTTTGTAGTGCTGCTATCTGAGGTATGCGGTACTACTTTCCTGGATATACAATTTCCATGATCGCTTCCATGCGGGGGGCACTAGGACACGCCAGCCCAGGGAGTCGGCTACCCGATTCTGTCGGACCGTTCAAGAACACGACACGAACTGGTCGGACTTCGTCGACAAGGGGTTACCGCCGAGACGTATCGACTGGAGTTCCTGCCACTGCCGGTGCGAAAACACGGACCGAGACCAGCGCGACGTGGCCGGACCCCGTTCAGACGCGACGAGTATATTTCATGCCGCTATACCATACCCGGACTCAGACCCGTATCTCCGAGTCGGTCGGTTCGCGTTCGAACGCCCCGAGCACGCGAGAGACCGATTCGTCCGTCTCGGCGGCGTTACGCATCAGGACCGTCTCGCTCGGGAAGAGGTG
>NZ_SGTU01000343.1:0-481 GCF_005435195.1 Halorubrum sp. SP3 | reverse complement strand
GAACGCTCCGATGGTCAGCCCAAGAACTTCCAACTGTGCGGTTTGTGTGGTACTGTCGGCTGCAACAACCGATGCTTCTTTGTCTTCGATAGCTGCCTGCTCGAGCGTCTGCGCGGAGTCCTTGGTATCTGTGACGATTGCGTCTAACTCATCACTCTTGACCTGTGCTTGCTCCATATCACCGGCTTCTAAGGCTGTAAACAGTTCCTGAGCGATCGTCGAGTACTGTTCGTGTTGCCCCTGTAATTCTTCGAACTCTGCTTGTTCTGCTTCGCTCAGCTCTTGCTGTTGTAGCTTGGCGGAGTATTCGTCGAATCTCCGTCCTGCTGCTTCAAATTTTGACTGCTCTCCTTCTTCGCCGAGGAGTGCGGCGTGTACAGCGACTTGTTGCTCTTCGATGGCTACGAGCATGTTTAGCGAAGCATCGATTTTGTCGCCGTCTTCAGAGATGACGTGTGCGTCTTCATCGACGTTTCCAACG
>NZ_SGTU01000342.1:0-483 GCF_005435195.1 Halorubrum sp. SP3 | reverse complement strand
TCCGTGGCGGAGGTGCTCGATGGAATCTGGAACGGCATGATCTGATATCTTTTCTCTCGGGTCGGGGAGTCGAGATGGTCGTTTCATGACTGGTAGATGCCGCTTTCCGTGGTTGGCAAGCGGTTTGCCCCTAGTTGGTTTACCTGTTTGGGTGTAGAGGGTTTGAGAAAAGAGGCCGGTGCGGGGAGATTACGGAAGTACAAGGAGAAAGCCCCGCCCTTCAGGGCGGGGATGAATCCGACACTCGGTGACAAAACCCACTGACCATAGCGCGCCCGATATTCCAACAAATACGGCTCTGTTGAAATCCTCAGCAGCTGATGGTTTATCCATCTCGTGCTGAATACAGCGCGCGAGCCTCGTACGCAGCTTCTTTCGGATTCGGTCAAGCCGGATCGCTCAGCACAGGGGCTATAGTCAGCGTCTCGTATTTGTATCAGTCAGTGGAACCACCCCGACCTGATCGGTCAAGAAACCGAGCCT
>NZ_SGTU01000341.1:0-483 GCF_005435195.1 Halorubrum sp. SP3 | reverse complement strand
ACTGGGTACTCAGTCGACACGCCTCCGTCTGACGGCGCGCGAGCTGTTCTGGTTGTCGTGGAGGGCTCTTTCGCCGTCACGCTCTCGTTCCAGATCCGGTTGCCCGCCGCGTCGGTGCTTCCGTCTGAGCTCGTCGTGTCGGTTCTCCTGTTCGGGCTCGGTTCGGATCCTGCTCCGGCCGCGTCAACCGTGGTCTGCTCCGTGCCGCCTCCCGTCGGACTGTCCTTGACCGATTCGTCGTCCGTTACACTTCCCCAGACCGATTTGTCGTCCTCCGTTGAACTGTCCCAGACTGATTCGTCGTCTGTCGGTCTGTCCTCAGTCGGTTTGCTGTCTGTAGGCCCACTTCCGATCGGTTCACTGTCTGTCGGATCCCTCTCGACCGGTTTGTCGTCCATCTGCGCGCCGTTCCACAGCCGACTGCCGCTGTTCGATCCTTCTGAGGCATTGCTCGCTCGCGACGCGGACGGGCTTCGATCGGTC
>NZ_SGTU01000340.1:0-485 GCF_005435195.1 Halorubrum sp. SP3 | reverse complement strand
AGCGAGCACACCCCTCCTGTTCGGCGGCGGAAGCCGGTTGCCGAAACCCTCACGGGGTATTGACGCTCGATACGCCCCACGAAAATCCCCCGCCATCTGATACCCGACCGATCAACTTCCGACCCGCGGTTTCGGCGTTGCGACGGACCGGTTTGTACACGGTTCTCGCGAGGTCTTCTCCGGGATACTCTCCGTCGAGCGTGAAGCGAATATCGTACCACACCTCCGAGACGAACACGGACTCGTAAGTCCGCGTTTGCCCGGGTTCGAGAACCGCCGTCACGGTTAGATCCCGTTCCGGGACCGCGGCGTCGGGGGTTCCGGTGACGGTGTCATGTTCCTCCGCTCGCCTCGTGACCGCCGTCCCCACGTCGAGTACTTCCAGCGCGATCTCGTGTGGGACGGAGTGGCGGTTGCGAAGCAGTAAACTCCCGGCAGGTGGAGTCTGAGGGGAACCGGTCGGACCGAGTTTGGAACAGCCCACG
>NZ_SGTU01000339.1:0-485 GCF_005435195.1 Halorubrum sp. SP3 | reverse complement strand
AAAAAGTCAATTTGCGGGTCGGTGATCAGGACGGCCGTGCTGTCGGCATCGATTTCGAGTTCGGTCATAGTTACCTACAGTAACTTCATATGGAGAGGTAACTGATAAGCTCGCGCGAACCGACAGGTAACCGGGTAACTGAGGGGTAACACCGGTTTCGTTTACTCACCTGGTTACTAAACGTATCTTTATTTTAATGGAGTCCATAGAAAGGACATGAGCACCGATTCAGAACCGTTAGAGGTCTGGTGTGCGGGCAGCGACTGGTGTCCGATTACGACGACTGCGACACTGATTGGCAAAAAGTGGCATCCAGTTGTCATTCACCGCCTCTTAGAGAACGGACCGCTGGGATTCAACGCGCTCAAAGAAGAGGTCGACGGGATCTCAGGTAAGGTCCAGTCGGACGTCCTCGAAGACCTCGAAGAACACGGATTTATTAATCGGACCGTCGTCAGCGAAAAGCCATTCCGCGTGGAATACTC
>NZ_SGTU01000338.1:0-487 GCF_005435195.1 Halorubrum sp. SP3 | reverse complement strand
AGGAGTGAGAATTCACCATATGAGATATGCTGGCGGATGGATGACTGCGGCAGACGACCGTATCTTGGAGTATCTATCTGAGAACGAAACTGGGTCTCCAGCCAAAATGAAGAGAGAGGGACCGATCCGGTACTCTCGTCAGCAGATTAACCGGCGATGTAAGCGATTAGCTGAGGAAGATCTCGTACGACACCTAGGAAATGGAGTCTACATCATCACTGAAGACGGTGAAGCATACCTCGACGGTCGGCTCGATACCGAGAACTGGACCTACATTGATGACGACAGTGAGGCTGTCGAGGCGCAGGACCCGACGAACAGCGAGACCTCGAACGGAGGCGCGACCTGAATGCGCGACTCCGTCCCGTGGATGGGCGGTCTCGACGAGCGGATTCTGGAGCGGCTCGCTGGCGACGGTGACGCTGATGCGTGGGAGATCGCGTTCGATATTCGTGGACGGGTTAGTCAGAGTCGGGTGAGCGATCGG
>NZ_SGTU01000337.1:0-489 GCF_005435195.1 Halorubrum sp. SP3 | reverse complement strand
ATAACGAGCGTTACCGCGAACAGCGCGAGGCCGAGCGCGAACATGGAGTTGTACGGGAGCGTGCCGCCGGTGAGGTCGCCGCCGGTGATCTGGACCATCGCGACGGTGATCGTCATCCCGGACTGGAGGAGCACGTCGGCGGGGTTGACGAACGGAATCCCGAACAGCGCCTGTTGGACCTCGGGCATCCGCGCCTGCGCGCCCATCGCAACGACGACGATCATCGTCTCGCCGATGGCGCGGGAGACGGCGAGGATGTACGAGGAGGCGATCCCGGAGATCGACGCCGGGACGACGATGCCCGTCGACACCTCGAACTTGGTCGCGCCGAGCCCGTAGCCGGCCTGGCGCAGTTCGTCCGGCACCGCGCTCATGGCGTCCTCGGAGATCGACGACACCATCGGGATCGTCATGATCCCGACCATGATCGACGCCGCGAGCGCGTTGAACGTGCTCATCTCCGGGAACAGCGTCGCCTTCAGCGCGGGC
>NZ_SGTU01000336.1:0-490 GCF_005435195.1 Halorubrum sp. SP3 | reverse complement strand
GACACAACGACAGGTAGCTGAGGCTGGGGGCATTTCGGCTGAAACTGTTCGCCAACGTGTGAGCGATATTCGGAGACTGGAGCAGCTATGATGGATCAGATTTCGGATCGAGATCGTCTGTACGGAGACGATGAACAGGAAGATATCCGAGCAGCGGTGTATGCCCGTACTTCATCGGCAAAGCAGTCCTTTGGTCATTCTCTAAATGAGCAAGTTCGGCTATCCATCGAACGGTGTCAGATGCTCGACTGGGAGGTCGTTTTCGTATTCCGTGATGAAGCAGAGAGCGGAAAAGACCCGGACAGACCGATGTTTCAATCGATGCTCAGAGCCGCAGAGAAGCAAGCCTTCGACGTTGTCGTGTTTTGGAAACTCGACCGGTTCTCTCGAAGTCTCATGCACGCAGTACAGTTGGAATCCAAGCTGAGACAGTATGATGTCGGTCTTTACAGTATTACTGAGCAAATCGATACGACAACGGCGTCGGGAC
>NZ_SGTU01000335.1:0-442 GCF_005435195.1 Halorubrum sp. SP3 | reverse complement strand
AAGGCTTATGACGGCCATATTGGGCTGCAGGTCTTTCGGCGCAACGCCGAAGACCTGCAGGCCCTGCTGGCTGACAAGATGTACTCGTGGAGTGATCTCCGGGAAGCCTGTCGTGACGCATCCACGCGTCCAGTGATCAAACACTGCGGAGCGTGTCATAGAACTCTTCACACACTATAGTCAGTCTGGTTACTGTTATAGCAGATTATTAGCTTAGAAGTACGTGCACTTAGTGTACGGAGTTCAAAATAAGTTAGAGAGTGCCCTTTCGTTTCCGAATAATGATTTCTCGTACCCGTTCAACGTGGTTCGTCTCGGATTGAACGAATGCTGTGAGGATGGCTTCGACGATCTCGGAGCGGCTGGCTCCGAGATCGTCACACTCATCGACCAGTTCATCCACTTCTCGCACGATTTCCTCGTCAACAGCGACGCCGAACTT
>NZ_SGTU01000334.1:0-491 GCF_005435195.1 Halorubrum sp. SP3 | reverse complement strand
GAGGGATTGAAACACTTCACCCAACTCCCCTAGCGGCGAGTTATGAGAGCCTGCTAGGCCTTCGGCGGGCGTCACCGCGAAGCGACCGGTGATGCTATGAACGCTGATGTGTATTTCTTTTCATATGTTTCTCGACTGAAACAACCGGTCGACGAGAGTTGCGTATCGGTCGCCGAAACCGCTCGATCCCCGAGCGATGACAACGGATCGAGACCGAAGCTACAAGACATTCCCGACATTTGACGAGGACGATGCAGCGGCTCGCCGGTCTGGCGCTTACTACGTTCGCAGTGTTACTCGCGGTCTCGACCGTCGGCGTGGCGTTTGGCGAGTTTTCACTCGTGGTCGATCTGACCGTCGCTCTCGTCGGACTGGGGTTCCTTACTGGGAGCGTCCTTTCGCTCATCGAGCTCGGACAGCGGATCCACCAGATCTCGCGGTTCCTCCTCGCAGACGTCCGCGGCGGGGACGACGTCGCGACGCTTCCCTCC
>NZ_SGTU01000333.1:0-491 GCF_005435195.1 Halorubrum sp. SP3 | reverse complement strand
ACAGCGAGAACTGGAAAAAAAAGGGTTAATAAAGGACAGCTAGTCCGAGATTACTAGATGATAGGTCCCTAGCATATTGAAATATAAATCTTTGAGTACAGTTGAACATATATTGTTACGCTCTTGTGTAGCACATTGTTGATTTCAGAGAGTAGCTTTGACGGCGTGTTTGAGCGCTTTTCGTCCGGGTTTGCGGTAGAGTTCTCGTCTGAGTTGGAACGCTCGGAGATACTGTGTGAGGCGATCTTTTGAGATGCCTCGATGCGGCGAGAGCCACCGTCGCGCCAGCGACGCGTGGCTCTCGCAGGTATTCACGTGGACCGTGTCGTCGGCGTATTCACCGTCTCCGTGAACGACGTATTCGCGGTCGAATTGCTCATCTTCATCAAGCGGATCGTACGCGCAAAATCCGTCGGTATAGACGGTGAGAGGCTCCTGCTGGCGGTCAGCCAGCAGGAGCCGGATCGTCGATTCGTCTGCGGATTTCGCCG
>NZ_SGTU01000332.1:0-491 GCF_005435195.1 Halorubrum sp. SP3 | reverse complement strand
CCCTTCGGCGCGATATACAATGTCGCCGCGGATGCAACAGCCACCGAGGGCAGCGCGCTAGCGATGGTTATCGCGGTCGGCAATCTCGTCGCGCTTGTGTTACCAGTTGTCACCGGCTCAATCCGGGACGCCACTGGGAGTTACGAGGGGGCATTTTTGATACTGGTCGGACTGAATGTACTCGCAATCGGTGCAGCGGTCCTCATTACACGAACACACCAATGACACGACACTCGTCATCACACAGGAGTCGTCCCGCGCTTGGAGGTGTACTCCATGGTTAGCCCCGGTCTTCTGGACGCGACAGTTCAAGGGCTAATTACCGGTGCAGTGATCGCTGGTGGAGCCCTGGGGCTCTCGCTCATCTATGATATCGCGGAAGTTCCGAACTTCGCACACGGCGACATGATCACGATCGGCGCCTATCTCGCGCTCGTTTTCAACAACCCGGGTGGGATACCGTTCCTCCCGGACTTCGGATCCGTGCCGCT
>NZ_SGTU01000331.1:281-492 GCF_005435195.1 Halorubrum sp. SP3 | reverse complement strand
AATGCCGAGTTGGTATATCAAATTGATAGAATGGCAGCAAAAACTTCCAAGGAAGCTCAATTTTTATGAAGACCGCGATGAAAGTGAGCGTCTTACAAACAATATGAACTTAGATTTTCGAAAAGATCTGGAGTCGGAATTAGGTGTTGATTTCATTGAGGACCGTCCAAGAGAAATATATGACTTGCTGCTCATTTATATGTCAGATTTT
>NZ_SGTU01000331.1:0-229 GCF_005435195.1 Halorubrum sp. SP3 | reverse complement strand
GCTGTCGGCGGTCTAGTGCCATATACGACTTTTGCGGCCGCCAACTGGCCAGATCCATTCTTTTTACTAATGTTCACAGTTTCTGTCATAATTGCTGTGCTGGTGGTTGCCTTTTGGTCGATCTTAAGTACGACACAACATTTATATGATGAATTACTATTCAAGGAATATTATATGAAGAGACATGAAGATCAGAGGATAAACTCTTGAATCCTTAATTACGCGACGA
>NZ_SGTU01000330.1:0-492 GCF_005435195.1 Halorubrum sp. SP3 | reverse complement strand
GGCGATGCCCAGATCGCGTGTCACCTGGTTGAAGTGGACACCAGGCGTCTCGCGGACGTGTCGTCGCACCCGACCTCTGGTCGTCGCCATCGTGAGTATTCGCCTGTAATCGGCTGAGAGATAAAACCTGTCGGGGGCTTTCCTCCCATGAGAACGTTTTGCCCCGTGTCTTCTTATCACTCCCAACGCATACTGGCCAGTGTCGTGATCGCGTCGCTCATCGTTCGGGCCGTCTTCTCGGCTTTCGTGCCATTGACCGTTCAGGGGTCGCCCGTACTGCTGACCGTCATCGCGTGTGCCGGAATCGGAACCAGCGCGCTCTTCGTCGTGAGCCTCGTCGCGTATCGACGCCGCCAGACCGGCCAGTACCGACTGATCAGCGCCGCGGTTGGGGTGCTTGTTCTACGGTCACTGATTGGCGCTGGGACTGTTCTGGGAGCTGTTCCGATGCCGGTTCACCACTTCGTCGAACACAGCTTTGACTTCCTGATC
>NZ_SGTU01000329.1:0-493 GCF_005435195.1 Halorubrum sp. SP3 | reverse complement strand
ATCACGTCGCCGAAGTCGTTGTCGCGGAAGGCGTCCTCGCGCTCCCGCCGCTCCCGGTCCGGGTACTCGCCGAGGTACCGCCGGAAGTACCACCGGACGATCCACTGCGCGTCGCGGCGCCCGTACTCGTCGCTCGCGAACGTCTTCGGGACCGTCTCGACGTGCTGGCGTTCCACGTCGTACAGCGGCTCCGTCTCCGCGTACGCCCGTGCGCGGTCCCGCACGGTCGACTCGCTCAGGTCCATCGCCTCGCGGTACGGCGGTGGGACGGATGAACGTTCCCCGACCCACCCGATCGATCGTTTCATACAGCCGTGGTCACTGGTAGCACACATGACAGACGCGCGCATCCCGGTCACCGTCCTCAGCGGTTACCTCGGCGCCGGGAAGACAACGCTCGTGAACCACCTCCTCTCGAACCCGGGGGACCGGCGGATCGCCGTCATCTTGAACGACATGGGCGAGGTGAACGTCGACGCCGAGAAGATCGCCC
>NZ_SGTU01000328.1:0-495 GCF_005435195.1 Halorubrum sp. SP3 | reverse complement strand
GACCCGACGTATTCGGGATCATATTGCCCGTGGAGGACATTCTCCGAGCGTTCGAACAGCACGGTGAGTAGGTCGATTCTGGTCGCGTTCCCATCGGAAGCGGTCGCCTCGACATTGATTGATTTCACGAAAACACGTCCTGTCGTTGTGTCGACCGAACTGACGCAGCCTGCCACCCCGACAGCACCTACGACGCTCACTCCTGCGAGGAAATTCCGGCGGGAGGGCATATCTGGAACGTGTGACATACTGGGAAAATATCTTGTGCCTATTTTTCACAATATCCGGGGTGCGGACATGCGATCGTAGAAGCAATTCAGCCGCTCGTAAGGAGGCAGCTGAAGCTTTGAGGCTGTAACAGAAGCCGTTGCGTTACCGGTCACAAACGAGCAGAGACGTCACTCCTCGCGTAACGTCCGAAAGGAATTGTGCGTGGGTGCTGTCGTAGAGACAACACCGGCATCGTTGGGGGTGTGCCCCGAGCGATGCGTGGGA